>NZ_BMQN01000003.1 GCF_014648135.1 Deinococcus sedimenti | reverse complement strand
GTCGCTTGATTCTCAAGCGACCTGCTGAGCTTCTTCGGCTCCGCCGAGGTTAAGTTGCCAGAACCGTCCCCTGTCACGTGTCCGCCGCGCTGGCGGAACCGTTCCACTCTGCCGCGCGCGCCGAAGTGGGACGTGTCAACGCCGTGACGGGCGCCCACGCATCGGTGAGGAACGATGCTCGAATTGGGTGAAGGTCACCTGAAGACGTCATGGGCCGTCGTTCAACGCGGTCGGGCGGCTGTCTCCGGCCCAGCCCTGTTGCTCACCCAGGCCACCAGACCTGACGGGCCCTGATCGGTCTGGTGCATGGGGACCCGTCACGATCCAGTCGGGTATGCCCTGCGCCTGAATGACGTCGCCCCGCATTACGGGGTCAGCAGGGACCGCGCGTCTTCCGCTGGCCCTGGACGCGCCAGGAGGTAACCCTGGAGGCTGTCGCAACCCAGCGTCCGGAGCAGCGCCTGCTGATCCGCAGTTTCCACGCCCTCGGCGACCACGCGCAGGTTCAGGCCCTGCGCGAGGTGCAGCATGACTTCCAGCAGCACGCGGTTCGCGGACTGCACGAACGACCGGTCAATCTTCAGCTCGTCAATGGGCAGACTGTGGAGGAGGCTGAGGCTGCTCTGCCCCGTTCCGAAATCATCCAGCGCCACCCGGACGCCAAGGCGCTTGAGGTGCGTCAGCTGCGCCGCCGCCGCCGGATCGCGCAGCACGGCGCTTTCCGTCAGTTCCAGGATCAGACACCCGGCCGGGAGGCCAGAGCGGTCCAGGGCCTCACGCACGGCGGCGCTGAAGCCCGGATGCTCGAATTGCACCGCGCTGACGTTCACGCTGATGGTCAGCCCCGGAGTGACGGCGTGCCACGCGGCGGCCTGCCGGCAGGCTTCCTGCAGCACCCACGCGCCGAGCGGCAGAATCAGCTGCGTTTCCTCAGCCAAGCCGATGAACTTACTCGGCAGAAGCACGCCCTGGGTGGCATGCTGCCAGCGGACCAGCGCCTCAAAACCCTGAAGCGCGCCGGTGGCGCCATCAAACTGGCCCTGGTAGTGCAGGGTGAACTGCTGGCCGTCCAGGGCCTGCCGGAGGTCGCGTTCCAGGTCCACGCGTTCAGCCGCGGCCTCACCCATGGCCGGGTGGTAGAGGCGCACGCCGTTCTTGCCGGCCTGCTTGGCGCGGTACATGGCGATGTCGGCGTGCCGCTGGAGGGTGGTGACGTCCTGCCCGTCGCGCGGGGCGACGGCGGCACCGATGGAGGCCGTCACGTGCAGGGTGTGGCCCTTGACCTGAACGGGCTGGACCAACTGGTTGAGAATTTTCTGGGCGACATGGTCGATGTCCTGATCGCTGCGCAGGTTCCGGAGGATCACCGTGAACTCGTCGCCGCCCATGCGCGCCACCAGATCACCGGCGCGGACCGACTGCGTCAGGCGCCGGGCGACAGCCTGGAGGAGTTCATCTCCGACGTCGTGGCCCAGCGTATCGTTGACTTCCTTGAAGCGGTCCAGGTCGAGAAACAGGATCCCGAACCTGGTGGACTCCTCCGCGTCCAGGGCCTGCGCCACCTCCGCCTGAAAGTGCGCCCGGTTGGCCAGTCCGGTCAGGGCGTCGTGTGTCGCGCGGTACTGCAGCGTGTCCTGAGCGGCCTGCAAGGCCACGTTGGCCTGCGTCAGCTCGTTGTTGCGGCGGCGCTCCACTTCTGCTTCACGGCGCAGAATTTCGAGTTGCATCTGCGCGCTCAGCACCTTCGCTTTCCGCTCGACCGTCTGCGCCTGCAGGGACCGGCTCAGTTCCTCGTGCGACTGGAGTGTCTCGTACGCCTGCTGCCACTCGCCCCGGTCGGCGTGCACGCGACTGAGGTGCAGCAGCGCCAGGCGTTCAGGCGTGCGGATCTCGTGCCGGCGGGCTTCTCCCAGCGCCAGTTGCAGCTGCTCGTACGCGGCGTCCAGCTGCCCCATCTGGGCCAGCGCCTGCCCGTAGAACATCCGGACGTTGGCGAGCTGCTCGTGATCGTTCACCTGCTCCGCGAGGGGCAACAGGGCCTTGGCCTGCCGCGCCGCTTCGGCCGTCTGACCGGTCGCAACCAGGCAGGGCACCATCCAGGCGCGCAGCACCACCTCATGCTGCCGGATGCCCAGCGCCTGCAACACTGGCAGGTGCTCCAGCGCCAGTGAGAGCGCCTCCTGCGGTTTGCCCACGTGGTAGTACGAGTACACCATGTTGATGGTGTTGGAGGACATGCTCGGAGAGTGACGCTCCTCACCCGAATGCGTCAGGCTCATGACCTGCTCGAAGATCTCCAGCGCAAGCTCGTAATCGCCCAGTTCCACGTGAATGAGGCCCACGTTGCTCAGCGTGCGGGCCCGGCCCGCATCATCCCCATTCGCCTGCGCGACGTCCAGGCTACGCTGGTACCAGTGGATACCGTCCGCGTAGCGGCCCAGCGCCACGGCGCAGATACCCATGTTGTTCGCCACCCGCGACTGAAGCGCACTGTCCTGCGCGAGGTCCGCCGCTTCCTGCGCCTCAGTCAGTACGGCCAGCGCCTGGTGGTACTGCGAGCGGAAATAGAACGTGGCGCCCAGCAGCGTCAGGGCGAGCGCCTGCGAGCGCACGTCACCCACGTGCAGGGCCAGAGCATGAGCTTCACGCAGAAGTGCCTCGGCCTGCACGGCGTCCGACACGACCATCGGATCAGCCACAGCCAGAAGCTCACGGAGCCGCGCGTCGGTCGGCTGAAGGTCAGAGGAAGCAGCAGCCGAGGTCACACACCTACAGTAGAGTTGCTCGTCTTACGGCCGTCTTTATGCCTTCAATCTCAATATGGGCTGAGCATGTCCAGGCGATTAAAGTGCGTCTGAAAACCGTCAGGGTGGATCTTTTGCCAGGCGACGCACCATCAGCCGAATCATGACTTCATAGACCAAGTTCTCGGCGGTTTCGATCAGCGCTTCGTAGTCCTTGGCCATCCGCCGCGACTTCCCCAACCAGGCGAAGGTTCGCTCCACCACCCAACGCCGCTTCAGCACCACAAACCCTTTTGGCACCTCCACGACGCGTGGAGGTGCGTCCTTTGGTGCCCAGGTCCCCTGCCACCCGGACCAAGGATGTTTGACGATCTCCATCGTCCAGCCCAGATGGGTCTTGATGTCGCTCGCCAGCTTACCGGTGTACCCCGCATCCGCCCACACGTGCTCCATGCGTGGGAACACATTGGGCAGGTCGCGCAGCAGGAGGACCGCACCGGTGCGGTCCTGGATATCGGCCTCATGGACTTTGATCGCCATGACGAGTCCCAGGGTGTCGACGAGGAGGTGACGCTTACGGCCACTGACTTTCTTTCCACCGTCGTAGCCGCGGGGTCCACCGGCTTCGGTCGTTTTCACCGATTGGCTGTCGATGATCGCGGCACTGGGGGTCGCTGCGCGACCCTCACGCTGGCGGACCAACTCCCGAAGGACCGTATGAAGTGCCTCCCAGACACCTCGCAGTCGCCATAGGCGGTGATAGTGATAGATCGTCTGCCAGGGGGGGAGGTCGTGTGGCATCGACCGCCAGGCAATCCCACCTCGCAGCACGTAGAAGATCCCGTCCAGGATCTCTCGCAGCGACCACTTCCGTGGACGACCAATGGGTGATGCTTGCGATAGAAGGGGAAAAAGTACGTTCCACTCGGCGTCGGTCAGATCGTTTGGATACGCAGCTCGGGTCATGGGTACCCCACCTCCGACCTCTACCGTGCGCGCACGACGCCTCTGGGGAAACCTGCGCCAGCACGTTTTTCAGACGCACTTTAAGTTGCCAGAACCTGCCCGTTCAGCTGATCGTGGACGGGCAGGTCCAGGGCGACGCGCTGATCGCCGAGGACGGCGCGGACCTGCTGATCCTCATCGGGGACCTCAAGCCGTTCGGCGCGCAGCCGCTGTGCCCGGACGGCGCGTGGCAACCCGTGCCGTACCCCGCCCGACTCGACCGGTCCACCCTGCAGGTGACCCTGACCCTGCCGACCCCACCGGTCCCGCCCCGCGCGGCCCGCGCCGCGCAGCCCACCGCCGGCGCCGTGCTGCGCGGCGACGTGCAGCTCGACAGCGATCAGGGCGCCGCGGCCCGCGCCCAGCTGAGCTGGCAGGTGAACCCCGCCGTTCAGCTGCAGGGCGAGGTGAGCGCCGGCAAGGTCACCAGCCTGAACCTGCGCGCCCAGTACGGGCAGGTTCAGCCCAGCGGCGCCCGCCTGAGTGCCAGCGTCGAGTACTGCAGCCTCAGCGCAGAGCCCTGGCAGGTGCGCCTGACCCGCACCGCGCCGCGCGCCCAGCCGGCCCCGCTGATCCTGAACGCCGAGCAGCCCGGCACGGTCGAGGTGCACCTCGGCCCGGCCCTGCTGTACAGCGGCCGCTACGCGGCCGGGCGGACCACGATCGACACCGCGTCCTGGCCGCCGGTCAGCGGCCGGGTGACCGTCACCATGCGGGAACGCACGGGCACCCGGACCCTGAGTCTCCCCGTCGACCTGCGCCGCACCCGCCCCGCCCCGCACGACGTTGACGCGGCGCTCACCGTGCAGTTCGGCGCGGACAGCTGGCAGGCCAGCGGCACCGTGACCGCCTCGCCGTCCCCGGGGATGACCGTCACGCTCAGCGGCGCGGTCGGTCGGGACCCCGGCGCCGCCGTCAGCGCCACCTGGCTCGCCGCGGACGGCAGCCAGTGGAGCGCGCAGGCCAGTCTCGATCCGCAGCAGGCGCAGTTCGCCCTGGCCCGGCAGGCGGACACCACCCTGAAGACCAGCGTGCAAGTCACCGGCGGACAGGTGCAGCGCGTGGCCGTGGGCGCCAGCGGCACGCTGAGCGGTCAGGTCACCGGTCAGCTGGACCTCGAGGTCGAGCGGGGGAAACCCGCCCTGCGCGGCAGCGTGCAGGTGCAGGACTGGCCGGCGCCCCAGACCGTCACCACCGCCAGCGTCGCCGTGCAGGAGGGCCGCGTGACGGCCGGCGTGCGGCTCGTCTGGACGCCCAGCCCGGACGTCCGCGTGACCGCGCAGAGCGGCGCCCCGCACCTGAGCGCCTCGGTGACCGGCCGGGCCGAGAACTGGACGGTGACCGCCACGGCCGCGACCGACCGGACCCCCCTGGAGGTGCGGGCGCGCGGACCGGCGGACGTCACGCTGCAGGTCGGCACCCGCACGCGCGTGGCCGTGAGCAGCGGCGTCACCCTGGACGGTCACCTCGTGCCCTCCGGCGGCCCGGCGGTCCTGATGGTCCACCTGGGCGTCCCGGACCTGCCCGTGACGCTGGGCGACCTGACCCTGCCGACCGGCGCGGACGGCCGCGTGGCCTTCAGTGTCGTTCCCGAGCAGGCGGTCACCCTGACCGTCAACCCGGACCACCTGCCGCTCGGGTGGACGGTCCGGCAGTCGCAATGGACCGTTCAGCTCGGCCCGGAGGACCTGCAGACCGCCGACCTGACCGCCGACCTGGGCCGTGAACCCCTGCGCCGCCTGCCTGTCCCACCTGGAACCGCCGTGCAGTGGCAGGGTCAGCCGCTGACCCTGATGGGCGACGGGTACGTTCTCGCGCCGGATGCCCGGGACGGCGACGTGCTGGACGCCACCGTGCCCGGCGGCCAGCAGCTCCGCTGCACCTGGAGCAGCCAGGAGGAGTTGACGTGCGCCCCCTGATCCTCGGCGCCCTGCGGCGCTCCACGCCGGCGGGGGTCACCGTCACGCCGGTCCTCTTCGGCCGTTCAGATGCAGCCGCGCCGAGCGCTCACAGCAGAATTCACAGCGGTTTTCAGGGGGACTTTCACGACCTCTGAATCGAGCAGAGCGAGCACCTGAGCATGGCAGGGGGGTGAGGTGGAGGCGAGGGGCGCACTGTTCGTCCTTCGATGAAACCGAACACCGCGGTCAGACCGCCACCGGACACCGACCGGTCACCGCCGTCCGGTGGGCTTCTCCGCTGCCGGGACGCCGCTCACCGGCTCACGCGCGCTCAGCTGCCCTCGTGCCGCCCTCCGCCGGGCGGGCCGCCCAGGGGCCGCATGCCGTTCTGCCGCCTGCGGATGACCTCGGCCAGTTCCTGCACGGCGGCGTTGGTTGTCTGCTGCCCCTGCACGACGCTGGCCAGGGCGGCAATGAGCGGGGTGATCGCGTCGCCCGGCGGGTCGGCGTCGGGCCGCTGGGCCGTGACAGCCGGGCGGTCACGTAGGGCGGCGATCAGCGGGGCCAGCAGGGGCTGAAGTTGCGCCGCCAGCGGCTCGGCGGGCACGGGGGAGGGTGCCGCCTGGAACGCAGGAGGTTGGACCAGACTCAGGCGGTCCAGGCCGCCCGCGATGTCGGCCAGCTGCGCGACCATCCGCGCGCCGGTGTCCCCGTCGGCGCCGCCCATGCGGCGTTCGCGGGCGTAATTCTCGCGGATCTGCGCCCAGCGCGCCGCCTGCTCGGGCGTCTGGGTGCCGCGCAGCTCGGCGAGTTTCAGGAGGTTCTCCTCCGCGCCGGTCGTGAGGAGCTGCGCCTCGCCGCGGTAGTGGTCGCCGATCACGCCGTCCAGTTCGGCGTCGTTCATGACGGGGCTGAGTTTCTCGGCGATCTTGTTCATGTTGCGGTAGCTGCCCTGGAGCTTGAAGGGCGGTTCGGTGCGGTCGCGGTCAGCCTGGGCGGCGCTGGCGATGTACGCGGCGTTCACGCGGGCCAGCGTGTCGCGGGCGCGCAGCAGCAGGCGCAGCGTGGCGAGGATCTCCGTGAGTTCCGCCTCGCTGTACGGGTGCGACAGTTCGCCGGGATCCTCGTGGCCCTGGGCGCGGGCGACGAGTTTCGGGACGTCGCTCAGGTCCCGCCCGGCCAGCGGCGCGAGCACGGCGCTACTCGTGAGGCTGTTCTCCACGTACGAGAGCAGGAAGGCGTCCTGCATGCCGCCGAGCGCGTCGCCGAGGTTGTACACGTCGGCGCGGTTGGCGAGCATGTCGGGAATGCGGAACACCTCGCCGGTCTCGGTGTAGGGGTTCCCGGCCATGACGACCGCGAAGCGCCGCCCGCGCAGGTCGTACGTGCGCGGCTCTCCGTTCCAGACGCCCTCGATGCGGCGGGTGCCGTCGGTCAGGGCGATGAACTTCTGCAGGAATTCCGGGTGGGTGTGCTGGATGTCGTCCACGTACAGCATGACGTTCCCGCCCATCTCCAGCGCGAGGTTGAGTTTCTCCAGTTCCTGGCGGCTGGCGGCGTCCGGGGCCTGCGCCGGGTCGAGCGAACGCACGGCGTGACCGAGGCTGGGGCCGTTGACGCGCACGAACACGAGGCCCAGGCGGTGCGCGACGTATTCCATCAGGGTGGTCTTGCCGTAGCCGGGCGGGGAGATCAGCAGCAGCAGGCCCATCAGATCGCTGCGTTTGCCGTCCCCGGCCGCGCCGATCTGCTTGGCGAGGTTGTCCCCGATCAGGGGAAGGTACACGTCGGTGATCAGGCGGTTGCGCACGAACGAGGTCAGCGGGCGCGGCTGGAATTCCGCGAGGCGCAGCCGGGCCCGTTCGCGGGTCAGCACCGCCTGCCGTTGCGCCTGGAAGGCCTGAAGGCCCGGCAGGAAGCTGCGGGCGTGCGTGGCAAGGCGGCCGAGCAGGTCGTCTGCGGCGAGGTGCAGCGTGCCGCCCTGGAGGCGCGGGTGGTCGCTCAGCAGCCCCGTGATGGTCGCGTCGAGCGTGACGGGGCGCGGCTGGGCGCGCAGGGCGTCCCCGTACAGGCGCAGCGCGACCGCCTCGGGCACGAAGCGCGCCAGGGCGCGGGTGTCGTCCCGTCCGGTCAGGGCGTCCAGCCACGCGTGTGTGAGGGTCCAGGCCTGGACCGGGTCGTCCCGCAGGGCGTCCAGGCTGACGCGCAGGGCGTCGGGCTGCCCGGCGGCGCGCAAGTGTCCGTCCAGCGCGGCGTTCAGGTCGGCGGCGGCCTGCGTGAACGGGAAGACGCCGCCCACGTCCGGGGCCGCCTCCGTCAGGAACGCGGCGGCCTCCGGGATCACGGCGTCGGGAATGGGCAGCGGCACGCGGGTCAGGAATTCACGCAGCGCGTCCTCCAGGGCCTTGCGGGCGTCCGCGAGGGCCGCGCCGCTGCCCAGCAGCGCCTGCACCGCCCGCGCGGAGGTCAGGCGCGCCGTCCAGGTCGCGTCGGCCTGCGCCCAGAATGCGGCGGCCAGCGCGCGCGCCTCCGGTGGGGCGACGAGCGGCCCCGCGGCGTCCAGCAGCGGCAGCAGCGCGTTCAGGATCAGCGCCGCGTCGTGGTCGTGCACGCCCCGCTGGAAGCCCTGGCGGTAGCGGGCGGCGGCGAACGTGGCGACCAGTCCGGCCCGCGCGTCCGGCGTCAAGCTACGCAGGGCGTCCAGGGTCAGGCCCTCCTGCCCTGCCCGCGCGGCGGCCAGGACCTCCCCGGCCAGGAATTCCGCGCGGGACAGGTCCGGCGATTCGCTCTCCAGCGTCACGTCCCAGTACGCGCGGCCCGAGTCGAGCGCCGGGTCGCGCAGCGGCTCCATGAACTGCGTGCCGGTCAGGTGCAGCGCCAGGTGCTCCCCGCGCGGCAGCAGCGTCAGGTCCAGCGTCTGGGTGTTCACGCTGAAGCGGTGGCGGCCCAGGCGGATCAGCGCGCCGCCGTCCCCTTCGAGGTCGGCGCGGTCACGCAGGGTCCGCAGCGCCTGATCGCGCGCGGCCTTCAGGCGGGCCTCGATGTCCCCGGCGCGGACGCTGTCGCCCAGCTCGGTCAGTTTCAGGGTCAGGTCGCGCAGTTTCAGCACGAGCGCGTCCCCAGCGAAGAAGCCGTTCAGGGCGTCCTGATCGGTCAGGCGCGCCGCGCGCGCCGGGAGGCCCGCCAGAATACGGTCGGCAGCGTCGGCGACGCCCTGCGCGCGGCGCTGCCGCTCGTCGAGCAGCGCCTGACGGCGGGACTCGAAGGCCTCCACGGTCTCCTCACGCCGGGCGAGGATGTCCGGCAGGAACGCCTCGTGCTCCCCGAACTGCCCTTCGAGTTCCTCCAGGGCCAGCAGCGCGCGGGACAGGCCCTCTTCGGCCTTCTCGGGCGTGTCGGCGGTGCCCAGCGCGCCGGTGACGGTCTGCGCGAGCAGCGCCAACTGCGCCGCGAAGCGCGCGGTGAGTTCCCCGCTTCCCAGGCTGCGGCGCTGCCCCTCGGCGCGGGCGCGCACGCCGTTCAGGCGGCCGTACAGCGCCGAGACCCCCTCGACGACCTGGGTGCGCTGCACCGGGTCCTCGGCGGGCAGCGAGCCCAGCATGTCCGACAGGACGTCCAGTTCGGTCGCCAGGGTGCCCAGCGCTTCCAGCGCCGCGGCGAGCTCGCGGGTGGTGCCCGCCGCCTCTACCTGCGCGTTCAGCGTGTCCAGCTGCGCGTGGAACGGGGCCAGCGCGGCCGGGTCGGCCAGGTAGCTGCCGGTCGCGCCGCCCACCCGCGCGTGCGCCGCCTGCACCTCCGCCAGCAGGGCGTCCACGGCCCCCACGTCGATGGAGCGGGTCTCGCGCACCGTCAGCAGGCGGGCGCGCAGCGCCGTCAGCTCGGCCAGGGCAGTCACGAACTCCGGCAGGCTGCGCCACCCCTCCGGGTCGAGGGTCGTCAGGCGGCGGCGGACCGCGCCCTGCACGTCCGCGAGGGTCTGCGCCGCCTGGACGCGCAGGGCCTGCACCTTCTCGAACTCGTCGAGCACCGCCTCGGCGGCGGCCGTGACGTCACGCAGCAGCGTGCGCGCGCCGCCCGTGTGCTCGTCGTCCAGCCAGTGGTGCGTGTCCGGCAGGCGGCGGGCCTGCTCAGCCAGCGCGGCGTACTGCGCGGCCGTGACTTCCGGCGTCTGCGCGGCTCTCGCCAGGGCGAGCAGGTTCGACACGCCCCGCACGAGTTCCGCGTTCCCCAGCCGGCCCAGGAACGACGTGCCGGGCGGGCGCTGCGCGGCGAACACGTCGCTCGTGAAGGGCGTCTGCCACACCTGCACCGCGTGGACCTGCGTGGGCTCGGCCTCCGCCTGGAACAGCACCATGCGCCCGTCGGGCAGCGCGGCGTCCCCGTGGGCGCTGATGGGCGTCTGCACCTCCCGGCGGATCAGGTTGTACACCAGCAGGGCGCTGCGGCCCGAGTCCTGATCGTAGAAGACGAACAGCACGTCCTCCCCGTTCGGGCTGCGCACGACCCGGTCCAGGGCCATGCCGGGCGTGAAGCCCTCGAACGCGCGGTGCTCACCGCCCGGCAGGTAATACCCGCCGGGGAAGACGATGCCGTGCTCCTCGGGCAGCTGCACGCAGCCGCGCGTGACCGCGTCCTCACGCTTGACCCGCCCGGTCAGCGTGTCGAAGATCAGGCCGCGCCACGTCTTCTCCCGGTACGGCAGCACGCGCAGCAGGATCAGGCGACCCACCCGCGCGAATTCGAACGTCGCGTCGTCCAGGCCCTGGGTGCGCTCCTCGACCGGCTCGCTGTAGATGCCTTCACCGGTCTCGGTGTTGTTCTCGACCTTCACGGTCAGCGTGCCGCCCGCCGTCTCCACGAACAGCGTGTCCAGGATGTTCAGGTGCGGGAACCGCCCACTGACCTCCTGATCGCGCCCCGCGCGGGTCCACTCGAAATCGAAGGGCGGCAGCGGACTGAGGTCCCGTTCGCCGCGCGCATCGAGGTACCGCGCGCCCTCCCCGGTCAGGTCCCAGCGGAACACCCGCCGGTCGGTCAGGCGCTCCCCGATCTGGAACGACGCCAGCAGCCGTCCCGCGCGGATCTCCAGTTGCAGCAGCCGCGCGTGCCGGTAGTACGCGTACAGTTCCTCGAAGTCCCGCACGAACGCCGGATCGGTCAGGAACGACCCCTCCAGCGCCGCAGGCTGCACGTCGAACGCGCCGCCCTCGTGCGTCAGGCGGTACAGCGCGAACACGTCCGCCAGTTCCGTGCGGGCCTTCAGGCCGTGCGTGACGTTGAAGCCGAACAGCATCACGTCCCCAACCTGCACCAGGTCCCGCCCGACACTGGCCTGCGCGGTGCGGATGTGCGCCCGGCCCAGCAGACTCAGGCGACTGTCGCCGTACTCCGCGACGCGCGCGGCATTCAGGCCCTCGGCAGCCGCGCGCACCTGGGCGCCCAGCGCGTCCAGGCGGCGGCGCAGCACCTCGAAGCTCCCGCCCGTCTCGGTTCCCGGTGCGCCCGCACCGGGCGTTGGTTCCTGCGTCATCCTCTCCCCCATTCACTCCGGCGCGCGCGCCACTCGGCCCACGCCCGGTCTCCCGTCGGCGTGAGCCTGCCACGGTCCTTTCCTGCGGTCACTCAGCGGGGAGGCAGGCACCTGACCTGCCCCCCGGCCCCCCACTCAGTTCGGGCGGTTCTCCCGCTGCACGTTCACGCCGAAGCGGCTCAGGACGCTCTGGAACAGCGGGCTCTTCTGCGTGAAGCCCTCCACGGCCTTGCCGAGACTCAGGGCCCTGGTGAGGGCCTCGAACATGCCGCCCTCGCCGCCCACGAGGTCGATCTTGGCGTTCTTCAGCGCGGCGGCGATGACCTCGGCGTTCTCGCGGCTGATCTCCTTCCCGGCCTCGATGGACGCCAGGGCCTGCTGGAGGCTGGTTTCGAGTGCCATGCGGTATTCCTCGTGGCTGCGGGCGTCGGCACTCATGCGGTCCATCGCGCCGAACTTGGCGGTCAGGCCCTCGGCCTCGGCGTTCATGCGGTCGCGGGTGGCGCTCGCCTCGGCGGTGCCGAGCGCCTGGGTGGCGCTGGCCTTCGCCTGACCGAGGCGGGTTTCGCCCTCGGCCTGCGCGCCCAGCCGCTCGGCGAGGACGCGGGCCTCGTTCTGCCCGAGTTTGAGGTTCGCGTCGGCTTTGACCTCGATCACGCGGGCTTCGGCCACGCCGGTCTTCTCCAGGGCGCTGGCGTTCGCTTCCTGCACCATGACCTGCGCGAGGCCCGGCGCGGCCTGCTCGACCCGGACGGCGTCGGCGAGGAGTTTCTTCGCCTCGGCCTGGCGGGACGCGGCGTCGAATTCGGCCTGCGCGATGGTGGTCAGCTCCGCGGCGCGGTGGCGGGCGGCGGTCTCGGCGGCCTCGGCGGCCTTGACCTCCTGCACCAGTTGTTCCTGCGCCTGCGCCTCGGCCTGCATGACGCGCACCTGCTTGGCGCGGTCGGCGGCGCTCACCTCGCGCACCTCGTTGATGCGCTCCTCCTCGACGGCGACCGTCTTGTCGATCGAGATGCGTTCGCGGGTGATGTTCGCGACGTCCATGACGCCCTGCTCGACGTTCTTGTCGCGTTCGATCTCCTGGAGTTTCACCTCGCGGTCGGTGGTGACGGCCTCCATCTTCGCGGCGCGGGCGACGCGCTCGGCCTCGATGGCGATGGCGCGTAGCCTCGCCTGCTCGGCGATCTCGACCTGCCGCTGGCGTTCCTGCTCGCGGATCTCGACCTGCTCGGTCGTCTGGATGCGGGCCTGTTCGGAGATGAGGCGCTGCTCCTCGCGCACGCGCTGCGTCTCGGCGTTCTCGCGGGCCTGGATGGTCTCGATCTCGCGTTTCTGCCGCGCCTCGGCCTCGGCCTGCTGGCGCTCGAGGGCCAGGGTGGCCTCGCGGGTCTCGACGTTCTTCTTCGTGACGGCGAGGTGCTCGTTCTGCGCGAGTTCGTTGGTGACGATGTTCTGCGCGGCGGTCAGCTGCGTGATCTTGCGGATGCCCTCGGCGTCCATGATGTTGTTCTGGTCGAGCATGCTCTTGGGCGTCTGTTCGAGGTAGTCGATCGCGACGTCTTCGAGGACGTAGCCGTTCAGGTCGCGGCCGATCACGGCGACGACCGCGTCGCGGAACTCTTCGCGCTTCTCGAACAGTTCGATGAAGTCGAACTTCTTCCCGACCGTTTTCAGCGCCTCGCTGAATTTCGCGTTGAACAGTTCATCCACGGCGTTCAGGTCGCTGGCGCGGTTCGCGCCGATGGATTTGGCGACCTTCAGGACGTCCTCGGTGGTCTCGTTCACGCGCAGGTAGTACGCGACGGTGATGTCCGCGCGGATGTTGTCCTTGCAGATCAGGCCTTCCTTGCCGCGGCGGTCGACCTGCAGGGTGATCAGGCTGATGCGCATGATCTCGGCCTTGTACAGCACGGGGATGACCAGCGCGCCGGTGAAGCGCACCTTGGGCCGCGCGGAGAGGTCGTTCACGATCAGCGCGGTGCCCTGCTCGACTTTCATGTAGAAGCCGCGGACGAGCGCCACGAGGATCATCAGGGCGACGAGCACGATCGCCAGGCCGATCAGGAAGGGCAGAATCACGGAAAGGTCAGGCATACGTCCTCCAGGCAGGAATGGGGGGAATCAGGGTCGGGGGTTGAGGGGTCAGGTGTCGGTCGGGTCCGCGCGGCGGACGGTGAAGATGTGGGTGGCCGGGTCGTGGTCCACGAGGAGCACGCGTTCGCCGCGCAGGAGGGTGTCGCCGTCGCTGCGGGCGTCGAGCATCAGGCCAGCGCCGCCGTCCTGGACACTCACGCGGCCCGTGGCGGAGAGCGTGCCGGACTCGACGACGGCCACGCGGCCCAGCAGCTGCGTGCGGGCCAGGGCGTCCTGCCCCTGCACGAACCGCCGCAGGGGACGGGCGACTGCCCGAGCGGCCAGCGCGCCGAGGGCCGCGGAGCCGAGCAGCAGAGCGGCCGAGACCACCCCGCGTCCTGCGGGGGCGACGAGCGGCAGGAGCAGCAGCTGGCCCAGGTAGCAGCTCAGCCAGCCAGTCAGAGTCAGGGTCAGCGCGACCGGCAGCAGCGGCACGCCGTTCAGCCCGACCCGCACCAGCAGGCTGTCGAGCAGCCCTTCACCTCCACCGGAGATGCCGTCGATGGCGCCGAGCAGGGCCAGCAGCGCCGCCGCCGCGATCACGGTCAGCAGGGCCGTCCAGGGCGCGGTCGGGAACGACAGCGCCACGTGCAGGAACTCGGTCACGCCGGGTGGCCAGGGGGAGCCATGCCGGGCACCCTAGCGCCCGGATGGACGGCGCGTTGCCACATCTGAGCGCCCGCACCGGGCGGGTCCGTGGCCAGAGAAGGCCAGAACTTCAGGAACCGCCAGCGTGGGATGCTCATGGTGCTCAGTACGTTCTCATCAGCGGGCGGGTTCCCGGGCTGGGGGCCAGGTCTCCTGCAGCCGACGACAACCGGAGAGAGTCGATGTGCTGGGACGCTCTGGACCGACCGCGTCCCAGCGCCGCTGTCGCCGGACGACAGGTGATTCATCTGGCCTTGATCCTCACGCGGCGGCGCCATCTCAGCCGCACCTTCAGTGAGAATCTGATAAACATCATGAAGTATGCCCAAGCGCCGCCACCTGCTCCGCTCCCTGCATAAACGTCCCAAGGAACTGACCATCCTGCCTCTCACGGTATTCAGCTCAGGGCTCCTGATTCACCTGCCACCCGCCCAGGCCGTGGCCGCCGGCCTCGGCACCGCTGGCGTGATCGCCGGCGGCATCGTGCTGCGCTCCTGGCGGCGCCAGAACCGCAGCCTCTGACCGCAGCCGCGGCGCCCCCGATCACACCCCGGGGCGCCGCCTTTCACCGCCCCTCGCCCCGGCTCAGCGATACCTCCAGACGGCCCCACGGCTCACCACTGCGGTACGGGAACGCTCGACTCACAGCGGTTCTCAGTTCCGTTGAAGGGACACGGACACGCCCCTGGGCTCCACTTCCAACCGCTGGTGGTGACGACTCCTCGCTCCGCTCGTTTCAGGTGTGCTGAGGCCCCCCCTCAACACACCTGAAGCCCGTTGTCAGAGGATATCGGAAGTGACCCTCAGGACCTCCGCAGTGTGATGTCAGACCAGCGGACCCCTACAGCAGGCCCTGGCGGAGGGCTTGGACGGCGGCCTGGGTGCGGTCGGCGGCGTGGAGTTTCACGAGAATTTCCTGCACGTGGAGTTTCACGGTGCTGACACTGATGCCTAAGTTCGCGGCGATGTCGCGGTTGCCCTGTCCGTCGGCGATGAGGCGCAGCACGTCGGTCTCGCGCGGGGTGAGGGGTGAGGTGGCGTGGGGCGTGCGGATGCTGCCCAGCACGTGGTGCGCGATCTGCGGGTCGAGGTACGCGCTGCCCGAGGCGGCGGCGCGGATGCCGAGCAGCAGCAGGTCCGGGTCGGCGCTCTTGAGGCAATAGGCGTGCGCGCCGGAGGCGAGGGCAGCCAGCACCTCGTCGCGCAGGTCGTGCGCGGTGAGCATCACCATGCGGACCTGCGGGTAGCGGCGGCCGATCTCGGCGGCGGTCTGGATGCCGTCCATGCCGGGCAGGCCGATGTCGAGCACGGCGACCTGTACGGGTTGCGCGCTGGCCTGGGTGCGGGCCAGGACATCCAGGGCTTCCTCGCCGCTGCGGGCCTCGGCGGTGACGCGCAGGTCGCTTTCCAGGTTGATGGCGGCGCGCAGGCCGTCGCGGGTGAAGGCGTGATCCTCGACGAGCAGGACGTGCGTGGTCATGTGGGCCTCGGGTGGGCAGGCGGTTGCTGGAACTGTGGGGTGACGGGCGCGTGGTCTGCCGTTTCTCCTCCCCCTTGAGGGGGGAAGCTGGGATGGGGTGACACGCTCATGCGTCCTCCAGGGGCAGGGTGAGGGTGAAGACGCTCTGGGCGCGGGCGGTGCGGGCGTACGTGACGGTCCCGCCGTGGCGTTCGGCGATGCGGCGGGTGAGGTACAGGCCCAGGCCGGTGCCGCCCCCCGCGCCGCCGGAGCGGAAGCGCTGGAAGAGGGTGGGGACGCGTGGGGCGCTGACGCCGGGGCCACTGTCAAGGACGCTGAGGATCGCCTCGTCGTCTGCCCGGGCCAGGGTGACGTGCACGGCGCTGCCGGGGGGGGCGTAGCGGACGGCGTTGTCGAGGAGGTTCTGCACGGCGCGGCGCAGGTCGTGTTTGCGGCCGCGGGTGCGGGCGCCGTCCAGGGTGGTCTCCAGGGTGACGCCGCGCGTGGCGGCGGCGGGGCGCAGCTGCTCTACGACGTTCAGGACGAGGTCGCGCAGGGGGACGCTCTGGAGTTCGTCGTCTTCCTGGCCGCTCTCGTACTTCGCGACGAGCAGCAGCTGGTCGGCGAGGGCCAGGAGGGTGGCGTTGGCGTCCAGGCCGTTGCGGAGCGTGGCGGCGTAGTCGTCCGGGAGGGGGCCGTACGCGCCTTTGAGGGCGGAGCGCATGTTCACGGCGTTCGCCATGAGGGGGGTGCGCAGGTCGTGACTGAAGGAGTAGATGAGGTCCTGGAGGAGTTCCCCGCGTTCCTGGAGCTGGGCCTGCCGGGCGTGCAGGTCGTCGAGCAGCGCGGTGCGGTCCAGCAGCGGCTGGAGGGTCTGCACGGCTTCCGAGAGCTGATCCGGGGGGGCAGCGGGGCGGGTGAGGAGGATCAGGAGTTCCGGATCGCTGGGGCGGGTGAGTCGGGCGACGTAGGTGTCGCCGCCACCGACCGCCCACACCTGGTCGGGTCTCCCCTGCCCTGGGTCGCGGGTGGCGGGCCGGGCCAGCAGGTCCAGGGGCAGGCGGCGGCCCAGGCTGCCCTCGCCGGCGCCGGTGTGCGCGTGGGGTTCGCGTAGGACGGCGCGGTCGACGCTGCCGATCTCGACGGTGGCCGCGCCGGTGAAGTCTTTCAGGGCGTGTGCGGCGCGGGTGACGAACTGCGCCTGCGTGAGGGGGCCGCTGACGGCCTCGATCAGGGTGCGCAGGGCGCGTTCGCGCTGGAGTCGGCGTTCTTCCTCGTGCAGGCGGGCGGCGCGGGTGGCGGCCTCGCGGGCGCGCAGGCTGAGGAAGCCGACCAGGATGGCGGCGAGGATGCTGACGGCGCGGTTGCCGAGGTCGGTGGGGGTCGCGCCGTCCCGCGCGGCGTTGACGGCACCCGCGAGGATGTTCCCGGCGATGGCGAGCGCGGTGAGGTTCAAAGTAGCGCGGCGGCTGGCGCCCAGCGCGGCCAGGGCCAGGGGCGCGCTGACCAGGGTGCCGATGACCAGGGACGCGGGCGTCAGGACGTCGGTCAGGGTGGTCGCGACGATCAGGGCGACGCTGGCGGCCAGCAGGCGGCGTTCGCTGCGTTCCGGGGTGGGGGTGGCGGAGGTGGGGGTCATGGGGCGTCTGGGGTTCAGGGTAGGGCGCGCCGGGTGGGGGCAGGGACTGGCCATCTGGCCAGGGGGGTGGGCCGGTCGGAGCATACCGCCCGGGTGGGGGGGCGGCGCAGGCTGGTCAGCATGGACGCACTGCTTCTCATTCTGGTGCTGGCGCTGGGCGCGTATCTGCTGTACGCCCTGGTGAAGGCGGAACGGTTCTGATGGATATCCTGCTGACGTACGGGCTGGCGCTGGCGCTGGCCCTTCCCCTGGGGCTGTTCATGGCCCGGTTGATGGAGGCCCCCGCGTCGCGGATGACGGCGGGTCTGCTGCGTGCGTGTGGTGTGGACGCCGCGCGCGGCATGTCGTGGCGCGCGTACGTGGGGGCGCTGCTGGGCACGAACGTGATCGTGGGCCTGGTGGCGCTGGCGACGTACCTGTTGCAGGGTGGCCTGCCGCTGAACCCGGACGGCATCGCGAACCTGCGCTGGGACACGGCGATTCACACGATGGCGTCGTTCATCACGAACACGAACCAGCAGCATTACAGCGGGCAGAGTGGCCTGTCGTACCTGTCGCAGATGCTGGGCATCACGGCGCTGCAGATCTTCACCCCGGCGGTGGGGTTCGCGGCGCTGTTCGCGGTGCTGCGCGGTCTGCGCGGGGACGCGCACCTGGGGAACTACTTCCTGGACGTGACGCGCGGCGCGGCGCTGCTCACGGTGTCTGCGGCAGTACTGGCGCTGCTGCTAACGTGGCAGGGCGTGCCGAGCACCTTCGCGGGGGCGCGTGCGGCGACGCTGGTGCAGCCTCAGACCGTGGAGGGGCAGGCGGTGACCACGCAGACGATCCCGGTGGGGCCGGTCGCGCCGATGGTGGCGATCAAGCAGCTGGGCACGAACGGCGGCGGCTGGTACGGGCCGAACTCGACGGTGCCGCTGGAGAACCCCACGCCGCTGTCGAACCTGCTGGAGACGGTCAGCATCATCCTGTTCCCGCTGGCGCTGGTCGTGGCGACCGGACGGTTCCTGCGCCGCCCGCGCTTCGGGCTGGTGCTGATGGGCGTCATGAGCGTGCTGTCCGCCGCCCTGACGCTGGGCGCGGTGCTGGCCGAGCGGATGCCGAACGCGGCCCTGGCGGGCCTGTCCGCGTTGGGTCCGAACATGGAAGGCAAGGAGGTCCGCCTGGGCGCGGACGCGACGGCGCTGTGGGCCGCGCTGACCACGCAGACGAGCAACGGCAGCGTGAACGGCATGCTGGATTCGTTCACGCCGCTGGGCGGGCTGGTGCCGCAGCTGGGCATGTTCCTGAACGACGTGTACGGCGGGATCGGCGTGGGGCTGATCAACATGCTGGTGTTCGTGATCCTGACGGTGTTCGTGGCTGGCCTGATGGTGGGCCGCACGCCGGAACTGTTCGGCCAGAAGATCGAGGCCCCCGAGATCAAGCTGGCGTCGCTGATCCTGCTGCTGCAGCCGCTGCTGGTGCTGGGCTTCACGGCGCTGGCCCTGGCGAACCCGGCGGTCACGGCGAACTCGAACCCCGGCTTCCACGGGCTGTCGCAGGTGCTGTACGAGTACAACTCGGCGTTCGCGAACAACGGCAGCGGCTTCGAGGGCCTGGGTGACAACACGCCCTGGTGGAACCTCAGCTGCGCGCTGGTGCTGCTGCTGGCCCGTTTCCTGCCGATCGTGGGGCCGCTGGCGATCGCGGGGCTGCTGGCCGCCAAGCGCGCCGCGCCGGAAGGCAGCGGGACGCTGCGGGTGGACACGCCGGTGTTCGCCGGGATGCTCCTGAGCGTGATGCTGCTGCTGCAACTCCTGAACTTCGCCCCGGCGCTGGTGCTGGGGCCGGTGGCAGAACAAATGACGCTGAATACCGTGAAGGACGTGACGAAATGACCGCTGTGCCGCAGAAAACCCCGAAGGGGGGCGTGTTCGCCCCGGCGTTGATGCGCGCCGCGCTGAGGGCCGCCTTCGTGAAACTCGATCCGCGCTTCATGGTGCGCAGCCCGGTGATGTTCGTGGTGCTGCTGGGCGGGGTGCTGACGCTGCTGCTGACCGTGCAGGCCGCCGCGAGCGGGCAGGCGTGGGGCTACCCGGCGGGCGTGACGGTCTTGCTGCTGTTCACGGTGGTGTTCGCGAACTTCGCCGAGGGGCTGGCCGAGGCGCGCGGGAAGGCGCAGGCCGCGACGCTCCGCTCGGCGCGCGAGGACACTCCGGCCCGCCGGGTGCTGGACGGCCGCGAGGAGGTCGTCCCGAGCACCCAGCTGCGGCGCGGGGACGTGATCGTGGTGCAGGCGGGCGAGATGATCCCCGGTGACGGCGAGGTCATCGAGGGGCTGGCGGCCGTGGACGAGAGTGCCATCACGGGTGAGAGCGCCCCGGTGATCCGCGAGGCGGGCACCGACCACAGCGGCGTGACGGGCGGGACGCGCGTGCTGTCCGACCGGATCGTGGTGCGGGTGACGTCGCAGCCCGGCGAGAGCTTCCTCGACCGCATGATCGCGCTCGTCGAGGGCGCCAGTCGCCAGAAGACCCCGAACGAACTGGCCCTGTCGATCCTGCTGGCGGCGCTGACGCTGGTGTTCCTGATCGTCGTGGCGACCCTGCTGCCCCTGTCGCGGTTTGCGGGGGCGACGGTGGACGTGGTGACGCTCGTGGCGCTCCTGGTGTGCCTGATTCCCACGACGATCGGCGGTCTGCTGCCCGCCATCGGCATCGCGGGGATGGACCGGGCCTTGCAGGCGAACGTGATCGCCAAGAGCGGCAAGGCGGTCGAGGTGGCCGGGGACGTGGACATCCTGCTGCTGGACAAGACCGGCACGATCACTGTCGGGGACCGTCAGGCGACGCGCTTCCTGCCGCTGCCCGGCGTGAGCGGCGAGGACCTGGCGGGTGCGGCGGCGCTGGCCTCGGCGGCGGACCCCACCCCGGAAGGCAAGAGCATCGTGACGCTGGCCCGCGCGCAGGGCGTGACGCCCACCACCCCGGCGGACGCGGAGTTCGTGGAATTCACCGCGCAGACCCGCATGAGCGGCGTGGACGCGGGCGGCGTGAGCATCCGCAAGGGCGCCGCCGACCGCATCACCCGCCTGGCCCGCGAGCGGGGCGGCAGCGTCCCCACCGAACTGTCCCCGCTGGTGGACGAGGTGGCCCGCGCGGGCGGCACGCCCCTCGTGGTGCTCCGGGACGAGCGGGTGCTGGGCGTGGTGGCCCTGTCGGACGTGGTGAAGCCCGGCATGCGGGAACGCTTCGAGCAGCTGCGCCGCATGGGCCTGCGCACCGTGATGATCACCGGGGACAACCCCCTGACCGCCGAGGCGATCGCCCGCGAGGCCGGGGTGGACGGCTTCCTGGCCGAGGCGACGCCCGAGGACAAGCTCGCCATGATCCGCGAGGAGCAGCGCGGCGGGAAGCTGGTCGCCATGATGGGCGACGGCACGAACGACGCCCCGGCCCTGGCGCAGGCGGACGTGGGCCTCGCCATGCAGAGCGGCACGCAGGCGGCCAAGGAAGCGGCGAACATGATCGACCTGGACTCCGACCCCACCAAGCTGATCGAGGTCGTCGAGATCGGCAAGGGCCTGCTGATGACGCGCGGCGCACTGACGACCTTCTCCATCGCGAACGACGTCGCCAAGTACTTCGCGATCCTCCCCGCGCTGTTCGCCACGCAGATTCCCGCGCTGGCCCCGCTGAACGTGATGGACCTGCGCAGCCCGCAGAGCGCGATCCTGTCCGCCGTGATCTTCAACGCGCTGGTCATCCCGGCGCTGATTCCGGTGGCGCTGCGCGGCGTGCGCTACTCGCCCGGCAGTGCGGACGCGCTGCTGGCCCGCAACCTGCTGATCTACGGGCTGGGCGGCGTGCTCGTGCCGTTCGTGGGCATCAAGCTCATCGACGTGCTCCTCGGACTGGTTGGCGCCTAACCACTTCCTTCTGGCGAGGTCCGGGGGACTGGCCCCCACCTCGCCCTCCCCAAGAGGTTTCATCATGACCCTGAACGACATGCCCTCCCCTGCCCTTCCTCCATCGGCCCTTTCTGAACCCGACTTTTCTGACGCGCCCCAGCCGGGGTGGAGTGCGTGGCTGCGCTTCTCGGCGCTGTGGCTGGTGCTGGGCGGCCTCGCGTACCCGGCGGTGACGACCGCGCTGGGCGGCGCGCTGTTTCCCGCGCAGGCGACCGGTTCCCTGATCCGCGAGGGGGGCCAGGTGGTCGGCTCGGCACTCATCGGGCAGCCCTTCACGGGGGACCGTTACTTCATCGGGCGGCCCAGCGCCGCCGGGAACGGCTACGACCCGGTGAACGCGTCGGGCAGCAACCTCGCCGTGAGCAACCCGGCGCTGCGGGAGCGCGTGCAGGCCCAGGCGCAGGCGATCGCGGCGCGGGAGAACATCCCCATCACGCAGATTCCGGTGGATCTGCTCACCGCGAGCGGCAGTGGCCTCGATCCGCACGTGTCCCCGGCGGGCGCGACGGTGCAGGTGGCGCGAGTGGCGCGCGCGCGCGGCCTGACGGACGCGCAGGTGCAGGCGCTGGTGCGGGACCACACCGAGCGGGGCGTGCTGGGCCTGGGGCAACCCGGCGTGAACGTGCTGGAACTGAACCTCGCCCTGGACCGGCTGGGACGGTGAGCCGTCACGCCGCCTGAACCCGAGCGGCTGGCGATGCCCGGCGCCGCCCGCCCCGTGCGGGGTCGGCACCGGGTGTTCGTGGGCATGGCGGCGGGGGTCGGGAAGACCACCCGCGCGCTGAACGAACTGCGCGACCGCCTGGAGCGCGGCGAGGACGCCCTGATCGGCGTGCTGGAAACGCACGGGCGGGCGTTCACGCAGGCGGCCGCCGATGGTCTGCCGGTCTTCCCGCGGCTGGAGGTGGTGCGGGGCGGCGTGACGCTGGGTGAACTGGACGTGGCGGGCCTGATCGCGCGCCGTCCGGACGTGGTGCTCGTGGATGAACTGGCGCACTCGAACGCGCCGGGCAGCGGGCGGGAGAAACGCTGGATGGACGTCGAGGCGCTGCTGGACGCGGGCGTGAACGTGCTGTCCACCGTGAACGTGCAGCACCTGGAGTCCCTGCACGACACGGTGGCGCGCCTGACCGGCGTGCGCGTCCGCGAGCGCATCCCGGACGCCGTGCTGGGCGGCGCGGACGAACTGGTGCTCGTGGACCTGACGCCCGCCGACCTGCGCGAGCGGGTGCGGTCCGGCGCGGTGTACGGCGCGGAGCGGGCCGAGCACGCCCTGTCGAACTTCTTCACGCTGCCGAACCTGACGGCGCTGCGGGAACTGGCGCTGCGGCAGGTGGCGCACGTCGTCGAGCAGGGCGCGTCCGGACTGTCGGCAGGCCTGGGCGTGCAGGAGCGCGTGGTGGTCGCCGTGGCCGCCGAGGAGTCCGGCGCACGCCTGATCCGCCGGGGGGGGCAGCTCGCGCAGCGCCTGCACGCCGACCTGCAGGTCGTGACCGTGCGCGCCGAGCGCATCAGTGCCGAGCGGGCGCGGCTGCTGGATACCTTCCGCGCGGTCACGGTCGCGCTGGGCGGGGAGTTCATCGTGCTCGACCCGGCGGGCGGCGTGGCGGCCACCCTCATCCGGCACGTGCAGGCCGCGCAGGCCACGCACGTCGTGCTGGGCGAGAGCAGCCGCTCCCGATGGGAGGAATTCCTGCGGGGGGACATCATCCGCTCGGTGCTGCGGCAGACGCGCAACGTGGACGTGTACGTCATCACCCGCGAGTAGACGGTGCCGCCGACGTCGCCTCCAGGATGTGGATACATCAGTATCCGGAGCGCACACGCCCGCCCGAAATCTCGGTCATGCGCCCGATGCGGGCCGACTTGTCCGCCCGTTTCCTGACAACGAACTGGCACATTCGGCAATCCACTTAGAACCAGCGGAACGTCACTGCTTTTTCGAGATGACCTCCTGCAACATCGCCTTCTCCAAGTTCAGATCCGCTACGCAGGATCCCTGTGTGCGTGTCTCCCGCTTCAGCTGACGGTGGCCCCGTAGCTCGGCGCCCTCCAGCTCGCCCAGGCAGAGAGGGGCGACTTGACAACACCTGTCTCCCGGCAGACTTCGCTGACTGAAGTGCCGATTTCGACCTACGGCTGGCCGAAGGCCATCTGCTGTTCGATGCGCCGTCAGATGGATATGGGCAACAGGATCCAAGTCAACGAACTGGTTCTCTTCGTATTGGGTGCGGCCTGGCGCCCACTGAGAACTACTGCTTGCCACTTCAACAAGCAAATAGCGTTCAAGGACAGGACCTGTCCTGAACCTGTACGCCCTCGGTGATCCGCAGCAGCCAGTTCTGCCAGGACCGTCCATCCAGACGTCAAGACTGCTCGGGACAGGACTTGTCCCACAGAGGCGCTTGTGGTGTTGTACAACTTTCATTCATACTCAGTGAGTGTCAGAAGTCGATGGGCGAATGAAGAGCGGCGCTCTGCGTTCCTCGCTCTATGACGCGCTCGACCGGGTTGAACGCGGTGAGCGCATTGTCATCGAACGCTATCAGCGGCCCGTGGCGGCCCTCGTGCCGATCGGCGACTACTGGTCCGACGTACACGGACGAGCTCAGCGCCCCAAGGAGAGAACCATGAAAACGCAACGGATCGTGTTCACCAATGTCAGCGGCGGTGAAGGGAAGACCACGCTCGCTCGGGAAATCGCCTTCATTCTGGCGGGGCGCGGCTACCGCGTGGCCCTGTTTGACGTCGACCCGCAGGCCAGTCTCACCAAAGGTCTGGGCCTGCATCCGGACGAGGACGCTCCCGCGGCGCGGCCTGAAGCGACGGTGGCGAGCGTCTTCCGTCACGACACCCCCGGGCCCCTGCCTGCACCCATTCCTGTGCGCGGCGTGGACGTCTGGCCCAGCAATGACACGCTGAGCGAGGCTGAGAGCACCCTCATGGCGGACTTCTCCCGCGTGGAGAACCTCAGACAGGCCATCGACACATATCTCGACGATCACCCCTACGATTTCGTGATTCTGGATGCCAAACCGCAGCGGACCAACTTTCTGGCAGCGACGATCGCGGCGGCCGACCATATCGTCGTGCCTGTCAGCGGGATGAAAGGACTCGAGAACCTGGACATGATCGCCAAGGTGATCCGTATGGTGCGTGGCGTGGCGCCCGACGTTGCCGTCCGCCTGATTGTTCCCAATCGCATGAAGGCCAATGTGAACCATCACAAAAACGTTCTGGCCTACCTTGAAACAGAACTTTCCGGCGTGGCGCCGATTGCTCCTCCCGTCCGGGATAGTGCGGCCCGGTTCGGGGACGCCACCGAGGCGCGTGAACCAGTCGTGCACCACGCGCCCAACAGCGACGTTGCCCGCGACCTGCAGCGCGTGACCGACACGCTCCTGTCTGTTCTTGGTGTGGAGAGCGGGGCGGTGGCGCAGTGACACAGACGAAAACGCGCGGCCTGAAGGGCGTCTCAGGGCTAGCAAGTGGCCTTGCCGCCCTGGCAGAGGTCACAGGGCAGGCCACCCACCGCCAGGTGGACATCGGCAAGATTCATGTCGATCCGCACTTCAATCCTCGCGGCCGGTACGACCCGGACGCCTTCAACGAGGATCGGCTGGCCGCACTGAGCAGCAGCGTCCGCGCCGAAGGACTGCTCTCGCCACTGTGGGTACGGATCCGGCCCGCCGGGGGGTACACGCTGATTGCCGGTGAGCGCCGCCTGCGGGCCGCGCTGCTCGTGGATCTCAGGCAGGTGCCCGTCCTGGTGTTTGAAGCGGACGACCGCCGCGCCGCGTACCTCGCCGTTCTCGAGAACGCCCAGCGTGAAGACCTGTCCATCGTCGACGAGACCTTCGCTGGTTTTGCCCTGCTCTGCGCCCACACAGGGCTGAGCGTGCCCGAAGTCATCAGCGTGCTCAATCAGGTCCGGAAGGGGGCCGACGACACCCTGGGGCTCGAGGCGTTTCTACGCGGCACGTACGGCACGGGCGTCAGTGTCTGGTCTCAACACCGCGCGCGCATACTGGACTTCACTCCTGAGGAACTGGCCGCCGTGCAGGAACGACAGATTGACGTCAGCGTCGCGTATGAACTCGTTCCCCTCAAGGGGCGCGTTGAGGAGCGCCGGCATCTGCTCCGCCAGGCGGCGGCGGACGGTCTGAACGCCACGCAGGTCCGCGCGCTTGTCCGGCCGCTGCTGAGTTCAGGTCGACGTGGCCTGAAAGCGGAGATCAGTGAGCTGCGGGGCGCCCTGCCTCGCCTCGCGCGTCTGAAAGGCGAGCCGGCGGACCGCGCACGCCGACTCATCCAGGAATTGCAGGCGCTGCTGGCCGAGTCCTGAGCTCACCCTGGTCTGCTCGGCGTCCACGGCTCACATCGTCACCCGAGGCGCGGACTGTGGAGGAGACGTGTCTGGATGCGGCCAGTTCATGTGCAGCGCAAAGGGGAAGGTGACTGGGACACACCTGAGTGATCGGACCAGAATCCCACAGGTGTGTCCCAGTCACGACTTGAGACTCTGCTTCCAACCGCTGTCTTCCTCAGGTGATCGCTCCGTTCGAGTCAGAAGGAGTGGGGAAGCCCTCACTCCCTCTGACTATGCTGTCACACCCTCAGGCAGGTACCCCGACACCATGTACGTTGGCAGATCAGCTGAGGGCGGGAGCCGCCCTTGGTAGACAGAAGATCGGTACGCCGGGGCGCTGGACGTCTCCAGAGAGTGGGAAGGGTCAGTGACGAGTCGGGTGATGTGGCCTGTGGCGCCCTGATGCCTCTCACACGGATCGTCGTGGTCCTGCTCGTCAGCAGCGTGTCCGGGCAGTGGATGACCGGTAGATAGGGTAGGACCGCCCGTGTCGAGGCCGGAAGACAGGGTGAGGGGGGGAGAGCAGAGGGGTTTTTCGATCTGCTGTTCTGAAGTTGACGTCTGCACCGCCGTTTCAGGCTGAAACTTTAGCGGGCAAGGGGATAGGAAGCTCCAGCCAAAGCGAATTCAAGGCCAGTGGTGACTTGTGTGGCCGATGCCGGACGGCCACCAGACCCGCGCGGCTCTCCTGTCCGGAGCAGGATCAGGTGAAGCGGTCCGTCAGACCGTCATGGGTGGAGAGCAGTGCCGCGGCGAGAGGTTGGAGCTGGATGAGCCTGTTTCAGGCCGCCGTGGATTCGGCCCACCTTCGTGACGGGTCAGGGAGGAGCGGCAGCCTGCGTCCACCATCCCTGGGACACACCTGTGGAGTTGTCTGAGACACACCCGTGGAAATCGTCAATTGTGCTGGGACACACCTGTGGAGTTGGGCCCTCGGCGCCTGGGACATACCTGTGGAGTTCGTCTGTCGTCCCACAGGTATGTCTCAATGGCATGCTGGGACACACCTGTGGGACGCTCTGGGACACACCTGTGGGATGTGTTGGACGGTGCGCGACATACTTGTGGAATTCGCCGCTCTTTCCTGGGACATACCTGTGTGATTCACTGAGACACACCTGTGGAATCAGGTCAAATTTCAGCGTGCTGGAGGTGCTTTCAGAACATCCCTTGGTGGTGTTTTTTCACCAATATCTTTTCAAAATATCTTTTCTCAAAAGAGTATGTTGAACAACAACAGGACCCTATGACCGAGAAACGGCGCAACAGCTTTGATGACCTGAACTGGGGACGGTTGAATCTGGTTTCGGCCCAGGACCAGATTGGCGACCTGAACAGCTGGAAGGTCACGTACCCGTATGGGGAGCGGATGGTCCGGGTGTCCTGCCGCGCACTCCCGGAGCTGGGGGTGCCCCATGGCATCGACAACGACGTCAGCAGCGCACTGATCGACTACTTCATGAGCCTGGGATTGCCGGATGACGGTGAAATGACGCTGTCCGTGGCGGAGTTGATGAAAATCGCTGGCTTTCACCGCACCGGTAAGTACCGGGACATGCTGCTGACCAGCCTGGATCGTCTGCACACCACGTCCTACGAGATTGCTGGTGGGTGGCGTGATCACCCCAACCGCCGCTGGACGACCGCGAAGTTTCACTTCATCGAACTGCTCGAGTACACGCACCAGGGTGAATCAGGCAAATTCGATGAGCGCAGCATGTTGCGGGTCCGGTTGGCCGAACCGCTTGTCGCCTCGTTGCGCAGTGGGTACACCAAGCCACTGAATATCGAATTCATGCAGTCGCTGTCCCGGCCGCGCACACGGATTATTTTCCGGTTGCTGGACGCGATGCGCTACAACCCGGAGGAACCGGATGAAATCGTCGATGAGTTCGATGTCGGCCTGATGGAATGGGCTGATCTGTGCAAGCTGCCGTCCGCCCGGCCGGACGCCATCAGGCGGGCATTGGAAGGCCCGCACGAGGAACTGATCCGCCGAGGGTACCTGCGCTCGGTGGACATCGAGGGGCGGGGCAGGGCGCAGCGGCTCCGCTTTCAGTTCGCTTCGGAGTTCACGCCGGTCAGCCCGGCACTGCTGAACAGGTTGCGGGGGCACGGCGTGACGGACGGCGTGTCCAGGCAACTAGCGCGGCAGTACACCAGTTCCGTGCTGCTGGCCCGGATCGATCAGTTTGAACGGCTGCTGCGCCGGGGTCACCTGACAGTCCGGAAGACCGCCGCGCACGCGCTGGTGCACCTGATCCGCCACCCGGATCAGTACCCTGAGCCGGCGTCACCCCCTGAGGTAACCCCTCCGGTCGTCCGGCCGCGCCTGATCGAACCGGAACCGGATCTGCCCTCATGGAGTGAGGAATTGGGGCGCCTGTCCCCTGAGGAAGCGGCGACGTTCACGGTCAAGCGGGTCACGTTGCTGTTCGCGCGGCGCTTCAGTGCCGCGGAACTGGATCAGTTGCGGCACGACGTGACTCAGGGGCGTCTCGACGCGGCGAACCTGTTGACCGAGGCGCATCACCGACTGGCGCGGATCGAGGCGCAGCAGTTCGTGGATGAGCTCAAGCAGTATCTCCAGCGGTCAGCGCTGGGTGAGGAAGGTGGCGGGCCGCCGACCCTCCTGCCCTGAGACACACCTGTGGCATTTCGAGTGGTGCCGGCCCCTGGCCCGGGCCGCCGGTGCCAGATGGTCAGTGGCTGAGCTGGGCCACGCTGGTCGCGATCAGGGCCTGAGCCAGGGGCCGGACGGCGTGGTCGGGGATACCCGCGACGTTGATCCGGCCCTCGTGGGTGCCGTAGATTCCGTGGTCCCGCTGCAGGCGCCTCATGTCTTCGGGGCGCAGGGGCAGCAGGGTGAACATGCCGCGGTGGTGCCGGATGGCCTGCAGCGCGGTGGGGGCGCCCAGGTTGCACAGCGTATCAGTCAGGACCTGGCGAACGTGCCCGATGCGGTCGCGCATGACGCGCAGGTCCTCGTGCCACTCGGCGGGGTCGTTCAGGAGGGCCGCGGCGACAGCGGCGCCGTGTTCCGGCGGCATCGAGTAGGTGCGGCGCGCGATACCTTCCAGCACGCTCAGCACGGCGGCCTTCTCGCTGGCGTCGGCGACCAGCACTGTGGCGGTACCGGTCCGTTCGCAGTACAGGCCCATGTTCTTGGAGCAGCTCGCGGCGATGAGCACGGTGGGGGCGTGGTCGACCATGAGGCGCAGGCCGCGGGCGTCCTCGTCGAGGCCCTGCCCGAGACCCTGGTAGGCCATGTCGATCAGTGGAATCAGGCCGCGCTCGGTGCAGAACGACGTCAGGGCGCGCCACCCGTCGGCACTGAGGTCGGTGCCGGTGGGGTTGTGGCAGCAGCCCTGCACGAGGACCACGTCGCCGGAGCGCGCGGCGCTCAGGGCCTGCAGGAGAGGCGTGACGGCGACGGACTGGCCGTCGGGCTGCCACGGGTACTCGGCGGTCATCAGGCCGGCGGCGCGCATCAGGGGGTGGTGGTTGGCGTAGCCGGGGTCGGAGATCCAGACGGTGGCGTCCGGGTGGGCGCTGGCGATCAGATCGGCCAGGGTGCGCAGCGCGCCGGTGCCGCCGACCGTCTGGACGGTGACGGCGCGGGGCAGGGCAGGGGAGAGGGCGCCGAGCAGCAGGCGGGTCATGCCGGCGTTGAAGTCGGCGTTGCCGCTCAGGGGGCGGTAGATCTTGGAGGGGGCGGTGGCGGCGCGCTGCTCCTCGGCGCGCTGCACGGATCTCAGAACGGGCGTCTGGCCGAGATGATCCCGGTAGATGCCGATCCCGAGGTTCAGCTTATCCGGCCTGGGATCGTCACGGAAGGCGTTTTGCAGGGCCCAGAGGGGGTCGAGGGGCAGGGGACGCAGGTCACTGAACATGGGGGGCCTCCTGGGGGGCGGGGGGACGGGTGGGCATGAGGTTGAACGCGAGGACGCCGGCCGTGATGATGGCGACGCCGATGGCGGAGGTGAGGGTAGGCTGCTCGCCGAGCAGCGGTAGGGCCAGCAGGGTGGCGAGGACGGGCGCGAGGGCACCGACGGTGGCGCAGCGCAGGGCCCCGAGGTGTTTCAGGGCGTAGGGGTAGGTCAGGGAGGCGACGACGCCCACCCCGAGCCCCTGCACGGCGATGAACGGCAGCAGGCTGGGCCCGGGCACCTGCGTGAGGTGGCTGGGCAGCGTGCCGCTGAGCAGCAGGGGCGCGAGGACGAGCAGCGAGGGGTACGTGACGAGCATGGCGGCAGCGAGGGGATCGAGCGCGGCGCGGCGCAGGCCGAGGGTGTACCCGCCCCACAGCAGGCTGGCGGCGAGCAGCAGCGCGGTGCCGGTGGCGGGGGAGATCCCGGTCGCCCCCAGGCCGAGCACGAGCAGCAGGATGCCCAGCAGGATCAGGCCCAGACCCGGCCACTGCGCGGCCCGCACCCGGTCACGGAACAGCAGGAACCCGAGCAGCACGACCGAGAGGGGCGTCGTTCCGGCCACCAGGGCACTGACGTGCGCGGCGGACGTGCTGGCGCCCCCGGCCGCGGCGATCAGGAAGAACGGCAGGCCCGCCCCGGCCATGATCATCAGCGCCGCATGCACTGGGACGCGCCGCAGCGCGGGCAGGCGTGAGGGCAGCAGGGGCAGCAGCAGCGCGGCCGGAATCAGGAAGCGGATCAGCGCCACGTCGCCCGGCGTCAGCGGCGAGTGGCCGATGGCGCGGATGGTCAGCGCGAACGCCGCCCAGATCAGCACCGTGACGGCCAGCGCCGCCCAGCCCAGGAGGGCGCCGGTCGGCCGGGTACGACTGGTTTCGCGCGGAAGCGTGGAACTGAGCTGACTCACGCGGTCATGTTCCGCCAGTAGGGCAGAGGTGCTGTCAGATGGTCAGAAGCTGCCAAACTCTGCCTCTGAAGCGAACTGAAGAGGCAGAATCTGCCACAATCGCTGCATGGATGACCGCGACCGGCGCATTCTCGCTGCCCTGCAGGCGAACGGGCGCATCAGCAATCAGGACCTTGCGGACCGGGTGCACCTCTCGCCGTCCCCGTGCCTGCGGCGCGTGCGGCAACTGGAGGACTCCGGGGTCATCCAGGGCTACACCGCGCTGGTGGATGAGGAAGCGTACGGCCTGACCGTCACCGCGTTCGTGCGCGTGCGGTTGCAACTGCACACGGCTGCCAGCATCCGCGCGTTCGAGGACGCCATCGCCCGCATGGACGCCGTGCTCGACTGCTACGTCATGACCGGGGAGGCCGACTACCTGCTGCGGGTGCTCGTGGCGGACCTGAAGGCGTACGAGGCGTTCGTGCGGCGCGAACTGCACGCCGTGCCCGGCATCGCCTCGATTGACACGAGTTTCGCGTACGGCCGCGTCAAACGCGCGACCGTGTACCCCGCCCTGCCCTGACGGTCGCCGCCGCGCCCGGCATCACTCACAGCAGAATTCAGAGGTATTGAAGGGTTTTCTGAATGTCTCTGAATCGAGCACCTGAGAAGGACAGCGGTTGGAGGTGGAGCCCTGGGGCGTGGTGTTGGCCCCTGGGTGGAACTGGACACCGCTGTCAGGGCGGCGCGGCAGGCGGGGCGTCCTCCACCCGGTAGACCACGCCGCTGCCCATGGCGATCAGCTGTTCACCGACCCGCACCTCCATGCGGTACGCGCCGGTCTTTCGGCCCAGATGCATCTCGCGGGCGTGCGCGGTCACGGTGTCGCCCAGCCGGGCCGCCCGCAGAAACTGCAGGTCGGCCTGCAGCCCCACCTGCCGGCCGCCGCCACTGTTCGACGCCAGGGCGAACGCCGCGTCCGCGAGACTGAACAGGAAGCCGCCGTGGGCCGTGCCGTGCAGGTTGATGTGCTGCGGCTGCACGGTGGCCGTGACGCTCGCCACGCCTTCGGCGGCACTCAGGATCTGGATGTCGAGCAACGTCATGAAGGGATCGGCAGTCGGCATGGCACTCCTGTGCAGCGGAACTCGAGAGGTGGCGGGCGCCGGAAGGTCACGCGCCGAGGTAACTGGCCGTGAGGCTCTCGTCGCGGGCGAGCGTGGCGGCCGGCCCGCTGAGCTTGACCTGCCCGGTTTCGAGCACGTACGCGTGGTCACTGATCGCCAGGCTCGCGCGGGCGTTCTGTTCCACCAGCAGGATGGTCACCCCGTCGGCCTTCAGGCCCTGCACGATCCGCAGGATGTCCCGCACGATCAGTGGCGCCAGGCCCAGACTGGGTTCATCCAGCAGCAGCAGGCGCGGCCGCGCCATCAGGGCCCGGCCGATCGCCAGCATCTGCTGCTCGCCGCCCGAGAGCGTCCCGGCCAGCTGCGTGCGGCGTTCCAGGAGCCGCGGGAAGCGCTCGTACACGGTGTCCAGGTCGGCCCGCCAGGCCTGCCGGCGGCGCAGGTAAGCGCCGAGTTGCAGGTTGTCCTGCACGGTCATGGACGCGAACAGGTCGCGGCGTTCCGGCACGAGGCTGATGCCCCGCGCGACCCGGCCCTCCAGCGGGACGCTGCGCAGCGATTCACCGCCGTACGTAATCTCGCCCTGGGCGGGCAGCACGCCCATGACCGAGTTCATCAGGGTGGTCTTGCCCGCCCCGTTGGCGCCGATCACGCTGACGATCTGCCCCTGCGGGACCTGCACGCTGACGCCCGTGAGCGCCTCGACCCGGCCGTAGCGGGTGTGCAGGTCCCGCACGTCCAGCAGCGCCTCTCCCGGCGCGCTCACGCGGCCCCCCCGTCCATGTCGACGCCCAGATACGCTTCCCGCACGGCCGGATGCGCGCGGATCTGGGCGGGCGACCCTTCGGCCAGCTTCTCGCCGTGATTCATGACCACCAGGCGGTCCACAAGATTCATGACCAGTTCCATGTCGTGCTCCACGATGAGAATCGTCACGCCCTCGTCCCGCAGGCGCTTGAGCAGCGCCACGAGTTCCTGTTTCTCCCCGAACCGCAGGCCCGCGGCCGGCTCATCCAGCAGCAGCAGGGTCGGGTCGGCCACGAGCGCCCGCGCGATTTCCAGCACGCGCTGCTGACCCAGGGCCAGGTTGCCGGCCAGCGTGAACGCCTGCGCGTCCAGCCCGACGCGGCGCAGCTGCCGCATCGCCTCGTGTTGCAGGGCCGCCTCCTCCGCCCGTTCCAGGTGCAACAGGCTGGCCAGCAGACCGGCGCGACCGCGGGCGTAGCCGCCCATCATGGTGTTGGCCAGCAGCGACAGGTCCGGCAGCAGGTGCACGTGCTGGAAGGTGCGCGCCACGCCCAGCCGGTGAATCTGACCGGGGCGCCAGCGGGTGACGTCCTGATCCCCGAACCGCACCTGACCCGACGTGGCCGGGTTGACACCGGTGATCAGGTTGAACATGGTGCTCTTCCCGGCGCCGTTCGGGCCGATCAGGCCCAGGATCTCGCCGGTGCGCAGCTCGAACGACACGTCCGACACGGCCCGCAACCCCCCGAACTGCTTCACGGCCCCGCTGACCTGCAGGAGCGGCTGGCCCGGCTGGGGCTTCGGGCGCGCCGTGAGCGGCCGCGTATCGGGGCGCAGGCGGGTGCCGGTCTGCGGCAGCGCGCGTTCCAGCAGTGGCCACAGGCCTTGGCGGGCGAACTGCAGCGTGAGGATGATCAGCACGCCGAACACGATCACCTCGAAGTTGCCCTGCGCGCCGATGACGACCGGCAGGACGTCCCGCAGCCACTCCCGCAGCGCGGTGATCAGTCCCGAACCCAGCAGCGCTCCCCACACGTGCCCCGGGCCGCCCACCACGCTCATGAACAGCGCCTCGATGCCGGCCTGCAGGCCGAACGGCGTGGGGTTCACGAACCGCTGGCTGTGGGCGTACAGCCAGCCGGCCAGGGACGCCATCAACGCCGACAGGACGAACACCTGCACCTTCAGCTGGAAGGGATTCACCCCGAACGCCTCGGCCACCACCGGTCCGCCGCGTAGCGCCCGCATGGCCCGCCCGGTGCGGGACGACAGCAGGAACTGCGCGCCGAGCGCCGTGAGGCCCAGGCTGATGAGCGCCAGGTACGCGAAGTGCCGCGGCGAGGTGAGGTTCAGCCCGAAGGCCTGCACCGGGGGAATGTCGGTCATGCCCGTGAATCCACCCAGCGCGGGCGTGTTGCCGAACACGTAGTACAGGCTGATGCCCCACGCGATGGTCGCCAGCGGCAGGTAATGCCCCTGCATCCGCAGCGTCACCGTGCCCAGGATCAGCGCGATGACCGCCGTGACCGCGAACCCGGCCAGCAGCGTCAGCCAGGGACTCCAGCCGGCCTGGGTGGTCAGGACGGCGCTGGTGTACGCACCGACCCCCATGAACGCCGCCTGCCCGAAACTGGTCAGGCCGAGAATGCCGGTCAGGAGCACCAGGCCCACCGCGACGACCGCGAAGATGATGATGTTCACCAGCAGCGTCACCTGGAATTCCGGCAGGATCACCGGCAGCAGCAGCGCGATCAGCACGGCCGCGCCGCTCAGGGCCGCGCGCAGCGGCGCGCCGGACGGGCGGCTCATTCCTCGTCCTCGGGGGTGTGGCGCGTGATCACCGACCGCCACAGCAGCACCGGCAGGATCAGGGTGAACACGATGACTTCCTTCCAGCCGGACAGGCTGAACGACGCGAAACTCTCGATCAATCCGACCAGCAGTGCCCCGGCGGCCGCCAGCGGGTAGCTCACCAGTCCGCCGATGATCGCCCCGACAAAGCCCTTGAGGCCAATCAGGAAGCCGCTGTCGTAGGTCATGGCCACGGACGGACCGATCAGCATGCCGCCCAGCGCGCCGATCAGGGCGGCCAGCGTGAACGTCAGCGTGCCCGCCGAGGACGGACTGATGCCCACCAGCCGGGCGCCCAGGCGGTTGACGGCCGTGGCGCGCAGCGCCTTGCCGGCCATGGTCCGCTCGAAGAAGAAGTACAGCGCCAGCATCAGCAGCGCCGAGACGAGGATCACCAGCAGGCTCTGCCAGCTGAGCGTGACCTGCCCGACCGTGACGTTGCCCGGCGCGAACGGCGGCGTGCGGGACCCTTCCGGACCGAAGAACACCAGCGCCAGGCCGGTCAGGGCCAGGTGCAGCGCCACCGACGCGATCAGCAGCACCAGCACCGTCGCGTTCTGCAGCGGCTGGTACACCGTGCGGTACAGCAGCGGCCCCAGGGGCGCCACGACCGCCAGGGTCAGCAGCACCTGCGTGATCAGCGGGGGCTTGAGCGGCACGATCCAGTGCGCCAGGCCCCACAGGGCGGCGGCCAGCGCGCCAGCCGCCAGCAGGGTCCGCGCCGCGCGGGCCCCCTGGCGCCGGCGCAGCTGCCCCGCCGCTTCCATGACCGCCGCGAGGGCCAGCAGGATCAGCAGCAGCGTCAGCGTGCCGGGCACCTTGCCCAGCTGGAACGAGGCCAGCGTGAGGGTGCCGAACACGACGAATTCACCCAGGGGAATGAAGATCACGCGGGTCACCGCGAACACCAGCACCAGCGCCAGGGACAGCAGGGCGTACACGGCCCCGTTGGTCAGGCCGTCGGCGGCCAGGATGGGAAAGATACTCGGGTCAAATATTTGCATGTCACACGGGCCTTTCGGCGGCGCGCAGGTGCCGCCGGTGAAACGACGAGCGGACGTGGACGGCGCCACCCGCCGGACCAGACGCGGTCAGCGGGTGGCGCCGCCACGGGTCAGCGGGTGGGCAGCAGTTTCCAGGTGCCGTCCACGACCTGCACCATCACGCGGCTGCGGGCGTCCAGGCCCAGGTGGTCGGTGGCGGACAGGTTGAAGATGCCGTGCGCGCCGATGACGTTACGCGTGCCTTCGAGCGCGTCACGCAGCGCCTCCCGGAACGCCGCGGTGCCGGGCTTGGCTTTTTTCAGGGCGGCCGGAATGGCCTTCTGCATCAGCAGGCCCGCGTCCCACATGTGCGCGCCGAAGGTGCTGACGCTGTCCTTGCCGTACTTCGCCTCGTACAGGTTCATGTAGGCCAGGCCGACCTTGCGGGTGGGGTTGGTGCTGGGCAGCTGATCGGCCACCAGGACCGGTCCGGCCGGCAGGATCGCGCCTTCCACGTCGCGTCCGCCGACGCGCAGGAAGTCGGCGTTCGCCACGCCGTGCGTCTGGTAGATCTTGCCCGCGTACCCGCGGTCCTTGAGGGCCTTCTGGGGCAGCACGGCCGGCACGCCGGACGCGCCGATCAGGATGGCGTCGGGGCGGGCGGCCGCGAGTTTCAGGACCTGTCCGGTGACGCTGGTGTCGCTGCGGCTGTAGCGTTCCTCGGCGATGATCTTCAGTCCGCGCGCGGCGGCGTTCTTCTTGAGTTCGTTCGCCCAGCCTTCCCCGTACGCGTCGTTGAAGCCGATGTAGCCGATCGTCTTGACCTTGTTCTGCACCATGTGCTGCACGATGGCGGCGGCCATCAGCGCGTCGGTCTGCGGGGTCTTGAACACCCAGCTGCGCTTGGCGTCCACGGGTTTGATGATCCCTTCACTGGCCGCGAGGCTGATCATGGGGACCTTCGCCTCGGCGACCACGTCGATCATGGCCAGCGAGGCGGGGGTGGTGGTCGTGCCGATGATCAGGTCCACCTTGTTGTCCTGGATGAGTTTGCGGGTGTTGGTGACCGCGGCGGTGGTGTCGGAGGCGTCGTCGAGGATCGTGTACACGATCTGCTGCCCGGCGATGGTCTGCGGCAGCAGCGCCACGGTGTTCTTCTCGGGAATACCGAGGCTGGCGGCGGGGCCGGTCGAGGAGACGATCACGCCCACCCGGACTTCGGCGGCAGCGAGGGACGACAGGGCCAGAATGCTCAGCAGCAGTGCCTTTTTCATGGTGAACCTCCACGGGTTCCTCACCGCAGCCAGGCGCGGTGACAGCTTGAACGGTTGATGCGCGAAGTATGGCACAGGCGGGCCAGCGGGCGTCCAGCCTGTGCCACACTCGCCCGCTGCGCCTCGCGGACGCGCGTTCACGCGCCACCACGTGAGCCGGCGGGCGACGCAGAGGGCACGCCTCCCCGTCGCCCGCCGGTCCGCGGCCCTGCCGGAACCTAGCCCAGCGCGCTGAGGCCCGTGAGGTGACGCCCGACGATCAGCGTGTGAATGTCGTGCGTGCCCTCGTAGGTGTCCACCGTTTCGAGGTTCAGCATGTGCCGGATGACGGGGTACTCGGTGGTGATGCCGTTGCCGCCGTGCAGTTCCCGGGCGAGGCGCGCGCCCTGCAGCGCCACGCGGACGTTGTTGCGCTTGGCGTAGCTGACCTGCGCGTAGTTCATGCGTCCGGCGTCCTTGAGCTGCCCGAGCCGCCAGGCGAGCAGCAGCCCGAGGCTGTGATCGGTGGCCATGCGCACCAGTTTGTCCTGCACCAGCTGCCGCGCCGCGATCGGCTGCCCGAACGTCACCCGGCTGCCCGTGTAGTCCAGCGTGGCGGTCAGGACCGCTTCGAGCGCGCCCATGGCGCCCCACGCGATGCCGAACCGGGCGGACGTCAGGCACGACAGGGGACTTTTCAGCCCGTGACTGCCCGGCAGGACGTGGTCGCGCGGGACGCGGCAGTCGTTCAGGACGATCTCGCCGGTGACGCTGGCCCGCAGGCTCTGCTTGCGGTGAATGGGCGGCGCGCTGAAGCCGGGCGTGTCGGTCGGCACGAGGTAACCCCGCACGACGTCTGCGTCGTCCTTGGCCCACACGACGGCCACGTCCGCCTCGGGGCTGTTGGTGATCCACATTTTCGAGCCGTTCAGCACGACGTGATCCCCGTCGGTCCGCGCGCGGGTGCGCATCGCGCCGGGGTCACTGCCGCCGTCCGGTTCGGTCAGGCCGAAGCAGCCGATCAGGGTGCCGCTGGCCAGGCCGGGCAGCCAGCGCTGCCGCTGCTCGTCACTGCCGAACGCGTGGATGGGGTGCATGACCAGACTGCCCTGCACGCTGGCGGCGCTGCGCAGGCCACTGTCCACCCGTTCGAGTTCGTACATCATCGCGCCGTAGGCGCTGTACGTGACGCCAGCCCCGCCGTACGCCTCGGGCGTGGTCGGCCCGAGCAGACCCATCTGCCCGAAGCGGCGCATCACGTCCCGGACCGGCAGCGCGCCGCTGTCCCACCAGTCGGCCACGTGGGGCAGCAGCTCCGCGTCGCAGAACGCCCGGACACTCTCGCGCACGAGGCGTTCATCGGGTGTCAGCAGGTCATGCACGGCGAAGTCGTCAAACATGGCTGTTGATACCACAGCGGACGGCAGCGTGCGCCGCGCGCTCAGGGACCGGCCGGTTCGCTCGCCGATTCGGCCACCGCCGCGCCCCGGTCGCGCGCGGCGTACATCGCGGCGTCCGCGCGGGCCAGCAGCTGCTCGGCGTTGTCCCCGGACCCCAGGCTGGACACCCCGATGTTCGCGCGCAGCGGCAGATCACCGATCCGCAGGGCGCCCAGCGCGCCGGTGATCCGCTGCGCGGCCTGCAGCGCCGCGTCGGGCGGCGTGCCGGACAGGATGGCCGCGAACTCGTCACCGCCCCAGCGGAACAGCAGGTCGGTGCCGGGCAGTTCGCGGCGCAGCAGCTCCGCCACCTGCCGCAGCGCCTCGTCCCCGGCCGCGTGCCCCAGCTCGTCGTTGATGCGTTTGAAGCCCCGCAGGTCCATCACCAGCAGCGACAGGGCCTCGCCGTCGCGGGTCAGTTGCGCGGCCGCCGCGAGGTGCTCGTTCAGCGCCCGGCGGTTGCCCAGTCCGGTGAGGTCGTCCGTCCGCGCCAGCCGGGTCATCAGGTCCCGCCGCCGCGCCTCGTGGATCAGCAGGGACGCCATGCTCCCGAATGCCTGGGCGATGCGGGTGGCGTCCCCGTCGAACGCCGCCGGGTCGTCGAACGCGTCGAGGTTGATCAGGGCGTACACGTCGTCCTCCACCAGCACCGGAACGGCCAGCCCGCTCTGCAGGTGCAGGACCTGTGGCAGCAGGTCCTGCACGCGCCGCCCGTCCATGCTGTACCCCCGCCCGTGCCGGTGCAGGCCGACCTGGTCCAGCACCCGCGGCGCGCCGCCTTGCCAGGCCGCCTCGCCCAGGCCGTACCAGACGTCCCGGGTCTCCTGCCACGCGAACGTGACGTCCTGCAGCGCCGCGAACGGGTAGCCGGCCACCGCCGCGAACCGGAACGAGTCCCCCTGACGGACCAGCAGGCTGCCGCCCTGCGCGCCTGGCACTAGGCGCACCGCAGCGTCCAGCAGCGGCGCGTACAGCGCCTCGGCCGCCACGCTGCCCAGCTGCCGTTGCAGGTGCAGCAGGGTCTCCAGGCGGTTTTCTGCCGCGACCCGTTCCAGCAGCAGGGCGAACTGCCGGGCGGCGGCGGCGGCCGTGCGGTGCTCCTCGGCCGTCCACGCCGGGACCGGCTGCACCTGCAGCGCCTGACGCGCGCGGTACCGCCCCGCCAGGGGCAGGATCAGCCCGTCGCCGGGCGACGCGAGCGGCTGCGGGACCAGGGTCACATGCTGCGCCCCGAGGTCGCGCAGCAGGTCCCGCACCCGGCCGAACGCCACCTGCGGATCGTCCTGACGGACCATCCAGTTGTTCAGCTCGGCCAAGTGACGCGCCAGCTCACGGCCGCGCAGCAGGCCGATCAGGGGCGTCAGGAGCAGCGCCAGGTCGTCCAGGGCCGCCGGGACAGCCGGGTCCGGTGACGGCAGGGCCAGGCGCGCGACCTCCTGCTCCCGCACCGTCACCGGCACGCCCGCCTGACCCGGGGGGGTCAGGGCGCCGCCCAGCGCCGCCAGCCGCTCGGCAACGTCGGCCAGTAGACCGGCGACCTGATCGTGTTGCAGGGCGCCGTGCGCCACCTGCCGCGTCAGCTGCCGCAGGGCGTCCAGGTCACCGCTGGTGGGAGGAGACGACGGGGCCACTCCGTCAGCTTACGGCGCGGGCGGCGCGGCGGCCCTCACGCTGGGTTCATCGCCGGGGCCGGCGACCCGGAGGGTCTCCCCCCACGGCTCTGAACCGAGGGCACCCGAAGAGCTGCGCGGCAGAGCGAGCACCTGAGCAGGACAGCGGTGGGCCGTGAAGCCCTGAGGCGCAGTGTCGGGCCCGGGGTCGACCTGAACACAGCGCTCACAGCGCTTTCCAATTCCATTGAAGGGCCAGCACCACGCCCTTCAATTCCACTTCCAACCGCTGGTGGTGTCAGGTGCTCGCTCCGCTCGTTCACTACTCCTGAATGCTGCTGTCAGTCCTGCGGGCTGCCGTCCACGAACGCCACCACCCGCGCCCATCCGGCGCTGGCGCCCTCGACCTTCACGGGAAACGCCATGACGGTGAAGCCCGTGGCTGGCAGGGCCTCGAGGTTGCAGAGCTTCTCGATCTGCAGGTACGGCCGTTCCAGGCCGTAGAAGTGCGCTTCCCAGAACTCCGCGCGTCCCGCAGCGGCGTCCTGAATCAGCGGGCCGAACGGCCGGTCGATGCCCCACGCGTCGATGCCGATCAGGCGCACGCCGCGGTCCACCAGCCACGCCAGGCCGTCCCGGGTGTACCCGGCGTGCCGCTGCTCGTACCCGGCCTCGTGGTAGTGGGCGCTCGCCCCGGTGAGGGTCAGGACCACGTCGCCCTCGGCCAGGACATGTCCGGCGGCGTCCAGCGCGGCCTGCACGTCCGCTGCCGTGATGCCCGCGCCGGCTGGTCGGTGCCGCAGGTCGAGGCGCACGCCGCGGCCCCAGCACCACTCGAGCGGCACCTGATCGATCGTCAGGGGGGCGCTGCCGTCGGCCATGCGCGGCCCGTAATGGTACGGGGCGTCCACGTGGGTGCCGCTGTGCGTGCTCAGCGTGACGTTCTCGACGCTCCAGACGTGGCCGCGCGCCAGCACGCGGTCCATCACCGGGCCGGGCAGCCCCAGCAGCGCGCGGGCCTGCTCGGCGGCCTGCGCGTGATCCACGTACGTGATGCGGTGCGGGTTGGGTTCGAAGTCGCTCGTGGCGTTGCTCAGCGGCGCGGACAGGTCGATCAGGCGGGCGCGGGGTGAGGGCAGCATGCCTGCACTGTACCGGTCGGCTGGCGCCCGCACGGCAGGATTTAGAGGTCTGGACGGTCTCCCTGGATCCCTCTGCGCCGAGCGGAGCGAGGACCGGACAGCGGTTTCCAGTTCCGTTGAAGGGCCAAGGGCACGCCCTCCAATTCCACTTCCAACCGCTGATGTTGACGGCTTCTCGCTCTGCTTCGCAGCCTTGCGAGTCCGCTCGTTTCAGGTGTGGTGAGGGGTTCCCAGCACACCTGGAAACGCTGTGAGCAGGGCAGAGGTTGACCGTGGAGCCCCGGTGCACAGGGTGGACCTGGCCGCCGTGGTCAGCGGCGTACGCGCAGGGGTGCGGCGCCCCACAGCGCGAGGCGCAGTTCCTCGCGGGCGGCGTGCAGCGCGGCGTCCAGGTCCGGGCCGCGCCGCGCCACGCCCCGCAGCCAGACTGCCCCGCCCGCCGAGACGCCCGAGGCGAGCCGGCCGGGCACGCCCGGCAGTGAGGCCGGCGGGGCGCCCCCGACGAACACGCCCGACGCCTGGTAGTCGTGCCCGCCCCACACGCCGGGCGCACCGGCGTCCAGGCCCGGGATGAGGCGCTGCCGGTCGAGGTACACCCGGCGGCCCGCGACCCGCACCTGCACGCGGCTCTCGACCGAGTGAAAGGCCAGCCGCTCGCCGGTCTGCACGCGTCCCGACGCGAGCGTCTCCGTCAGCCCGAACTGCGCGCCGTCCTCGAGGTCCGCCGTCAGGGTCTGCGCGAAGGCGCTGCCAGCGAACGGAATCGTGCGCTCCGGGTGGAATTCCAGCCGCGCGCCGGTGGCCACGGTGAAGTGCACGTCCTGCGTGGCGGGGCGCCGGTCCGGTGACGGCTGCACGCGCGTGGCGGACTGCGTGAGGATCAGCACCCGCGCGTCCGCGTCGACCGTGACGCGGATTTCCGCGTGGTCGCCGCCCAGCACGCCACCGGTGGGATTCACGATGAAGACCATCAGCGTGCCGCACGGCAGGGGAAACGGGCGGATCACCATCAGCGGGGCCTTCTGCGTGTCGCGCAGCAGGGCGGTGCGCCCGGCCCGCACCCCGAAGTGCAGGTGCAGGACGCCGGTGCGCGTGCGGGTCAGGAGGCTCAGGGGTTCTCCGGCAGGCCGGTGCGGGGTGGGGGCACGTCGCGGAACAGCAGGTCGTGCTCGATCCAGGCGATCACGTCGCTCAGGCCCTGCCCGGTCCGGAGGTTGGTGAACACGAAGGGACGCACCTGACCCGCCACGGTCCGTCCGGCGCGGGCGTCGGCGTCCATGACGCGCAGGTCGGCGCCCACCATCGGCGCGAGGTCGGTCTTGTTGATCACCAGCAGGTCGCTGGCCCGCACGCCCGGCCCGCCCTTGCGCGGGACCTTCTCGCCGCCGGACACGTCCAGCACGAACATCCACGCGTCCACCAGCTCCGGGGAGAACGAGGACGCCAGATTATCCCCGCCAGACTCGATGAACAGCAGGTCCAGGCCGGGGTAGGCCGCGCTGAGGGCCTCGGCGGCCTCCTGGTTGAGGGAGGTGTCCTCGCGGATCGCGGTGTGGGGGCAGCCGCCGGTCTGCACGCCCCGGATGCGGTCGGCCGGCAGGGCCGCCGCGGCGGTCAGGATGCGCTGATCCTCGAAGGTGTAGATGTCGTTGGTGATGACGGCCAGGTCGTAGCGGTCTCTCAGGGCGCGGCACAGCGCTTCGAGCAGCGCGGTCTTGCCACTGCCGACCGGGCCGCCCACGCCGATGCGCAGGGGAGAGGGGGTCGGGGGATGCGTCATGGGATCTCCTGTGAGCGGCGGGTCGGGGGCGCGGCTACGTCTGGAACAGCCGCGCGTCCAGGGCGGGCTGCTCGCTGGCGGCCACGTCGAGGTGCGGGGTGAACGTGCAGAGGTCGTCCGGTGTGGCGCGCAGCGCCGCGTGGATGCACGCCTGCGCGGCCGGTTCACAGTGGGCGGCGCAGCGCTGGGCGTCCAGCCCGCCCAGGCGCATCAGGCGCGTGGCGGACGTGGCGCGGCCCAGCAGCCAGCCGCTCACGAACGCCGTGACGGTGTCCGCGCGCGGCGTGCAGAGGGCGTGCCCGAGTACGCCGAAAGTGGTCGCGTGGTGCCGTGTGGTGGGCAGGGTCGCCACGACGTCCGGCCAGAGGTGCGTGGCGGCGCGGCGCAGGTTCGCGCCGACCCGCGTGCTCGACGCGCGCAGCCCCGGCACGAGCTTCAGGTCGTCCAGGAGGTCGTCCAATTCCGCCAGCGTGCCGCGGTCGGCGCCCCACGACAGCGCACAGGCTGACGCGTCCTGCGCCCCCCAGCCGTGCGTCAGTTGCCCCGCCAGAAACGCCGTCAGGTCGCCGGGCGTGCGCACCTCGCCGCGCTGCGTCAGGGTTTCCAGACCGTCACTGAACGCGTAGGCACCGGCCGGAAAGGCCGTGTCGGCCAGCTGCAGCAGCCGCAGCAGGCTCATCCCGCGTGCTCCCAGCTGGGACGGCCGTGAAAGGCGCGGAAGTCCCGCGCGAACGGCACGCCCAGCCGCGTGAGCAGCAGTTCCAGCGGCGCGTCCCACAGCGCCAGGAATGCCGGGCCGTCCGTCACGAGGTCCCGGTGCAGATTCCCGACCGCGTGGCCCAGTGCCGCCGCCTCCGCCAGGGTCCGGGGGTGAATCACCGCGACGTCCTCCGGGGCGGCCACCACCACGTACTGCACGCCCGCCTGCTCGTGCAGGCACGTGCCCGGCGTCAGGACCGTGCCGGTCGGGTAGGCCAGGCGCAATTCCACGCCGTCGGGCGCCGTCAGGCGGCGGCGCACCCGGCGGCGATCCACGGCCGTCATCGGCACCGGCACCGGCACTGGCACGGCCGCGCTGCCGGGGCCGCCGGGTGCGGTGGCTGCGGGCAGCAGCGGGCGGCGCAGCCCGGTCAGGCGGGTCACGTCGGCTCGCCCCGCACGAATGCGAACCACGCGTCCAGGCCCGCGCCGCTGCGGCTGCTGAGTTCGATCACCGGCACGCCGGGCCGCGCGCGGTCGATGGCCTCCCGGCACAGGTCCCGGTCGAACCCCACCGCGTCCGCCAGGTCCATCTTCGTGATTACCACCACGTCCGCCGTGTTGAACATCGTCGGGTACTTGAGCGGCTTGTCCTCCCCCTCGGTCGTGCTGATCAGCACCGCGCGGGCCGCCTCGCCCAGATCGTACGAGCTGGGGCACACCAGATTCCCGACGTTCTCGAGAAACAGCACGTCCAGGTCCCGCAGGTCGAAGCGGGGCAGCACCGCCTGCACCATGGCCGCGTCCAGGTGGCACACGGTGCCCGTCACGATCTGCTCGGCCTGCGCGCCCTGCTGGCGCAGCCGCGCCGCGTCGTTCTCGGTCGCCAGGTCTCCCACCGCGACCGCCATGCGCAGGTGGGCGGACAGGTCGCGCAGGGTCCGTTCCAGCAGCGCGGTCTTCCCGGCGCCCGGACTGCTCGCCAGGTTGATGGCCCGCACGCCGGCCGCCGCGAACGCGGAGCGGTTCTGCGCGGCGGTGTGATCGTTCGATTTCAGGATGTGCTGCCGCACGGTCACGATGCGGGGTGTGGTCATACGTCCTCCTGTCCCGGAGTTTCGGAGTCCGGCAGCGCGGTCCGTTCAGGTCCGGCCGGGTCGGGTTCGGGCCGCCCCTGTCGGCCGAGTGCCAGTTCACCAAGTTCGGGGTCACCGAGTTCCAGTTCGTCGAGTTCCAGTTCGTCGCCCTGCACCAGTGCCGGGACGGCCGCGCCGCACGACGGGCAGCGCAGCCCGCGCGTCAGGTCGAGTTCCACCGGTCCGTGCGCGGGGCAGTCGCCCACGCCCGGCACCCGCACCACCGTCAGGCGGGCGCCCTGCAGCGGCGTACCGGCCGCGCAGGCAGGGAAGGCCGCCATGAGAGCCTCCGGGACCACGCTCGACCACGCGCCCACCCGCACCGTCAGCGCCGTGACGCGCGCGCCGCCGTGCTCGTGCAGGGCCTCGGTCGCCACGTCCACCAGCGCGAGCGCCACCGACGCCTCATGCATGAAGTCGACTTGACCTGATTGGCAGGTGGCCGCCCGACCAGTACGCGATCGTGTGAAGCATGGCCCAGGGTAGCCTGCCGCTGCAGGCGCACCCCCGGACCGTGTGTACACAGGTGCACCGGCCCGGCGGGCCGCCCACCCTGCCCGATTCCCAACTCCCGGAGGTTCCGATGTCCGAAGCTGTCCCCGCGCGCCTGCCCGTCACCCTCACCGTGAACGGCGCGGCGCACACCCTGACCGTCGACCCGCGCGTCACCCTGCTCGACGCGCTGCGCGAGACGCTGCACCTGACCGGCACCAAGAAGGGCTGCGATCACGGTCAGTGCGGCGCGTGCACCGTCCTGCTCGACGGGCAGCGCGTCCTCAGCTGCCTGACGCTGGCGGTCATGCACGACGGTCAGGCCGTCACCACCGTCGAGGGGCTGGGCACGCCGGAACAGCTGCACCCGCTGCAGGACGCCTTCATCCGCCACGACGGCTACCAGTGCGGGTACTGCACGCCCGGGCAGCTGTGCTCGTCGGTCGGGACGCTGGACGAGATCGCACGCGGCGTCCCCAGCCACGTCACCGCGCACCTGGACGACGTGACCTTCAGCGCCGAGGAGCTGCGTGAGCGCCTGAGCGGCAACATCTGCCGCTGCGCCGCGTACCCGAACATCATCGCGGCCGTCATGGACGTGCACGCCGGAGAGGGCGCGTGAGGGCCTTCTCGTACGCCCGCGCCGAGACGCCGCAGGCCGCCGCGCAGGCCGCCGAGGCGCCCGGCACCAAGTTCATCGCGGGCGGCACCAACCTGCTGGACCTGATGAAACTCGACATCGAGCAGCCCAGCCGCCTGATCGACCTCGGGCCGCTCGACCTGCGCGCCGTGACGGACACCCCGGACGGCGGCCTGCACGTCGGGGCGCTCGTGACGAACACCGACCTCGCCGCGCACCCGCGCGTGAAGGCCGACTACGCCGTCCTCACGCGCGCCATCGTGGCCGGCGCGTCCGGGCAGATCCGCAACAAGGCCACCACCGGCGGCAACCTGCTGCAGCGCGCCCGCTGCCCGTACTTCTACGACACCAACCTCCCGTGCAACAAACGCGACCCCGGCAGCGGCTGCGCGGCCCTGCGCGGCCTGAGCCGGACCCTGGCCGTGGTCGGCACCAGCGACGCCTGCATCGCCCAGCACCCGTCGGACATGGCGGTCGCGCTGCGCGTGCTGGACGCCACCGTGAACACCCTGAAACCCGACGGCACGCCCCGCGCCCTGACGCTCGACGAGTTCTACCGCCTGCCGGAGGACACCCCGCACCTCGAGACCACGCTGGAACCCGGTGAACTCATCACCGGCGTGACCCTGCCCCCCCCGGTCGGCGGCACGCACGTGTACCGCAAGGTCAGGGACCGCGCGTCGTACGCGTTCGCGCTGGTGTCGGTCGCGGCCATCGTGAACGGCCCGGACGTCCGCGTGGCGTTCGGCGGGGTCGCGCCGCGCCCCTGGCGCGTCCGGGACGCCGAGCGCGCCGCCGCGCAGGCCAGCGGTGAGGCGCGCGCCGACACGCTGATCGACCGGGCGTTCGAGGGCGCGCGCCCCACCGAGCAGAACGCCTTCAAGGTGCCGCTGCTGCGCCGCACCGTCCGGGCCGTGCTGGCCCAGGCGGCCCAGGAGGAACAGGCATGAAGTTCGAGCAGGCGTCCCCCCCCAACCCCATTGATCAGGAGCGCGTCGTCACCCGGCCCTACACCCGCATCGAGGGCCCACTGAAAGTCACCGGGCAGGCCACGTACGCCTACGAGTACCAGCTGCCCGAGGCGCCCACGTACGGCTTCGTGCTCGGCTCGCAGATCGCCCACGGCCGGGTCACGCGCATCGACACGCGCGCGGCCGAGGCGGCCCCCGGCGTCCTGCTGGTCCTGACGCACGAGAACATGCCGACCCAGGCGAAGAGCGACACGCCCGTCCCGCAGCAGACCGAGGCGTCCCCGCAACTCAGCGGACCCGAGATCCGCCACTACCATCAGGCCGTCGCGTTCGTCGTGGCCGAGACCTTCGAGCAGGCCCGCGCCGCCGCGCACCTCATCGAGATCGAGTACGACCGCATGCCCGGCCAGTTCACCCTGGCCGACACCACCGAGCAGGGCAAGGAACCCAAGGACGCCGTGGACAGCGTCGTCGGTGACTTCGAACCGGCCTTCAAAAAATCGGCGGTGCGCGTCGACCTGACCTACATCACCCCCGACCAGTCGCAGGCACCCATGGAACCGCACGCCACCATCGCCCACTGGGACGGCGACCAGCTGACCGTTCACACCGCGCATCAGGTGGTGCACTGGGTCCGGCGCGGCCTGGCGCTGACCCTGAACCTCCCGCAGAAGGACGTGCGGGTCGTCGCGGCGTACATCGGCGGGGGCTTCGGCACGAAACTGCTGTTCTTCTCCGACGCGGTGCTCTCCGCCGCCGCCGCGCGCCTGCTGGGCCGCCCCGTCAAGACGACCCTGCAGCGGCCCCTGATCTTCAACAACACCTCCCACCGCGCCGCGACCATCCAGCGCGTCCGCCTCGGCGCGGACGAGGACGGCGTCCTGCACGCCGTCGGGCACGACACCTGGACCGGGAACCTGCCCGGCGGGGACAGCGAACCCGCCGGCGAGCAGACCAAGTACCTGTACGGCGGCGAGCACCGCCTGATCCGCACCCGCCAGAGCGAACTGGACCTGCCGCCCGGCGCGAGCATGCGCGCCCCCGGCGAGGCGGTCGGCATGCTCGCCATCGAGGGCGCCATGGACGAACTCGCCGAGCAGCTGGGCCTCGACCCGGTCGAACTGCGCCTGCGCAACGACGTGCAGTTCGACCCCGAAAAAGGTCCGAAGCGGCCCTTCTCGTCCCGCCGCCTGGCAGCCGCGCTACGCACCGGCGCGAAGGCGTTCGGCTGGGACGACCGGCCCCGCGCGCCCCGCGAACGGCAGGATGGCGAGTGGTACGTGGGCTACGGCGTGGCGTCCGCGTTCCGCACCAACCTCGTGCAGCCGTCCGGCGCGACCGTCCGCCTGAACCCCGGCGGGACCCTGACCGTGGAAACACAGATGACCGACATCGGCACCGGCAGCTACACGGTCCTGGCGCAGGTCGCCGCGGAGATGCTCGGCCTAGACGTCCCGCAGGTCGAGGTGAAACTCGGCGACTCGGACTTCCCCAAGGCCAGCGGGTCCGGCGGTTCCTGGGGCGCGAACAGCAGTTCCGCCGGCGTGTACGCCGCCTGCGACGAGTTGCGCCGCACCCTGGCGCAACAGGCCGGGTACTCGCCCGCCAGTGCCGTCTTCCGCGGCGGGAAGGTCTGGGAGGGCGCCGACTGCACCGACCTGAGTGACCTGGCCGGGAAGAGCGGCGTGGAGGCCACCGCGCGCATCACCTTCGGGGACCTGACCAAGCAGTTCATGCAGGCGGGCTTCGGCGCGCACTTCGTGGAGGTCGGCGTGAACGCCCACACCGGTGAGATCCGCGTGCGCCGCGCCCTGAGCGTCGTCGCCGCCGGACGCATCCTGAACCCCGTCACGGCCCGTAGCCAGTGCCTGGGCGGCATGACCATGGGCATCGGCAGCGCCCTGATGGAGGCCCTGCACGTCGACCACGAACTCGGCCTGTTCGTCAACCACGACCTGGGCGAGTACCACGTGCCCGTCCACGCGGACATCCCGGATCTCGACGTGATCTTCCTGGATGAACTCGACGACCAGTCCAGCCCGCTGCGCGCCAAGGGCGTCGGGGAACTGGGCATCAGCGGCGTCGGCGCGGCGGTCGCGAACGCCGTGTACAACGCCAGCGGCGTCCGCGTGCGCGACTTCCCCATCACCCTGGACAGGGTTCTCGCCGGGTGGGACGACCAGCCGGTCACCTGACCGGGCTGACGCCTGTGACCGGCGCCCTGGGGGTCAGGCATACCCCAGGGCGCCGGTCGTGGTCCGGTCACAGCGGTTTCCAGTTCCATTGAGGGGCCAAGGGCACGCCCTATAACTTCACTTCCAACCGCTAAAGTGCGTCTGAAGACCGTCAGGGTGGATCTTTTGCCAGGCGACGCACCATCAGACGAATCATGACTTCATAGACCAGGTTCTCCGCGGTGTCGATGAGCGCTTCGTGGTCCTTGGCCATCCTGCACGACTTTCCCAACCAAGCGAAAGTTCGCTCCACCACCCAACGGCGCTTCAGCACCACAAACCCTTTTGGCACCTCCACGACGCGTGGAGGTGCGTCCTTTGGCGCTCAGGTCCACTGCCATCCGGACCAGGGACGTTTGACGATCTCCATCGTCCAGCCCAGATGGGTCTTGATGTCGCTCGCCAGCTTGCCGGTGTACCCAGTATCCGCCCACATATGCCCCATGCGTGGGACAACATTGGGCAGGTCGCGCAGCAGGAGGACCGCACTGGTGCGGTCCTGGATATCAGCCTCGTGTACCTTGATCGCCATGATGAGTCCCAGGGTGTCGACGAGCAGGTGACGTTTACGACCACTGACTTTCTTTCAGCCGCGAGGGCCACCGGCTTCGGTCGTTTTCACCGATTGGCTGTCGATGATCGCGGCACTGGGGGTCGCTGCGCGACACTCACGCTGGCGGACTAACTCCCGAAGGACCATATGAAGTGCCTCCCAGACGCCCCGCAGTCGCCATAGACGGTGATCGTGATCAATCGTCTGCCAGGGGGTAAATCGTGCGGCATCGCCCGCCACGCAATTCCGTCCCGCAGGACGTCAAAGATCCCGTCCAGGATCTCTCGCGGCGACCACTTCCGTGGACGACCAACGGATGACGCTTGAGGCAGAAGAGGAAAAATTACGTTCCACTCGGCGTCGGTGAAATCATTTGGATACGCAGCTCGGGTCATGAGCGCTCCACCTCCGACCTCTACCGTGCGCGCACGATGCCTCTGAGAAAACCTGCGCCAGCACGTTTTTCAGATGCACTTTAGAGCGAACCTTCGCCTAGTTGGGAAAGTCGCGGAGGATGGCCAAGGACGACGAAGCGCTCATCGACACCGCGGAGAACCTGGTCTATGAAGTCATGATTCGGCTGATGGTGCGTCGCCTGGCAAAAGATCCACCCTGACGGTCTTCAGACGCACTTTAACGAGACAACAGAGTCGAGCATCATGGTGTCACATGCATACCCCTCGGCCGATAGTTTTTCCGACGTGCTACAGGCCTTCGATAAGGGCGAGCTGAAGCAAAAATGGGGGCAGTAATGAAAATTTTAGCGATTACACTAGCCGCAACCGCAATTGGAGCACTCTCTATTGCACTGATCAGCAAGAGAAGCTCGGCCGTTGAAAGGGTTGTAACTATTGAAGGCTCCTTCGACGTTTACCCGACTTTCAAGGAAGCCGAGAAAGAGTCTCCCCTCATTGTCGTCGGAAACCTGAGGGGAGACTTTGAAAAAGCACGCTTTTTTAAAGCTACAGAAGAGTCAGGCATGCCTTATGCGGAGCGAGAGATTTTTGTGACCAAAGTCCTTAAAAACCGCCTCCCGAACCGAGTTAGGCCAGGAGACAAGCTGAAGTTTCTAGAGCCAGCTGCAATTATGGACGATGCGGAAGGAAAGCGGACGCTGTACCAGCTTGGGGATTATATTGGGGTCAAAAAAGCTGGAGGACCACTCTTGTTTTTCTTGACTGCCAGTGGCTTCAGTGGCAATTTTTCGCTGACGAATATGAATCTTTCCCGAATCCCGATGGGTCAGGTACCTCTGGAGCACTACTATTCGAATAAGTTTGAGGAGAAGCGTGCGCTCGGGATTTTAGAGGATGCACGTCTTGCGGGCCTCCTTAAATAGCCGCCTATAAGAAGAAGCCTGACTTATTGAGAGCGGCCGAGGTTTGCATCGTCCGAAAGGGATCGTTGTCCATCCAGCATTCGGCAAATATCGCCACATCAACTCTAAGCCGTGCCGTTATCAATATTGTCGGCGGGTATTCACCCTGCTCGTTTCGGGGAGACTGAGAAAACCCCTCAGTCTCCCTGAAAACCGCTGTCAGAACAGGAAGTACCGCTGGGCGAGTGGGAGTTCGTCCAGCGGCTCGCACGTCACGAGGTCGCCGTTCACGCGCACCTCGTACGTTTCGGGGTTGACGTGGATGTCGGGCGTCTCGGCGTTGAGGATCATGTCCCGCTTGCCGATGTCGCGGGTGTGTGAGACGGCGCTGTAGCGGCGGCCCACGTCCGGCAGGTGGCCGTCCTGAAGGCTGACCTGCGACACGAAGTGCAGGCAGGTGGTGTCCGGTCCGGCGCCGTGCGCGGCGAACATCGGGCGGGGGTACACGGGTTGCGGCGTGGGGATGCTGGCGTTCGCGTCGCCCATCTGCGCGGCGACGACGAACCCACCCTTGATGACCAGCGCGGTCTTCGCGCCGAAGAAGGCGGGTTTCCACAGCACCAGATCGGCCAGTTTCCCGACCTCGACGCTGCCGACCTCGTGCGCGATGCCGTGGGCGACGGCGGGGTTGATGGTGTACTTGGCGACGTACCGCCGGGCGCGCAGGTTGTCCGCGCGGGTGTCGGCGCCCAGACCGGGAATGTTCAGCGGGCCGCGCTGGAGTTTCATCTTGTGCGCCGTCTGCCACGTGCGGGTGATGACCTCGCCCACGCGGCCCATCGCCTGACTGTCGCTGCTCATCATGCTGAACACGCCCAGGTCGTGCAGGACGTCCTCGGCGGCGATCGTCTCGGGGCGGATGCGGCTCTCGGCAAACGAGACGTCCTCGGGAATGCGCGGGCTGAGGTGGTGGCAGACCATCAGCATGTCCAGATGCTCGTGGATGGTGTTCACCGTGAACGGCATGGTCGGGTTGGTGCTGCTCGGCAGGACGTTCGGCAGCCCCGCCACCTTGATGATGTCCGGCGCGTGCCCGCCCCCGGCGCCCTCGGTGTGGAAGGTGTGGATGGTGCGCCCCGCGAACGCCCGGATGGAGTCCTCGACGAACCCCGACTCGTTCAGCGTGTCGGTGTGGATCGCGACCTGGATGTCGAAGTCCTCGGCGACGCTCAGCGCGGCGTGGATGGCGGCGGGCGTGGTGCCCCAGTCCTCGTGCAGTTTCAGGCCCAGCGCCCCCGCGCGGATCTGCTCAGCCAGCGGCGGCTGTGTGCTGGCATTCCCCTTGCCGAGCAGCCCGAAGTTCAGCGGCAGGCCCGCCAGGGATTCCAGCATGCGGTGGATGTGCCACTCGCCCGGCGTGCAGGTCGTCGCCGACGTGCCCGCCGTGGGGCCGGTGCCGCCGCCGATCATGGTCGTCACACCGGATTCCAGCGCCGTCCAGCACTGCTGCGGCGCGATGAAGTGAATGTGCGTGTCCACCCCGCCCGCCGTGAGGATGTGCCCCTCGCCCGCGACGATCTCGGTACTCGCCCCGATGGTCAGGCCCGGCGTGACGCCATCCTGCGTGCCGGGATTCCCGGCCTTGCCGATGGCCGTGATCCGCCCGTTCTTCACGCCCACGTCCGCCTTCACGACGCCCCAGTGATCCAGAATCAGCGCGTTCGTGATCACCAGATCCGGCACATTCGGATCAGAACGGGTGGCGGTGCTGCTCTGGCCCAGCCCGTCCCGGATGACCTTCCCGCCGCCGAACTTGACCTCCTCGCCGTACGTGGTGAAGTCCCGCTCGACCTCGATCAGGAGCCCCGTGTCGCCCAGCCGCACGCGGTCACCCACCGTGGGGCCGTACAGGTCGGCGTACTGCTTCCGGGTGACCCTCACTCGGCCCCTCCGAAGCCCTGCTCGCGGGCGCGGCCCAGCGCGGCGCGGTTCATGCCCTCGCCGTCCAGTGCGCCGCTGACTAGGGCGTTCATGCCGTGCACCTCGCGCGTGCCGCCCAGGGGCACGAGGTCCACGTCGCGTTCCTCGCCCGGCTCGAAGCGCACGGCCGTGCCGGCGGGAATATTCAGCCGCTGGCCGTACGCGCGGGCGCGGTCGAAGTGCAGGCCGGCGTTCACCTCGAAGAAATGGAAGTGACTGCCGACCTGAATGGGGCGGTCCGTGCGGTTGGCGACGGTGAGGGGCGTGACGGGCCGCCCGGCGTTCAGTTCGATGTCGTCGTCCTCGAGCAGGTACTCGCCGGGGACGACCGCGCTGGCCGCGCCGCGGATGGGGTCGTGAATGGTCACCAGTTTGGTCCCGTCGGGAAACGTGCCCTCCACCTGGATGTCGTGGATCAGCTCGGGTACGCCGTCCATTACGTCGTCCGGCGTGAGGATCGTCGCGCCCCAGCTCATCAGGTCCTCCACGCGCCGGCCGTCGCGGATGCCTTCGAGCACGGCCGCGGTGATCAGCGCCACCGCTTCAGGGTGGTTGAGTTTCAGGCCGCGGGCGCGGCGATCCCGGGCCACCTGGGCCGCCGCAAAGATCAGGAGCTTGTCTCGTTCGCGTTCGGTGAGCTGCATGCCGGGTGAACCTCCTGAGCGGGACGGGAATGGCTCAGGCTACTGCGGGTCCGCCCGACCGGCCGGGTTTGTGTAGACCGCCGGGCGGGCACGCCCGGACCGCAGCGCGCCGCGGGCCAGCCCGGCGTTACAGGAGGGTGGCCAGTTCAGCCTGCTCGTAGTGGCGGTGCAGGGCCAGCGCGGCCCGGTCGGGTTGCCGGTCGGCGATGGCACGCGCCACCTGCCGGTGCGCGTCGACGAACGCGTCGGTGTGAAAGGTGTCCACGTAGTGGTGCCGGCCGTGCGCGATGGACTGCCCGGCCAGGTCGCTGAAGGTGCGGGCCAGCAGCACGAACAGCGGGTTGCCGGAACTCTCGGCGATCAGGGCGTGGAAGTGCAGGTCGTCACGCAGGAGGTCCGGACTGCTGCGCAGCTGCTCGGCGGCCTGCACGAGGGCCTGGGCCTGCGGTTCGCTGCGGTGCAGGGCCGCGAGGCGGGCCGCTTCGGTGTCCAGGGCGCGCCGCAGGCTCAGGGCGTGCTGAACGCTCACCTGACCGGTGCTGAGCGCGTGGCGGAGCATCAGCGTGACGGGATCGGCGTTCAGGTGGCCGACGCGGGGCGCGCGGCCGTTGCTCAGGCTGACCGCGCCGGTGGCCGCCAGGGCGCGGTACGCTTCGCGCACCATGCCGCGGCTGATGCCCAGGTCGCGGCTGAGCTGCCCCTCGGACGGCAGGGGCGCGCCGGCGGGCAGCCGCTGCGTCTGGATGAGGCGCTGCACGTGCGCCATGGCCGTGTCGAGGCGGGTGGGGGAGACAGGGGCGCTCACCTGCTCACCATAGGGTCCGCCCGGCGGTATTGAACAGGACGCCCGGAACCTGTTGAATAGGTCATGGCAACTCCTCAAGCGGACGTGATCGTCGTGGGCGCCGGACTGGCCGGACTGGTCGCCGCTGCCGAACTGGCCGACGCTGGCCGGACCGTGCTCCTGCTGGATCAGGAAGGCGAGCAGAATCTCGGCGGGCAGGCCCACTGGTCGTTCGGCGGGCTGTTCTTCGTGGACAGCCCCGAACAGCGCCGCCTGGGCATCCGCGACTCGCTGGACCTCGCGCGGCGCGACTGGGCGGTCACGGCCGCCTTTGACCGCCCCGAGGACCACTGGCCCCGGCAGTGGGCCGACGCGTACCTGGATTTCGCCGCGGGCGAGAAGCGCGAGTGGCTGCGTGGCATGGGCATGCGCTGGTTCCCCGCGGTCGGCTGGGCCGAGCGGGGCGGGGCAGGCGCGGGCCAGCCGGGCAACAGCGTCCCGCGGTTCCACATCACCTGGGGGACCGGGCCCGGGGTGGTCGAACCCTTTGAGCGGCGCGTGCGGGCGCACCAGCAGGCTGGCCGCATCCAGTTCCGGTTCCGGCACCGCGTCCGCCGCCTGAACATCACGGCGGGCGCGGTTCACGGCGTCAGCGGCGACGTGCTGGAACCGTCGGACACCCCGCGCGGCGAGTCCAGTTCACGCGTCGTGACCGGGGACTTCGACCTGAACGCCGGGGCGGTCCTCATCACGTCCGGCGGGATCGGAGGGAACCACGACCTCGTGCGGCGCTTCTGGCCCACCGACCGACTCGGCCCCGCCCCCACCCATCTGCTGTCCGGCGTACCGCAGCACGTGGACGGCCTCCTGCAGCAGCAGGTCGCCGCTCAGGGCGGGAACCTCATCAACCCGGACCGCATGTGGCACTACACCGAGGGCCTGCGCAACTGGAACCCCATCTGGCCCGCGCACGCCATCCGCATCCTGCCCGGCCCCAGCAGCCTGTGGCTCGACCCGACCGGCCGCCGCCTCCCGTACCCGCACATTCCCGGCGCGAGTACCCTGGACACCCTGCAGCACATCACCACGCGCGGCTACCCGCACACGTGGTTCCTGGCCAACCGCGCGGTCATCAAACGCGAATACGCCCTGAGCGGCAGCGAACAGAACCACGACCTCACCCACCGCGACCTGAAAGCCGTCGCCGGACGGCTGGGCCGGAACCTGACCCCGGCCCTCCAGGCGTTCGTGGACCACGGCGCGGACTTCGTCGTGCGGGACACCCTGCCGGACCTCGTGCGCGGCATGAACGACCTGACCCCGGACACGCCCGTCGACCACGCCACCGTGGAACGCGAGGTGCTGGACCGCGACCTGCAGGTCCGCAACCCCGCCGGAAAGGACCCGCAGCTGGCCGTCGTGCGCGGCGCGCGCGCCATCCTCAGCGAGAAGCTCATCCGCGTGGCGAACCCCGCCCCGATCCTCGACCCCGCCAGCGGCCCCCTGATCGCCGTGAAACTGAACATCCTCACCCGCAAATCCCTCGGCGGACTCGAAACGAACCTGCAGGGGCAGGTGCTCGGCCCGGGCGGGCAGCCCATCCCCGGCCTGTACGCCGCAGGGGAGGTCGCGGGCTTCGGCGGGGGCGGCTTCCACGGCTACCGCGCACTGGAAGGCACGTTCCTGGGTGGCTGCCTGTTCAGCGGGCGCGTGGCGGGCCGCGCCCTGCGCTGACCCCCGCGCTCAGGCCGGTGGGCGGGGACGGTCCTCCCGCGCGGCGTCTTGCAGGGCCAGGAACTGATGCACGAGCGCGATGCTCATGCTGCCCTCGCCGACGCTGCTGGCCACCCGCTTGACCGACCCGCGCCGCACGTCCCCCGCCACGAACACGCCCGGCACGCTGGTCTCCAGCGGAAAGGGGTCCCGTTCGAGCGGCCACGCGCCCTCCGGCGCGAGGTCCAGGCCCGAGCAGACGTACCCGCGTTCGTCGCGCAGCACCACCCCGTCCAGCCAGTCGGTGCGGGCGTCCGCGCCGATCAGCACGAACAGCGAGTCGGTCTCGACCGCCTCGTCCTCCCCGGTGTCGGTGTGGTGCACCGTCAGGCCGCGCAGGTGCGCGTCGCCGTGCAGGGCCGTCACCTCGCAGCACTCGCAGATGCGCACGTTCGGCCGGGCGCGCAGCTGGTCGATCAGGTACTGCGACATCCCACGCTCGATGTGCGGCGCGCGAATCAGGACCGACACGCGCCGCGCGTAGTTCGAGAAGAACATCGCCGCCTGCCCGGCCGAGTTGCCCCCCCCGATCAGGTACACGTCCTTCCCGCGCGTGCCCGGCGCTTCCGTCCGCGCCGCGCCGTACCACACGCCACGCCCCACGAACCGCTCCGCGTCCGGCAGCGGCAGCCGGCGCCACGCGACGCCCACGGTCAGGACCACGCTGCGCGCGCGGACGCGGGTCCCGCCGTCCAGCACCACCTCGTGCCGATCGTCACCGGGCTCCAGAGCGCTGGCCTCACGGGTGGTGATCACGTCCGCGCCGAACCGCCGCGCCTGACGCAGCGCCCGCGCGCTCAGCTCACCACCGGACAGGCCCGTCGGGAACCCCAGGTAATTCTCGATGCGGCTGCTCGTGCCCGCCTGCCCGCCCGGCGCCTCCTTTTCCACCAGCAGCGTACACAGCCCCTCGGACGCGCCGTACACCGCCGCGGCCAGCCCGGCCGGACCGCCACCCAGGATCACCACGTCGTACTCGTCGCACGTGGGATCAACTTGCAGGCCCACCCGCCGCGCCACGTCCCGCACGCTGGGCTGCCGCAGCACCTCCCCGTCCGGCAGCACCACGGCCGGCAGCGGCCCGTCCGTCACGCCGGCAGGCACGGCGCACGACAGGGTCGGCGCGCCCGGGTCCAGCCACCGGAACACCACTTGGTTGCGTGACAGGAAGTCCCGCAGGCCGAAGCAGTGCAGGTCGTCGGCCGAACCGACGAGCATCGTCACGGCCGGGGGCGTGTCGAGCGCCAGCCGCTGCAGGTTCCCGATGCGGCGGGTCATGTTCGACAGGACCTTCGCGGTCAGCGCCTCGGAGTGCTGCAGCAGCGCCATGAACTCCAGCGCTTCGACCCGCATGACCCGCGCGGACGTCAGGGCCTGCAGGTCCACCGTGGCAGTGGTGCCGAGCAGCAGCGGCAGCTCTCCGAACGAGTCGCCCGGGCCGTAGGTGTCGACCGCCTGCGTGGTCCCCGCCACGTCCTTCGTGACGGCCAGCTCACCACTGAGCAGCACGTAGAACGCGACGGAATCCCCCTCACGTACGAGGTACTCGCCGGGGATCAGGTGCACCTCGGCGGCCTCGGCCGCCACGTCGTGCAGCACCGTCTCGTGCAGGTCCGCGAACAGCGGCAGGGTGCGCAGGCACTCGGCGGTGATCATCGGCGTGCCGTCCGGCCGTCCAGGCGTGAGGTGGATGTGGTCATGGTCGTGCCGTCAGTGTACGGCGGCGCTCCGGGCGGCGGGGCCCTCCGGCCCTGAAGGCGTTCTGTAAGAGTCCCCGTGAAACACTGAGCCTCCACACCCCCAGACAAGGATGGTTCACGATGTCGTTTCTTCTTCCCTTCGTGCTGAGTCTGCTGAGCGTGCTGGCCGCGGGCGCCCTGATTCGCGTGCAGGCGCGCACGCAGCTGGTGTCCGGGCAGGTGAGGCGGCGCGACCAGCTGCTGTCCAGCGCCGTCCTGGGTTCCGGGCTGTGGAGCGCGCAGACCGTCCTCCTGCTCGGCCACGGGCTGCCGATATCCGCCGCGCAGGGCGGCCTGCACTGGCTCGTGGTGACGCTGCTGGTCACGGGGTTCCTGCGCTGGTACCGGCATCACGCGCAGGACGGCCCGCTGCGCGTGACGGTCGCGCTGCTGCTGACGGTCACGGCGGCGCAGGTCGCTGGCCTGAGCGGATACGCCGGACTGACGCTGACCCCCCACTGGCCGGACCTGCTGGCCCTCACGGCCCTGGCCGCCGCGGTCTCCCTCGGGGCCGCGAGCCTGGTGCGGCGCCCAGGGCTGAGCGGCGGAGCGCAACTGCTGACCGTGACGGTCGGGCAGAGCGTGATGATCACGCTGCTGGCCCACGCGTTCGCCACGCTGCTGCCCGCCGGCGCCCTCACCGAACCGCCCGGCGTGTCGGCCGTGGCCGTGGCCGTGGCGGCGGCCCTGGCCGTGGTGGTCGCCGGGGGACTGGTCGGCGACGCGCAGCAGCGCCGCGCGCAGCGCTTCGAGGCGCTCGTCCGGGAACGCACGGCGGAACTCAGCGCGGAGCGGGATTTCCATGTGGCGCTGCTCGACAGCCTGTACGACCAGGTGGTCATCAGCGACGCCGAGGGCCACCTCGTGATGAATGAAGCGGCCGGGCAACTCCACCACGGCAGTCCGTCCGGGACGCTCGCGCCGGACTGGGCCGCGACGTACGGCCTGCACACCCCGGACTTCACGCGCCTCCTGACGCAGGAGGAGGTGCCGCTGTTCAGGGCGCTGCAGGGCGAGGCGGTGCGGGCCGTGATCATCGGCGTGCAGAACACCACCCGCCGGAACGTGTTCGCGTGCAACGCCACCCCGATCCGCAACGCGCAGGGCCAGGTGACCGGGGCGGTCGTGGCCATGAACAACGTCACCGAGCGTGAGCGGGCGCAGCAGGACCTGATCCGCACGGCCGCGCAGCACGCCGCGATCATCGAGTCCCTCGACGAGGCCCTGCTCCTCCTCGACGCGGACGGCCGGATCCTGTCCCGCAACAGTCGGGTGGCGGACCTGCTCGGCGACCACGCCATCCAGGCCCAGACGCTGCCGGACCTGCTCGCGCCGCTGGTGGTGCGCGACACCCAGGGCCGGGTCATGCAGGGCCGCAGCCCCAACTTCCAGGCGCTCACGAGCGGCTCTGCCCAGTTCACGCAGTCGATCATGCATCTCGAACGGGCCGACGGGCAGCACATGTGGCTGCACAGCCGCGCGCAGGTTCGCACGCACGACGACGGCACATCGGACGTCCTCTTCCTGTTTCGCGACGTCACCGACCAGCACGAGCTCAACGAGCAGCTCGTGCGCGTCACCCGGTTCGCTCCCGTGTCCGCCCTGCCCAACCGCGCGCATTTCCAGGACCTGGCCGCTGCAGCGGCGTCCACCCCGGGGCGCTCCCTGTTGGCCGTGCAGTGCCTGAACATCACCGAACTGCGGACCGGGCAGGCCGACCTGGCCGACCAGCTCACCCTGGCGTTCTCCCGGACGCTGAGCGACACGTACCCGAACGCGCTGCTGGGACAGCTCGATGAGCGGACCTTCGCGCTGCTGCTGCCCGAGCCGCCCACCGACCTGCGCCCCTCACTGCTTGACCCGGTACACCTGGCTGAGGACACCGTCTTCCCCCGCGTCCGGGCCTGCGCGCGCCCCTGGCCCGCCAGCGAGAGCGCGGCGGAGGCGCTGCAGGCCGTCGAGTCCAGTCTGCCGCTGGCGCAGGAGGGCGCGCTGCTGCTGTTCGAGGACCGGCACCTGGACCTGCAGCGCCGTCGCCTGATGCTCGACGGCGCCCTGCGGCGCGCCCTGGACCGCCGGGACTTCCAGGTGCACTACCAGCCGATCGTCGATCTGGACACCGGGCAGATCGTCAAGGCCGAGGCCCTCGTCCGCTGGGCCGATCCGGTGTGCGGCCGGGTGCCGCCCGACCAGTTCATTCCACTGGCTGAACAGATGGGCCAGATTCACGTGATCACGGACTTCGTGATCCGCACGGCGCTGCTCGAAGCGCGGCGCGGCAGCACCCTGCTGGGACGCCCGCTGCGGATCGCCGTGAACCTGTCTCCCACGGAACTGAACGCGCCGAACTTCATGGCCCGCATGCAGGCCCTGATGGACGAGTTTCCGGACGCGCCGGCACATCTGGCGTTCGAGGTCACCGAAAGCGGGGTGCTCGTGAACCTCGCCCAGGTGACGCAGGACCTCTCGGCGCTGCGCAGCTGGGGTTTCGGACTGGCACTCGACGATTTCGGCACGGGCCACTCCGCGCTCAGCGTCCTGCAGCACCTGCCCATCCACCACTTGAAGCTGGACCGCACGTTCGTCTGGGGCATCGACGGGAACGACCGGCTGCAGGTCCTGACCGGCGCCGTGATGGAACTGGCCAGTCGCCTGAGGTTCGAGGTGATCGCCGAGGGCATCGAAACCCTGGAGCACGAGGCAATCCTGCGGGAGATGGGCTGCACGCTCGGACAGGGGTACCTGTACAGTCCGCCAAGTGAACGGCCAGACTGGGCCGCGCTGGACGGCTGGACCAGCCTGCGGTAAGACCTCGGCGGGCGCGGGGCTCACCAGCGCCGGCTGCCGATGGGCGGGGCAGCGGGATTGTCGAGATCTGGCCGCGGTGTCGAGTTGCCCCCCAGGCCACGGGCACGGCCTCCAACTCCACTGCCCACTGCTGTCTGTCTGATACGGATTCCGGTGGACAGATTCGCGAAAACCGTCAACTCATACGGATTCCGTTTGTTTCGCCAACAATCCGGAACTTCACCGGATTGCCGGCTCCACGTCCGGAACCCGTATTGCTCCCACTCGCTTCGCTCCGATTGAATGGGCTTTGCAGCCCATTCAATCGGAGTCCGTATCACATCTGGTAGCTGGCTGGAACTGGACTTTGTTGGCGAATTCAATGTGCTGGGTAGCGTCACACCACAGCGTGGAGCCCCAGAATGGGGCGCGCGTGATCGTCAAAACGAGCCATTTGTTTCCGGTTCCACATCGCAGCTTCGGGCCATGAAGTCTGTTTCAGGCAGCGTTGATGTTCTGTGAGGCATCACGTCATGACTGCGGGTGTCGAGGCCGCGGCCAGGGTCGGCACCGCCTGTGCGTGCTCTTCCAGACGACTCGACGCTCTCCTGTGGTCCTGTCAGCTTTCCCACCTGCCGAGATTCACAGAACCCTGGCGGGTGACGCTGCAACCGCGCCAGGCCGCTGTGAAGGGACTGTCCGGAACCCGGGAGGAGGCTCAAGAAACCGTGTGGGTTCGGCTCTCACGTACGCACTACGCTGACGCATGCCGGTTTACCTTCACGCGGTGGCACCCACCGTGCCCCCGATCGCCTATCCGCAGGAGGTCATCCGTGACATCATCCGCACCCAACCGGAACTCGACCGTCTGGGGCAGCGGCTGACGACCCGCGCGTTCAATGCGTCGGGCATCGACCGGCGGCACAGCGTCGTACCTGATTTCCTGCTCGGGACCGACGATCCACCGGGGCTCTTCTACGACGCGGGTACGGGGCGGATGCTCACGCCGGGCACCGGGGCGCGCAACGCGTTCTACGTCACCCACGCGACGCCGCTGTTCGTGAACGCCGCCCGGTCCGTCCTGGCGAGCTCGCCGTTCGGAGCGGACGACGTGACCCACGTGATCACCGTGTCCTGCACGGGCTTTTTCGCACCGGGTCCGGACTACGAGGTGGTGCGCGCCCTGGAGCTGTCCGGTCGGGTCGCCCGCTTCCACGTGGGCTTCATGGGCTGCTACGCGGCGTTCCCGGCGCTCAAGATGGCCCGCGCGTTCTGCGACGCGGACCCGGACGCGGTGGTGCTGGTGGTCTGCGCCGAACTGTGCACCATTCACATGCACTCCGCCGCCGATCCGGACACCGTCCTGGCCAACTCGGTCTTCGCGGACGGCGCGGCCGCGGCCATCGTCAGCGCCCGGCCGCCGGCGTCCGCGCAGGGCGCGCTGCGCCTGGACGCCTTCGAGACGACCCTCACCCCGCCCGGCGTGGGGCAGCAGGACATGGCCTGGACGATCGGCGACCAGGGGTACGACATGATCCTGAGCACGTACGTGCCGGACATCATCGAGACGCACATCTCGGGCGCGCTGGCCCCGCTGCTGGCGCAGGATCCGGCCCTGGCGGAGGCCGCGCACGGGGGCGTGCAGCACTGGGCGATTCATCCGGGCGGCCGCAGCATCCTGGACAAGGTGCAGTCCAGCCTGGCCCTGCGTGACGAGCAGCTCCTGCCCTCCCGGGAGGTTCTGCGGCAGTACGGCAACATGAGCAGCGCGACCGTCCTGTTCATCCTCGCGGACCTCCTCACGCGGGCCGCGGACGGCGAGCGGGTGTGCGCCATGGCGTTCGGGCCGGGCCTGACGGTCGAGACGGGCCTCATGACCCGGGTGACCGGGTGACCGTGCCCGGCGCGCCCGCAGATTTCACCCGGCGGGCGGTGGACCTGCCGGAATTCATGGACGACCCGGCGTGCGACCTGGCCACGCTGCGCCGGACGTACCGGCAGTTCGGGCGGCTGAACGCCCTGATCGCCGGGTGGCGGCGCGTGTACGTCCGCGACCTGCGCCCCCGGCTGCTTCAGGCGCCGCTGACCCTGCTGGACATCGGCTGCGGGGGCGGCGACGTGCCCCGTCAGCTGGCCCGCTGGGCGCGGCGCGACGGCCTCGACCTGACCGTGACGGCCATCGACGCCGACCCGCGCGCCATCGCGTTCGCCTCGGCCCAGCCGGGACCGCCGAACGTCACCTACCGGCAGGCGCTGAGCAGCGATCTGGTGCGGGAGGGCCACACGTTCGGGGCCGTGACCTCCAACCACCTGCTGCATCACCTGACCGCCGCCGAACTGAGCGGCCTGCTGCGCGACTGCGAGCACCTGGGCCGGGTGGTGGTGCACAGCGACCTCGTGCGCAGCGCCGCCGCGTACCGCCTGTTCAGTCTGGCCGCCCACGCCTTCCCCGGGACGTTCATCCGCGCCGACGGACTGCGCTCGATCCGGCGGAGCTTCACGCCCGCCGAACTGCAGGCCGCCGCGCCGCCCGGATGGACGGTGCGGCCCCTCTTTCCCTTCCGGCAACTGCTGACCTGGGAGGCCGGACGTGCTTGACGCCGTGATCGTCGGAGGCGGCCCGGTCGGACTGTTCCTGGGTCTCCTGCTGGCGCGGCGGGGGCTTCAGGTGCAGGTGCTCGAGCGTCAGCCCCAGCCCGGGACGCATTCCCGCGCCATCGGCCTCCACCCGCCCGCGCTGCGCGCCCTGGACGCCGCCGGGGTCGGCGACTCGCTGCGCGCCGCCGGTCGGCCCATCCGGCGCGCCGCTGTGATCGGCGACCGCGGCCTCGTGGGCGAACTGGACTTCGGCGGCGTACCGGGCGGTCCGGTGCTGTCCCTGCCGCAGCGCGACACCGAGCGCCTCCTCGCCGGCCACCTGGCGGCGTGCGCGCCCGGCACGCTGCGCCGGAGCGTGGAGGTCACGGCCGTTCAGGATCAGGGGGACCACGTGGCCGTGACCGCCTGCACGCCCGCCGGACCCGACGTCATCCGGGCGCGGTGGGTGGTCGGTGCAGACGGCACGCGCAGCGCCGTGCGGACCCTGCTCGGGGTGCCGTACCCGGGAGGAACGTACCCGGACACGTACCTGATGGGCGACTTCCCGGACACCACCGCGTACCGCGATCAGGCCGTGATCTTCCTGACGCCGGGCGGCGTGGTCGAATCCTTCCCGCTGCCGTCCGGCGAACGCCGCTGGGTGGCGCGCACCGATCGGCTGCAGCGCGGCGCCACCCCCCAGGACCTGACGGCACTGGTGCGCCGCCGCACTGGCGTTTACCTGCCGGCCGACGAGTGCCTGATGCTCAGTCCCTTCGGGGTCGGCCGTCACCTGGCCCGGCGGTTCGTGACGGGCCGGGTGATCCTGATCGGGGACGCGGCGCACGAGGTCAGTCCGATCGGCGGTCAGGGCATGAACCTCGGCTGGCTGGACGCCGAGGCGCTCGCGCCGCTCCTGCCGGACGGGTCGCCGGCCGCGCTGCGGACCTTCGGGCACCAGCGGCGCCGGGCCGCGGCCCTGGCGATCCGTCAGGCGGAATTCAACATGTTCTTCGGCCGTCCCGCCGCGCCGTGGCAGCGGCGTGGGCGCGAGGCGGCCCTGCGCGCCCTCCTCACCCCGGCGCTTCGCCCGCTGCTCGTGCAGGCCTTCACCATGAACTGGCTGCGCTCCGCGCGCCCCGGGACCACGTGGCCCGCATCCTGATCGCCACGCAACCCATCGCCGGGCACGTGGCGCCGACCGCGCCGGTCGTGCAGGAACTCGCGCGGCGTGGCCACGAGGTCCGCTGGTACACCGGACGCAAGTACGCCCGCGCTGCCCAGGCCGCCGGGGCCGGGTGGGAGCCTTTCGTGCACGCGCGCGACTACGACGACTCGGCCTTCGGGAACACCTTTACCGGCCGGGACGACCGGCGGGGCGTGCGGCAGTTGCAGTTCGACGTGCAACACGTGTTCGTGGGTCAGATCGAGGGTCAACTTCAGGACCTGCGTGACGTCGCCCGTTCCTGGCCGCACGCGCTGGTCCTGGCCGACCAGACTGTCGCGGCGGCCCTCCTGCACGAGGAGCTCGGCGGGCCACCGTGCGCGCTGCTCGGCGTGCTGCCCCTGGGCATCCGCAGCGAGGACGCCGCCCCGTTCGGCCTGGGCCTGCCGCCCAGCGCCACCCCCGTGGGCCGCTGGCGCAACCGGATCCTGAACGCGCTGCTGCCCCACGCGGTCTTCGGCGCGGCCTCCAGGGACCTCTCGGACGTGTGCGGCCGCCTCGGCCTGCCGGCCCGGCCGTTCGAGCCGCCCGTCGCCCCGACCCTGATGCTGCAGCCCAGCGTGCCCGAATTCGAGTACGTCCGCGGTGACCTGCCGTCCCAGCTGAAGTTCATCGGTCCGCTGCTGCCTGCTCCGGGCGCGCGGCCCCTGCCGGACTGGTGGGCGGACGTGCAGCGCGACCCGCGCCCCCTGATCGTGGTGACGCAGGGCACCCTCGCCACCGACCCGACCCGCCTGATCTGGCCGGCCCTGTGCGCCCTGGCCGACGAGGACGTCCAGGTCGTCGTGGCTGGCGCGCACCCGCAGGCCCTGCCCGGACCTCTGCCCCGCAACGCGCGCGCCACGCCGTTCCTGCCGTTCGCGCGGGCGCTGCCCGAGGCGGCCCTGTACGTGACCAACGGCGGGTACGGCGGGGTCATGCAGGCCCTCCTGCACGGCCTGCCGTGCCTCGTGGCCGGTCGCAGCGAGGACAAGGCCGAGGTCGCCGCCCGCGTCGCCCACGCCGGCGTGGGCATGAACCTGGGCACCGACCGCCCCACCCCGGTCCGGATCCGCCGGGCCGCGCGCGCCCTGCTGCGCGACCCCGCCTACCGCACGCGTGCCCGGCTCCTCGCGGAGCAACTGGCGGCACACGACGCCCCACGCGAGGCCGCCGACCTCCTGGAAGGACTGCTGCCCAAGGACCACCATGCGCACCAGTGAACAGAACGTCCTGCTCGTGACGGGCGGCTGCGGCTTCATCGGCAGTCAGTTTGTCCGGTGGTGGCTGGGGCGCGAGCCGGGGGACCGGATCGTGGTGCTCGACCACCTGACCTATGCGGGCCGCGTGGAGAATCTCACCGGTCTCTGGGAGCACCCGCACCTGAGTTTCCACCACGCGGACGTGGCCGATGAGGAGGCGGTCCGGCGGATCTGCACCGAGGAGGCCGTGACGGCCATCGTCAATTTCGCGGCGGAATCCCACGTCGACCAGTCCATCGTCTCCCCGCTGGCGTTCACCCGCACCAACGTGCTGGGCACGCACGTCCTCCTGGAGGTCGCTAGAACCCTGGGACTGCGGTTCCATCAGGTCTCGACGGACGAGGTGTACGGGGATGTCCCGGCTCCCCAGCGGCGGACAGAGCGGGACGTGCTGGTCCCGCGCAGCCCCTACGCGGCCAGCAAGGCCGCCGCGGAACACCTCGTGCAGGCGTACTTCGAGACCTACGCCCTGCACGTGACGGTCACGCGGGGCTCGAATACGGTCGGTCCCTACCAGTACCCGGAGAAGGTGCTGCCCCTGTTCGCCACGAACGCCCTGCTGGGCCACCCCCTTCCCCTGTACGGGGACGGTCATCAGCAGCGGGATTACATGCATGTCGACGATCACTGCGCCGCCATTGCCCTGGTCCTGCGGCGGGGTCAGCCGGGCGAGATCTACAACGTGGGCACCGGCTGCGAGATGAGCAACCTGGAGCTGGCCCGCACGGTGCTGGACACCCTGCACGCCGACCCGGCCCTCATCCAGCATGTGGCCGACCGGCCGGGGCATGACCGCCGCTACGCGGTGGACACCGCCCGGCTGGGCGCGCTGGGCTGGACGCCCCGGTTCACCCCGGATCAGGCAGTGGCGCGGGCGGCTGCCTGGTACCCGGAAAACCGCTGGTGGTGGGAGCCGATCCGGGCGGGGGCGTTCCGGGCGTTCTACCGTCAGCAGTACGAAGGGCGCGCCGCCTGGACGCCCCCCGGGGCGGAGTCGTGAGCGTTCCCCGGCGCGGCGTCGTGCTGGCCGGCGGGCTGGGCACGCGCCTGTTTCCAGCGACCCTGGCGGTGTCCAAGCAACTCCTGCCGGTCTACGACAAGCCGATGATCTACTATCCGCTCTCGACGCTCATGCTGGCCGGCCACCGGGAGGTGCTGATCATCACGGCGCCGCGTGACCTGCCGCTGTTCGAGCAGCTGCTCGGGGACGGCGGCCAGTGGGGCGTGAAGCTGTCCTACGCCGTCCAGGCTGAGCCGCGTGGCATCGCCCAGGCCCTCACGCTGGCCGGCCCGTTTCTGGGCGGGCAGGCGTGCACGCTGATCCTGGGAGACAACCTGTTCCACGGACCGGACATCACCCGCCAGCTGCTGGCGGCTCAGGCCCGCCCGACCGGGGCGACGATCTTCGCCTCGGAGGTCAGCGACCCGGGCCGCTACGGGGTGGTGAGCTTCGGGCCCGGCGGCGCGGTGACCTCCCTGGAGGAAAAGCCGCTGCGGCCCGCCTCCTCGTACGCCGTGACGGGCCTGTACACGTATGGTCCGGACGCGGTGGACCTGGCCGGGAGCCTGCCGGTCTCGGCCCGGGGCGAATTCGAGATCACGGACCTCAACCGCCTGTACCTGGAGCGCGGCGAGCTGACCGTCGAGTGCCTCGAGCGCGGGTCGGTCTGGATGGACGCCGGGACGCACGACAGCCTGCTCGAGGCGTCGTCCTTCGTGCAGGCCATCGAGCGGCGGCAGGGCGTGAAACTCGCCTGCCCGGAAGAGATCGCCCTGCACCACGGCTGGCTCAGTCCCGACGAGGTGCTCCTGCGCGCCGAACAGCTGGGCGGCCCGTACGCCGCGTACCTGCGCCGCGTGGCGCAGCGTCAGGGAGCGTCAGGAGGAAGCATATGACCAGACTGCGTGAAGAGGTGCAATTGGCCCTGAGCTTTCAGTCCTACGCGCCGGGACCCGGGATCGCCGGAGTCCAGGTGGTTCCTCTGCGCAAGTACCGCGGAGAGAACGGGGCGTTCGCCGAAATCCTCCGGCTCGAGGAGGGCCGCCTGGACGGCCTTCCCGACTTCACGCCCCGGCAGCTCAGCGTTTCCTGGGGCGATCCGGGCCGCGTGAACGCCTTTCACCTGCATCCCCGGCAGCCTCAGAATGAACTGTGGTGTGTCCTGACCGGCCAGCTGCTGGTGTGGCTGGTGGACGTCCGGGCGGACAGTGTCAGCAGCGGCGTTCGCCGCGCCGTGATCCTGTCCAGTGAGGCACCGTCCCTGCTGTTGATCCCCAGCGGCGTGGCGCACGGTTACCGCGCAGGCGCGCAGGGAGCCACCCTGCTGTACGCGATGGACGCCCAGTTCAACCCGGACGATCCCAACGAGGGCCGGCTGCCCTGGGATCATTTCGGGGCTGACCTGTGGGCCGAGGACCGGGGATGATCCTCCTCACCGGGGGCAGCGGTCGCCTCGGACAGGCGCTGCAGGCGCTGGTCCCCGGAATGATCTGTCCCGACTCCAGGACACTGGACGTCACCTGCCCGGGCAGTGTCGAGCGGGCCGTGCAGGGGGCCCGTCCGGACGTGATCGTCCACGCGGCGGCCTTCACGGACGTCCAGGCGGCGCAGGCACGACCGGCAGAGTGCTGGAACGTCAACGTGAACGGCACCCGGTGGGTGGCGCAGGCAGCCCAGGGCGTCCACGCGAAGCTGGTGTTCATCAGCACGGACTACGTGTTCGACGGTCGGCGGGGTCAGTACCGCGAGCATGAGCCGCCCGGGATCCCCACCACGTTCTACGGGCTGAGCAAACTGGTGGCGGAGGAAGCGGCCCGCGCCTGCGCGGATCACCTGATCGTCCGGACCAGTTTCCGCTCGTCACCGTTCCCTCATCCGGTGGCCTTCACGGATCAGTTCACCAGTCAGGACTACGTGGATGTCATCGCCCCGGAACTGGCGCTGCTCATCACGCGGGCCCGGGCGCTCTCTGACGCGGTGCTCCATGTCGGCACGGAACGCAAGAGTGTCTATGACCTGGCGCGGCGGCGGTCCGGGTCGGTTCGGCCGGGCCGCCGCGCAGAGGCGTCCCTGTCCCTCCCGGCCGACGTGAGCCTGGACGTCACGCGCTGGCGCGAGCTGAAAGCCGGGTGGGGCGTGCCGTGATCGGGGACGCGCTCCGGGCCGCTGGCGAGTGCGTAGTGCTGGTAGGCGCTCTGCTCACGCGCAGCTGCGACCTGCGCCCGGGGCACGTGGAGGTGATGCGGCAGTCGCCGCCGCCACCGGTCAGCCCACTGAAGGGGAGGCGCTTCACGACAGCCCACGTCCGGACGCGCCGCTGAACGGGAACCGCGTGGCGTGCCTGCTGCACTTTCTACGTCCGGAACCCGTTGTTCTCCTACTCGCTCCGCTCGGATTGAATGGCTTGATCAGCCGTTCAATCCGAGTCCGTATGACCTGAGCTGGACCGCGCCGGGCGGCTGTCCGCTGGACAGGCAGGGCCAGCCCGTCTGGCAGGTGGTCGGCCATCCGGGAGCGGCACGTGCGGGTCCGGCTGGTGGTGGACCGCGCGCCGGTGCTTGAGCTGGAAGTCCTCACGCTGCTGGGCAGTCTGTACGGCGCGATGCCACCTGAGCGTACGGTGATCCGCCCATCGGCTGCACACCAAGGCGATCCTCGTGAACTGTGCGATGACCATGGTCGGCGGCTCCAACCTGCATGTCTCGTCGTTCGGAGACGCGGGCCTGACCGAGTACAACCTCGCGACGAGCGACGCCGGTGCGGTTGGGGCGGTGCAGGCCACGTTTGACGCGGAGTGGCGGGACGCTCAGTCGGTCGCTCTGCCGTGGTGGCTGCGGTTGCCCGTCACGTCCAGCTGTTGAAGGCGAGCGCGCAGAGTCCGCTGCAACATCACCGGATACACGTGACCGGCGGCGCCCGTCACGATGAGCCAACCGGCGGTGTCTCCCGTCATGCCGGTCAGGACCGGCAGGGTCAGGTTCACCAGGACCAGGAGGACGTGGCTGAATTCCGCCTCCCGGGTCTGGCGCTCAAGCCGCAGCAGCGAAGCGCGCGAACCGGTAAAGCCCCGCGCCCGGCGCCGCGCGCGTTCCCAGCCCACTGCGCGCAGCAGCAGCATGAAGGCGCGCACCCTCAGCTGCCGGTACAGCGGCGCCTCCCAGGCGCGCACGCGGAACCAGGCGGACTGCAGGGGCAGGGGCAGCGCCCACAGCACGAGCAGGCCCCACCACATCAGGGTGACCTGCCACAGGACAGCTATCAGCAGGCCATGCCACCCGAGGCGCACCTGCACCCAGCGTCCCAGCGCCAGCAGGATCAGCAGGACCGTCATCACCCCCAGGACTCTCGCCGCCGGACGTATCACGGCTGACCCAGCGCCCGCGTGATGGCCGTCCGTCCAGCCTGACGGGCGGGCCACCATCCGGCGAGCAGGCCCAGCAGCACGCTGAACGCCAGACTGAGCATCAGCAGGCGGGGCGTCAGCGCCGCGCCGTCCAGTCCGGCGACCCGCTGCGTGAAAAGGTTGACGGCCCACACGCCGGGCCCGCTGAGCACGGCGCCGACCAGCCAGCCCGTCCCGGCCAGCAGCGCGCTCTCGAGCAGCACCAGCCGCGTCACCACGCCGGGGCCTGCGCCGACGGCGCGCATGACCGCGAATTCCTTCTGGCGCTCGTGGACGGTCATCAGCAGGGTGTTGGCGACGCCCAGCCCGCCGACCAGCAGCGCCACCAGGGACAGGGCCAGGCTGACGGCGTCGGCGCTGCGCACCACCTGCCCGGCCGCGCGGAGCACCTCGCTGCGGGTGCTGACCTCCAGATGCAGGTGCGGCCGCAGGAGTCCGGCCACACGTTCGGCCTGCGCCGGGTCCTGGAGGCGCAGCGCCACGGACGAGATCATCGGGCCGGTCCCGAGCGCCTGCTGAGCGCTCCGCAGCGGCAGGAACGTGAAAGTGTCGGTCAACGACCCCAGGGGCTTCAGCACACCGATGACCCGCACCCGGGCCCGCCGGTTGATCCGGACCGTCCCGCCCACGCCGGTGCCGAGCTGCCGTGCGGCCGTGGCGCCCAGAACCGCGACCGCCTGCCCTTCATCGTCAGGGCGCAGCAGTCGTCCCTGCTCGGGGCGGGCGCGCGGAAACAGCGCCGTGATGCCCTGGCGGGCCGGCAGGCCGTAGTAGACGGCACTCTGCGTAGGATCGGCGGACTGCCGAATCTCCGTGACGACCGGCGTGACCTGCGCGATGCCCAGTTCACGCTGCCGGACCGTGAGGGCCTGCGCGACGCTCTCGGGCAGGGTCGGACTGGGCAGCAGGAGCAGGGGGGGCAGGGGCCGAGCCACCTGCAGGTCCGGGCCGACACTCTGCACCTCGCGCCGGAGCTGTCCACGCAGACCCTCCCCGATGGACAGGAACAGCGTCATGCTGAGCACCGCGACCACCTGTCCCAGTAGGGTCAGGACGGTACGGGCGGGGCGGCGCCGCAGCGTCCGCACCGCCAGCGCGGCCAGGTCGGACGTCCTCACGGGTGGCGGCCCGGCTGTGGTCCTGGCCGCCGGGTCATGCTGGGATCACGGCAGGACTGTCCTGGTAGCTCGGGGGGACCTCGCGGCCGCCGGACGGATCCACGAACGGGTAACGGCGGCGGGTGGTGCGACCCGGATCAACCGGGCAGGTTTCGGCGGCGCTGTCACAGACCGTGACCACGTCATCGTTCCGCGCGTCCGGGATGTCCCACAGGGTCTTGATGGTGTGGATGCTCAGGACAATGCCGAGCTCGGCCATCACCGTGACGGCCGGATCCTTCACGCGGGTGGCCTCGGTGCCGGCCAAGTGGACGTCCAGCGGCACCCCGAGTTCGGCCACCGCGACCTGCGCGAGGTCCTCGGCCATCTGGCTGCGGGCGCAGTCGTGGGTGCACATGATCAGGGCGCGGGTCATCAGGCCACAGGATACCGGGCGTGGTTCTAGCAACGTAAACTCCGTCGGTGAGGGTTTTGGCGAGGTCATGTCCCAGCACCTCCACCGGGACGCCCTCCTGCGCCAGCCGCATGGCCATGCTCAGCATCGGCGCGTTCCGCCGGCAGATCACGAGGTCACCCGGACGCAACTCAGTCAGCACCTCGTTCTCCGTCACGCGCCGCACCTCACCGGTCGCCGCGCCCGGCGCCGCCTCGGTCCCATTACTGAACCGCGCGGCCAACTCCACGTGCGAGGCGGGGCAGCGGAACGTCACGGTCAGCGGCAGGGTCACCGCGCCAAACACTTCGGCGGCGCGGGTCAGGCCGCCCTTGTCCGCACCGCTGAAGCCGTGGGTCGCCTGGCTGTCATCACCCACGAAGATCACGCGGCCCCGGCGACCCACGACGTGCCGGACCAGCCGGTGCTGCAGGCGCGAGAAGTCCTGCGCTTCATCCACGAGCGCCACGTCCAGGCTCTCGAACCCGTCCCCCAACTTCAGTGGCAGGTCCAGCATGTCGTCGTCGTCAACATGCCCGCGCGTCCTGAAGTCGGGCAGCGCCCGGTCCTGCACCGCACGCACCGCACCCACCACGTCCAGGCCCGCCGGAAATTCGAACTCCTGCTCCGCCGCCAGAGCGAGGACCGCGTCGGCCGAGTTCGCGATGTGCACCATCGACAGGCGCACCAGGGAGAGCAGCGACTTCGCCACGCCAGCGGAGTACGCGCCCGCTTCCTTCAGGATCGAAGTAGCGATGTTCAGTCGCTTCCACTCCACGAACGTCGCCTGCACCGGGCCACGCTCCTCGACGAGCCGACGACCGAACGCGTGGAAGGTCGACACCTGCACGTCACCCGGCAGCGCCCCGCGCAACTCCTGCGCGATGGACCGGTTCAGCGCGAACGCCCCGATGCTTAACCCACCGGGCAGGACCTGCGCGGTCGTCCGCAGGACCGTGGACTTCCCACTCCCGGCGGTTGCCACGACCATCACGTTCCGCGCCGAGTTCACCACGTGATGCACCACGTTGAGTTGCTGCGGCGTGAAGCGCCCGAGCGCCGCACGCACCTGACCCGCATCGACCCCCGGGCGCAGAGCGCGGAGCACTGCCGAGGGATCGAACGGCACGCCGCCCAGCACCCCCGCGTGCCCGTCACCCGCCGGGAACAACGCACCCTGCTCCGCCGTCATCGTCATGCCTCCCTGGGCCGCGCGACAGCGCGGTGAGGCATGGGGTCATCGCCCCACTCCCGGACCGGCGCGCGAGGACGAGCGGGCGCCAGGTGACCCACGCAGTCGTCACGAGGCGACCACTCGGACCCGGGTCACTGACCCGCGCTGCAGTCCAGTGATCCAAGTCGGGAGCACGACTCGGGTGACCTCACCCGGACGCTCCACGGAGCGTCCCTCCTCCGCACCTCCCGACCCGCACTCGCGTCCACCGACCCGAGTCGTCACGGCCTCGCCGACGACCTGACCTGAGTCGCGCAGACGTGATGATCACCCGACCATCCCAGGCCGCACACCCGAGTCGAGAGAGCGTCCGTCCTGTCTCCTGACCCTCGCGTCTCGCTCGCCGGTCCGAGTCGTCACCGCAGACCAACGCCGCCTCCACGCCCCCTGCCCGCCCCGCCACGGCCCGCCGCTGGTACCCACGACCCCCAACCGCCCAAGCGTCTGCCGGAGCCCTCACAGACCCACTCAGGGTGCAGCAAGATGCCTTGCCCCCCGGCCCTCCTCCCGCGATATGCCGTAGGAGTTTAGCGAATAGGCCTAAAGTCCTCACATGTCACGGGTTTTTGAGCTGGGCGCGAATTCTTAATTCCTCACATGTCGCCCCCCATTGTTTCAAAATCCTCAGATGTATACGGCACGCCAAGCCTTAAATCCTCACATGTCACACGCTCAATGCGCTAAATCCTCAACAGTACATGAGCCGATTTTGGCTTCAATGGCGCACATCGAGCCCCAGTTCCAGGACTTCAGTGGGCACTTCACCAGCACCTCGTGCAGTCCTGAAGTGAGCCTTGACCGCTCCTGATCTACCTGGGCCATCAGGTCGCGCCGACCAATTTTCCCAACGATTTCGCAGCGCCGTGTGGCTTCGCCGTTCGTGATTCCGACAGATTTTTGGCGCGTCCCCGCAGGTCATGTTCCCCCGACATCGGCCCTATTTCAGTCTGAGTTTCTCCCTCCGCTCCGCTGCAGTGCCTGCTCCTCCCGGTGCCTTCCCCCAACTGACGACACTGGGGAACTGGCGCTCCCGCTGAGGACGTTCACCCCAGGCACAGCGCTGTCTGCCGACCTGAATCCATGGGTCCTGAGCGTGCACCAAGGTGCCGTTGACCGTCGAAGCAAACTCAACTTCTGGACCTCCTCAGGAACACTCGCCTCCTGGTTGAGCACCCGGTCTCCACTTCATCAGGCGCCTGCTGTGGCCCACTTCTGAGGAGACGGATCGGACGATTTCTGAGGTTCCTCCGACCATCACACCTCACCCGAGACGCGGCGATACGCGTGCCGTGAATGGACTTCAGAAGCCGTTGATCTCTGGGCCGAGGCGGACTGGCGAGTCCTCTCGTGACGGCCGGTGAGAGACAGCAGATCGGAGCGGTCACCTGTGTGGCCGCTCCGCACAGACCCCAGCTCATGCGCGTCAGGAGGTGGGTAACTCGCGCCACCACTCGCTCAGGATGACCTGACCTTTCGCTCCCTCTTCACGCTGCATGATCCCCTCAATGGTAGGGACCCTCCGCCGGTTGGCGGTGCCCCAGACCGTCTGCAGGTACCCCTGCTGCACGTAGCTTTCCAGCTTCGATTGCACCGTGCTCAGGGTATACGTGCCGGTGTCGTACTCAAACGCGATCGGCCCGTAGGGACTGTGGTACACCGCGTCCGGAGCGTCCCGCACGAGGCGCCGTTTGGGATTCAACTGGAACGTCTTGTCGGCCGGAACGTTCATCACCTGGCGCATCTCACCCACTCCTGCGGTGTGGCCGAGGACGTTGTCATCCTGATACTGCAACGCCGCCGATGCGAGGTAGAACCGCGTCTTGATTTCCAGGCTCACACGACTGTGAATCGGGTGCATGATCGCCTCGACGAACCGGACGCCGTTCAGGTCTTCAGGCCTCAAGTGGTAGTGCCGGTGCAGCTGCTCGGCGCTGATCACCCGGTCGACGGCGAGGTCCGATTTGAAGCGTTCGAGGCGGTCGGCGCGGCGCAACTTCAGGAGCTCCCGCGTCTGCTCGGGGAAGTGGCCGGGATGCTTGCGGACCACCAGGTCCTCCACGAACGGCGTGAGGAAAGGACCGGCGTAGGCTTCGTCCGACCCGGATGCGAAGGAGGTGAGCCGCACTCTCTGTCCGGTCCCGCCCGGGAGGTGATGCAGCAACGTGAACACGGAGGCGTGGGTCTCGGCCAGTGAACGTCCCCGGGTGGGTGAGGGTGTGAACAGGATCACGCGGAAGTTGTGGGCGAGGGCTGAGGACTTCAGGCGGGTGACGATGCGTTCGATGGTGTTGCGGCTGATGCCGCCGCCGGACATGGTGCCGCCGACCAGGGCGATCCCTTGAGGTGTGATCATCTCGAAGAGGTCCATCTTCCCGGTGAACCGGTCGAGGCCCCGCGTGGTGCGCTCGTCCGTATCCTCGTACCCGTAGTCGTCCATGCACAGGCGAATGTAAGCGCGATCGAGGTTCCGCTGCGGGGCGATGAGGGTCGTGGATGCGCCTCGGTGGAGGACGCTGCGGCCGGTGAGGGAAAGCATGTATAGCGTACCGATGACCGTGTGAACTGGAAGGAGGACGCCCGCCTTGAGGATCTCGGCGTGCCTCGGGCACTTGGCTTTGAGTTCCTTGTCGGTCCACGCGCCGTCGTACTGAATGAGCTGCCGGAGTGTCTGCTTCTCGGTGTCGGTGAGCGCAAGGTCGGTGCGGATCTGCTGGATGATCGCGGGCGGTCGGCCCATGGGTGACCTCCTTGTGGCGGCACGGGAGACCCGTGACTGGATCTCCCGTGGACGCTCAGGGGTGAGGTTACTTGGCGGCGTCGGGCGTGGTCGTCGGGGCGTCCTTGGCCTTCGCCGCTGGGGCTTTCTGACCGGACTTCGACTTGCTCGCGGCGGGCTTACTGGTCTTGGCCTGAGGGGCGGCTGGCGTCTGGACGCGCTGCCCGGCCACCGCTTTGCGGATGGCGGAGAGCCGTTCGAAATCCAGTTCGCCGCTCTCGATCTGCTGCTGCGTGATCTGGATGGGCGCGCCGTTCTGGATGAGCAGGTACCGGCTCTCGCTGACCTGGGTCGCCAGCCAGGCGCGCAGTTCCGGCGTGTCGAGGAGCAGGTCGTCCGTGCCTTCGTGCGTGGCGTCCCGACCCTGCGCGTCGAGATAGGGGACGGTGATGGTGTCGTGGAGTGGGGCGGCCGCGATGACGCCCTTGTGGATCGCCCGCTCGAATTCCTGCAGGGGTTTGATGCGGTCCTCCTTGGCGACAGATTCGAGCAGGGTACTCAGGCGGATCAGGGTGGGCGCGGGGGCCTGCTGTTCTGCTGCGCGGTTACCGGGACCGTGCTCAGGGAGTGTGGCGGCGGGCAACGTGATGGGATCATGCATATCTTTCCTCCTCAGGAGCGTGCTCCTGCCTTCAGAGTGGATGCACGTTGGGTTTCTGGATTTACCGCAGGTCAACCGTGGCGCCATGTCCGTGGGGCGACCGACGGGTTCGCTGGGGTGCTGCTCTCCTCTTTCCGCAGGCGTGTGGTGGCCCAGTTACACGTTGGGTGTGCGGGCGCGGCGCTGTTGGGTTTCGGCTTCTTCCGGTCTGTCTAGGCAGCGATTCGGGCCGTGTTGGAGCAGTGCAGACCCAGGTACACCTGCACCCCGGGAGCGTCCAGGTCAGCTCGCGCGATTGCTACTCGCATACGCACCGGCTGACAGTGGTGTTCAGGTATGCCTGAAACAGAAGCCGTTGGACGTGAAGTCCAGGGGCGCGCCCCTGGTTCCAGGGCAGAACCGGAAACCGCTGCGAGGGGTACGGGGTCAGGGTGATCACCCGGAGGCGTTCCTCCGGTTGTCGCTCCAAGCTGGTGGAGACTGGTGTGACCGCCAGGCGATGTGGCGAGCCGATGATCGAGGGGAAGGTCACGCAGCGACAGCTTTCTGGTGGCCTAATCGGGCGGGGCGGTCTACCCGGGGGTGGGTCACGCACCGTGAGTGTGCCGTGTGTTCCTGAACATGGCTTTCAGCCGCGACAGTTGACCTGGATGCATCTGGGTTCAGATGTCAAGTGTCGCCTGCAACCTGTGAGCCGGGAGGCAATGGTCACCGGCCCCGTGGCCGCGGTCAGCGGGAGCGGGCAAGGCCTGATTCTGGTTGGGCGTGACGCGTGGGCGGTCGTTCTGAACAAGCCTGAACAGTCTGGTCTCACGGCCATTCCACTAGAGCGGGCTTGTCAGGATCGGCGGCGCCATCCCACCGTCACTCGACGATGTGGCGGCGCTGGGCGATGAGCGCCTCCAGGCAGGAGTCCGCTGTCCAGGCGGTGTAGGTTGGATCGTACGGCACATACGAACCTGCGATGGTGTGTAGGCTGGTGCCGATCCACGTCCGTTCATTCGTGACGGTGGAGAGCAATTCCCGGTATCTCTCGACCGCAACTCTCTCGGGCTGTGAGGGCTGCGGCGCCACCTCGAGGCGACGCCGCAGGCGCTCCTGAAGACCCTGCCACAACTCGTCGGCGTCGTCGTCGACGAAGTTCGCCTGAAAGCCCACGTGATGCAGGACTTCGAAATACAGCTGCTCCCGACTGGTCGGGGAGCGGACCAGGAGTGCCGGCTGGGGAGGCGTGAAGCTTCGCTCCAGCCTGAAGCGGTGGTACATGGCCAGGCCGAGGAGATTGGCGGCCGCTTCTGTCTGGTCGAGGTGGGCCGCGATGGCGATGTTCGAGGCGGCGGTGCAGAGGATGGCCGCGCAGCCCTCCGCGCGGTCAGAGGGGTCCGTGTCCAGAAGCGTGCCCAGGATGTCGACCGCGGATGAGTGCACGTATTCTTCGTCCCAGAGCGGCATGACGTGCTGGGCCTGGGTCCAGAGCTGGGCAGTGAGCCGCGTCATGCGCGCGCGGGTCAGTGCGGAGTGAGGGGAGGGCTGGTCATAGAAGTTGTGCAGGGTGAGGAGGTAGGCGGCGGTGATGACGCCGATCTTGCCGGTGGCATAGGCACGCTGTTCGGGCGGTTCGAGAAGCACGTGCAGAGTGTATCCCCATTACACCTAAGTATGCCTGTCGGGAATAGCGCCGATGCGGGAGATACGTGAGCATGAACGGATGTCGGTACTCCGGTGGACATTGGCCGACTTTCTGGCGGAACACGAGATCACGGCCTACGCGCTCGGGAAGGCCATGGGAACGAGCTACATGAATACGGTCTACCGTCTGGCCAGGCGGGGTCACGAGCCGTCCCGCATCGACCTACCCACGCTCGTGACCGTCCTCGACGGCCTGCGGACCCTCACGGGCAAGGACGTCCAGATCACTGATATCCTCCACTACGAATCAAGCGTCGAACTGAGCCCTCCCTCTGCAGAAAGTGTTGGGCGAGCTTGAACGATCCCGTGCTAATTGGGAGCAAGGTCCCTGCTTCAGGGCATCGGTCCGCACGACTTTGCGTCTTGTGGGCGTTGGCAGCGGTGTCCGGTGATCGCACAACAGTGAGCTACGGGTGCCTGATCGCTGTTTGTGTGTAGTCTGAAGCTTTCCTATGTGCAGGGTAGGGGTTGGTCAGTGGTTGATGGATCGTCACGGCATGTGATCACTGCTGGCGCGCCTGGCGTCAAACGCAGGACAGTGCGCGCCGCTGCCTATGCAGAGTCAGTCGGTTCAAGGGCTGTTCTCAGGTAAGCCCACGTGAGTCGCTGGAGGAGTGCCACACGTCCTGGGTGCTCATCGGTCGTTTCAGCCGCGTCATAGCCAGCAACGCCGCCCAGTCCGTGTTCTGCGCTGTGCAGGGTCAGCAGACAGGTCGTACCTGGGCTGTGGAGGTGAGCGTCGGCACGCCAGTCCGGCCGGGTTGAGAACGCGGGATCGACGTCGCGATCACCGACGACAACCAACGCTGGCGCCGCCATGGTCTTGAACGTGGTGTGGTGCAGCACAGGGTACCGCTCGGCAGCGGTGGGGGCCAGGTCGCGGCCCTGGCCGGGTGCGGCGAGCAGCACACCAGCGGCGATCCGGTCATCTTTCGGCGACATTTCTGAGCGGTCAGCGAGTGGTGCGTCGCCGTTCAGCGAGGAGAGGACGTGGGAATTCCCGTGTCCGTGCGACAGGAGCAGTGCCGGGAGGTCGCGTCCGGTCACGGGGACGGTCACGCGCACCTGCAGCGGAACCAGGCGGCGTGCCGAGGGGAGCACGAGTGGTTTGAAGGAGAGGATGGGCTGGTGTGGAAGCACGGGGACGCGGGACGCGGCTTCATGTTCGGTCGACATTCGGTGTCTTATCGGCGACTCAGGGACGCGTCGAGCAGGGCGGGCGTGGCGTCTTGCTTTTCATCGGGGGCGAGGTCGGTACCCGGGGGCACGATACGGTCAATGGCATCGAGTACGTCCGTGGTGAGGACCGTGTCGGCCGCGGCGAGCTGTGATTGCAGGTGTTCGGTGGTGCGTGGTCCGATAAGGGCGCTCGTGACGGCCGGGTGGGCGGTCACGAAACCCAGCGCGAGTTCAATCAGCGTCAACCCTGCTTGGTCGGCCACGTGGGGCAACTGTTCCACAGCGTTCATCCGGGCGCGGTTGGAGGGACGGGTCAGGTCGAATCGCTGAGCGCCTCGTTCCAGTCTGCGCCGCGCTGCTGAACGCCGCAGTCCACGCCGGAGAGATCACCGCCGAGTTCGACGCCTGTACGCTGATGCGTGGCGTCGGCAACCTCTGCATCGGCACGGACGCACGCATAACGCACGTCCACTGGTGCACTGCCTCATCGCCGGACTTCGCGTCCCCTGACGCTCACTCTCGCCCGAGCGGGTGCCGGAGACCGCAGGTCCGTCCGGGCCGACCGCCATCCAGACCCATTCCGTCGGTGAGTCGCCGGCCAGCACCGTCAGTACACCGCTGCTCCAGGCAGCGCTCACTGCCGCGCACAGACCAGTCCCAGGCGCGAGTCCGGATGATCGTCCGGTGAACCTCACAGACGGTGACCAGTCGGTCACTTCCACGCGACCGCTCTTGCCTGGGGTGCTATGCTCAACCTGCGTGGAAGCTGACGCGAACCTGATTGTTCGCAGCAGACTGGGGTGAATGGGCGGTGCAGACGAGCGCAACGGCGCCCTGCAGCCCGCCAGTTCGTGCCGGTGTTCGATGCCAGTGCACGCGCGCCCCGAGCGTCCCCGATCGTCTCGCCGAGCAGGAGGTTCCGATGTCCGTGCCGCACCGTCCCACTCCTCTTCGTTCCCGTGTGCTGCAGTCCATCCAGAAGCGCTGGGCGGTCATCCTGGCCCCGGGCCTGCTGGCTGGGCTGCTGGTCGTCGTGCTGGACCGGCCCGTCCTCCAGGCTGCAATCCTCGCCGTGGCGGTGACGCTGCTGGCGCTGGGTGTCGTCGCGTACCAGGCGTATCACCGGCACCTGCGGTTCATGCCGAGCGTCCCGCCGCCCGTCTTCACTGATCCTGGCGCGCGGCCGAATCGCTGAGGTCCCGGCCCGTGTTCTGGGCGGTGCATGCAGACGGGCAGGTGGAGGGGGACAGGATCGCCCCCTTCCACCTGCCCGTCTTGAAGGTCAGTCGGTCGTGCGGGGGGAGTACCCGTAGCTGTAGTAGTACCCCTGGGTGGCCCGGTCGACCTTGTTGACGACCACGCCCAGCAGGGGCATGCCGGTCGTCGCGAAGTTGGCCAGGACCTTCTGCACTTCCGGGACACTCGTCTCGCCGCTCTCGACGACCAGCATCACGCCGTCGGCGTGACGGCCGATGTTGTACGCATCCGCCAGGGCCAGCACGGGCGGCGTGTCCACAATCACGATGTCGTACTCCGTCGCCCACTGCCGCAGCAGCTCCGGCAGTTCCGGCATGCTGAGCAGCGCGGCCGAGCGGCGACCGGTCTCACCAGCCGGAAGGAAGTGCAGGTCCCCGCCGAGATCGATGGCGCTGGCCTGCCGGGGGTGTTGCAGCGCCGTGGCGATATCGCCTCGCAGCGCCACCGTGTTGCCGGGCAGCGGCACCCACGGGCGGCCTGCCAGGGACCAGTACTCGTGCTGTGACGGGCGGTGCAGGTCCATGTCCAGCAGCAGCACGCGCTTGCCGGTGCTGGCGAACGTGGTGGCCGTCATCGCCGCGACCGTCGATTTCCCCTCGCCCGGCCGTGAACTCGTGACGACCAGCACCGCGCCGGTGGTCGGGAGGTGCGTGGCGAGGTTGACGCGGATGAACCCGGCCGCTTCGTACAGCGCGCCGGTGCGGGTCAGGCCGACCACCTGACCGCGTTTGGTGCGGGGCAGGCGCGCGACCTCGCCGATCACGGGCGCGCCCAGCGCCGTGATGTCGGCGGTGCTGCGCACGCGGCGGCGCAGCGCGTCGAGCAGCAGGGCGACACCCGCTCCGGCGAACAGCGACAGCAGCAGCACGAGCGCCGCGTTGCGCAGCGGTTTCGGACTGACCGGCCGGCGCGGCGCGTTCGCCTCGGCCAGCAGGGTCAGGTTGCCGGACGCACCCTGCTCGAACACGGTGGCCTGACTGAGGTTCAGCAGCAGCTGTCCGCGCGCGGCGATGAGGCTCTGCGCCTCCAGGCTCCCCTTGGGCAGGGCGTTGATCCGCTGGTTGAGGGCGTCGACCTGCTGCTGAATGTTCTGCCGGGCGCGGGTGACGCCCGTCCGGGCGCGCTCGACATCCCACGCCAGCAGCGCCTGCGCGGCCGCGTCGGCCAGGACGCGCGCCGCTTCGGGCGATTCGGCACTGGACCGCAGGTCGTACACGCCGCGCTGCTGCTGATCGAGGCGGCTCTTGACCGTGACGCGGCTGTACTTGTCGTTGGCGAGTTCCGTACCGAGATCCAGGTTGATGGCCCGCTTGATCTCGGCCGGCAGGTCAGACGCCTCGATGGCTTTCTGCATCCGGGTGACGGACGCCCGCGAATGCACGACCTCGTCGACAGCACCCTGCGGCAGCTGGGACGCGACGACCTGCGATCCGCGCAGCACGTCGTTCGAGTTGTCCTGCATGCTGCTCATGAGGCTGGTGGTCGATTCGAAGGTGGGGGCCTGCTGGCTGGACAGGACGTACGTCGCCGCGCCCAGCAGCAGGGGCGCGGTCAGCAGGGGAATCCAGCCGCGGCGCAGGACCTGCAGGACGTGCAGCAGGTCGATGTCGTCGGAGGACCGGCGGGTGGTGTCAGGAGTGGTCATCAGGGTTCAGGGCCTCAGTTTCGTGGTCAGGGTGTCGGGTACGGTCCAGGGCCGTCCCACCAGGCGAGTGCCGGAGCAGGTCAGGTCACTATAGCCATGTTCCGGCCAGTTCATGACTTCCTGCCCGGCGAGTCACCCGGAGTGGGGGGGCCGGAGGCGCCCGCGTGCCCGGACCGGACTCGGATGGAACAGGTCCGGGCAACCGCCCGAGCGGCTGCGAGTCGGAGCGGAGGAGGGTCCAGGCTTGGTACGACTGACGGCGGGTGGACAGCCCCGGACCCGCTAACGAGGGTTTAACGGTGCTGGACGCAGGCTAGGTGGGTGAACACCCACCAGATAAAGCCCCTCAGCCAGTGACCTGATCAGCCTTCATGGTAGATTCATCTGAACTCAGACCCGGTCTGAACAAGGAGCACAACATGACCCATCAACCAATGCGCGTGGCAGTGATCGGTACGGGCTACGTCGGCCTGGGCACCGCCGCCCTGCTGGCCCACATCGGCCATGACGTCGTGGGCATCGACATCGACCCCGATAAGATCGCCGCCCTGCAAAGCGGGCAGGTTCCCATTCACGAACCCGGACTGGACGACCTGCTGGCCAGCGTCGCCCACCGCCTGACCTGGACGACCGCGTACGATGCCGTCTCCGCGGCCGACGTGGTCTTCATCTGCGTGGGTACCCCCCCCGGACCGGACGGCAGCCCGGACCTGCAGTACGTGGCCAGCGCCGCCGCCAACCTCGCGCCGCACCTCAACGGTCACATGCAGGTGATCGTCAACAAATCCACCGTACCCATCGGCACGGGCGACTACGTCCAGCGCCTGCTGGAAGAACACGCCCCCGGGTACGACCACGGCCGCCACCAGGTGGTCAGCAACCCGGAATTCCTGCGGGAAGGGACTGCGCTGGCCGACAGCCTCTACCCCGACCGGATCGTTCTGGGCGGCGCAGAGGGCGCGGTGGCCAAGATGACCGCCCTGTACGCCCCGCTGATCGAGCAGACGTTCACCGCGCCCGCCACGGCCCCGAGACCGGACGGGTATACCCGCCCCGCCGTGGTCCGCACGACGCTGCAGAGCGCCGAGATGATCAAGTACGCCGCGAACGCCTTCCTCGCCCTCAAGATCTCGTTCGCCAACGAGATCGCGGGCCTGTGCGAACGGGTCGGCGCGGACATCGAGGAAGTCGCCACCGGCATCGGACTCGACCAGCGGATCGGGCACCGCTTCCTGCAGGCCGGCCTTGGCTGGGGCGGCAGCTGCTTCGGCAAGGACACCCAGGGCCTGATCAGCGCCGGGCAGGAACACAACTACCCCATGCCCATCCTCGAAGCGGCCATCGAGGTCAACTACCGGCAGCGGCGCGTCATCATCGACAAACTCCTGCGTCAACTCAAAACCCTCAAAGGCAAGAAGGTCGGCATCCTCGGGATGGCCTTCAAACCCGACACGGACGACCTGCGCGACGCCCCCGCGCACGACCTGATCCAGCGCCTGACCCAGCTGGGCGCCCGCGTCACCGCCCACGACCCGATCGCCATGCCCCGCGCCGCGCGGGAATGGGCGCACCTCACCTACCAGGAAGCCGCGCAGGTCGAAGACGTCTTCGACCGGGCGGACGCAGTGATCGTCGCTACCGAATGGACCGCCTACCGACTGCTCGACTGGACGGCGATGTCTGGACGCATGCGCGCCCCCGTGATCATTGACGCCCGGAATATCATCCGCACCCCCCTGGACGCCGAACTCGAGCAGGTCGGCCGCTCCACCGTGAAAGGACAGGTTCTTCCCTCATGACCGATACCCCAGTGCCCAGCACCGCCACCAGCGCCCCCCTGCGCATCCTGATCACCGGGAGCGCCGGCTTCGTCGGCAGCCACCTCGTGGAACGCTTCCTGAACGAAGGTCACTCCGTCATCGGTGTGGACAACTACATCAGCGGTCAGGTCAGCAACACCGACCTGTTCGTGGGGCACCCCCGTTTTACGTTCATCGAGGCGGATGTCAGTCACGGCATCCCCTACGAAGGCGAGACACTCGACTGGGTCATGCACTTCGCCAGCCCCGCCAGCCCTCCCCACTACCAGCAGTTCCCCGTCGAGACCCTAATGGTCGGCGCGCAGGGCACGCAGAACGGCCTGGAACTCGCGCACGCGCACGGTGCCGGGTTCTTCCTGGCCAGTACCAGCGAGGTGTACGGGGACCCGCACGTTCACCCGCAGCCCGAGACGTACTGGGGGAACGTGAACCCCATCGGCGTGCGCTCCTGCTACGACGAAGCCAAACGGTACGCGGAAGCGATCACCATGGCGTACCACCGCAGCCGCGGCGTGAACACCCGCATCATCCGCATCTTCAATACCTACGGCCCCCGCATGCGCCCCGACGACGGACGCGTCATCACGAACTTCGTGCACCAGGCCATGCGCGGCGAACCACTGACCGTGTACGGCGACGGCAGTCAGACCAGAAGCTTCCAGTACATCGATGATCTGGTGGAGGGCATCAGTCGCCTGATGGCAGCGCTCTACCACGAGCCGGTGAATCTCGGCAATCCGGTTGAATTCACCATGTTGGAACTGGTGGAGGCCATTGAGGATGTCCTGGTGCGCAGGATGAGCGTCGAGCACAGGGAACTGCCTCAGGACGATCCCAAGCAGCGCCAGCCAGACATCACGGTGGCCAAATGCGTCCTGAAATGGACGCCGCAGATAGAATTGAAGACTGGGCTGGATTTGATGCTTCAACGTGATGCAGCGAATCGTTAGATTCATCGAATTCAAACCGTTGGCCTCTCTGCTCACAATTGGCGATCAGATGATCTTTCCCGGCATGCTGGTACTGTTCAGTCACTTTTTCATCACTCGGCTGGGAATAGAAAATTATGGGCTCTGGTTGCTGGCATTCACATTGGGTAGCTTGACGCCGGTGTTTGTGATGGGGGTGCCAGACCATTTGGTGCGTGCACTGAACAGTCGGACGGCGGACGGACTGGACGGCGCGCCGCTCTCGCAGGAGATCAGCCGCAGCGTCATGCTGATCAGCGGGGTGGCGCTGCTGCTGGGTAGTGCCTTTTACCTGCTGCGCTCGCCGATCACCGCTCTACTTACCGGTCAAGTGCACCAGGCCGAGGTGCTTGGCCTGCTCGCGCCGGGTCTGGCGCTGCGGGTGGTGGATTTGCTTCAGCAGGCGCTTCTTCAGGGCAGGGAGCGGTACGGCACCGCCGCACTGATTAATATCCTGACCATCGTTCTGACTTTCACTGCGGCGATGGCTGCAGTGTACCAGGGCCAAGGCGTGCGCAGTGTCCTCTTACTGACGGTCGCTGGCTGGGCGGCGATGGCTCTGGCAAAAGCAGCTGTGAATTTCCCGATGATGCGCCGGCATTGGCGCATGCAGGCCGGCGCGGCCTCCGGCTCTCCGCGTACGCTGACCCTGATCCGTCAGGGAACGCCGTTCTGGGTCCAGAATGTTAGTAGTCTCGCCACGTCTTACCTAGACCGGCTGCTGGTTTCCAGTCACCTCGGCGTGCAGTCCCTTGCGGTCTACACACTGGTGACTCAGGTTACCCTGCTGGTGCAACTGGTGAGCGCGAAGGCGTTCAGCGTGCATTTCCCGGAACTCGTCCGCATCAGTCAGGGCGGCTCACTGATGCACCTGCGCCGGAAGTTCTACTCACTCCTGGCGACCAGCATCGGAATGGGCGCCGCTGCCTGCCTGTTCTACGCGGTATTCGGACAGGACGTCAGCCGAATCCTGATTCAGGATGGGGGCAAGAGCAGCGGGCTGATATTGTTGTTGTCTGTGCACTACGCTTGGCTGGCTACCTCCACTGCGCCGTATTACCTGCTCAACGCCAGTGGACACGCTGGGATGAACGCCAGCCTAGGCACCGTGGTCGCGCTGATCAACGTGCTGCTCGGCTTTCTGGGTGTCCTGCTCTACGGCCTGCCGGGCTTGATCGCTGCGAAGTTTCTGGGCTGGCCAGTGGCGTTTGTGTCACGCAATTACGTGCATCGTGTCGTGCTCAAGGACGGGGGCCGCTGGTCGTTTCTACGCAGCCTGATCCCCTTCGCCACTGTCATTGGTACCGTAGTGCTGTTCACCGGGCTTCAGAGCCAGCCGCTCAGTCTGAAACTGCCAGCCTTCCTCGCCATGAGCGCTGCGCTGTGGCTCTTATTGCGAGCTTCGCACCGCTGGATTTCAGTACGCTATCAGGAGGAAAGAATTTGAAAGCAACCATCATCACTACCGTGCGTCACAACGTTGGCGACGACTTCATCCGCGAAGGCGTGATGCACGTCCTAGAAAAGTCGCTAGACGAGCCGATTGAGTACGAACTGATCCATAAGCACATGCCGGTTTCCACCCGGCACGGCTTCGAATTCATCCGTAAGTACCGGGTCTCGAAACTGGTGGACGGGGTGCTGCCATTGATGCCCGCGTCAGACCGCGTCTTCGAGGCCGACGTGCTGGTGCAAAGCGGCGCGCCGGTGTTCTGGAGTCATCCGAACGGGCCGCACTGCGCCGATAATGAGTGGTTCGAGCCACTCATTGAGCGCCGCTACCGCCGCGTCGCCGGGCAGGTGCCATTTTTCAATTTGGCTGCTGGTAGTGCTCAGCAGTACAGCAGTGACGGTAGCGAAATTCTGGAGCCTTTCGCTGCGCGGGACCGCGCCTACATCCAGCGGCTGATGAGCTACACCGACGCCCTGACGCTGCGCGACCAAGTTGCGCAGTCTATGCTGCTGCTACTGGGTTACAACGCCGAGGTCATTCCCTGCAGCTCAATCTTCTCCGCCGAGCACATGGGCATCCGTGCCGAGGAAGGCGAATTCGTGGCTATCAATTTCATGGACGGCGGTTCGCATTTCGATTTCAGCGGCAACATCAGTAAGGACCGCTGGTTAAACGACTTCCGGGAGTTCTACGCCAAGGTTAAGAATCAGGAGAAAATCGTCTTCATCTGCCACGACGAGAAGGAAGTGAAGATGGCCCGGCTCGTTGATCCGAACGCCCGTATTTTCTTCTCGCACGATTACGGCGATTATCTTCGGATGTACGCGCAGTGCAAGTTCGGCATCATGAACCGCATTCACGGCTGTTTTGGGTTGGCAAGTCTCGGACGCCCATCGTTCCTGATTGGCTCCGACAGCCGCACGCTGATGGCCCGGGAAATCAACTTGCCGTACGATTACGTCAACAACGTCGGCACTGAGCGGCTCCTGAGCGAATTCTCCACCCTTCAGACGCGCTGGCCGACCTACAGAGAGGAGATGGACGAAATCAAACGCCGAGCTCTGGCACGTTACCGCGCGGTGCTTCACTACGGCTGGAGTCGTTGAGGCCCGGTGCGCAGCTTGGCAGGTCTGAGACCGCGGGCAGGAACGACGGCCTCTGAGCAGTCCGCCGCGTGGCGCTGGCTGGTGCGCGGGCGGGACTTGCTGCTGCAGGTCTTCGACGGTGTCTTGGGGCTGCTCGTTCCCGCCGCTCGGCCTGGGCGGCGAGTGCTGCTGATCCGGACCGACGAGATCGGCGACTACGTGGTGCACCGACAGGCGCTCCTGGATCTGCAGGCGTATTTCGTCTCGCGTGGACAGCAGGTCGACTTTCTGTGTCTGGGGCTGTTGTCCAGCCTGGCGCAGGCCGATCAGCTCGGCGAGCAGGTGCTGATTTTGGATAAACGCCGTTACAGCAACGACTGGCGCTACCGGGCCCGGCTGTTCGTACAGCTGCGCCGTGCCGGCTACGGCGCTGTGGTCCAGACGCGCCAGGACAAGATTGCCACCGTCGAAGACGCCCTGACGTTCGCAGTGCACGCGCCGCTGCGCATCGGATGGGAGGGCAGTCCGGTCTCACTGTACGGGCTGCTGAGCCGTCCGCTCTATCACCTGAGCTTCACCCGCCCAGCGGTCAGGCAGGTGGCGGACGTCGGCCAGCCGCAGCGGCACGAATTTGATTTCAGTCGGGTGCTGTCTGCCTTCGCGGGTGCGTCGCATCCAGCCGTACTGCGTCCCTCAGCGGCCACACCCGCGTCTGAACTACCACTGCCTGCGCGTTACGCGGTGGTGTTTCCCACGGCCGGCTGGCCGGGCCGCGAGTGGCCGGCACCGCGCTTCGCGCAGATCGCTGAGCGGCTCTGGTCACGCCATGGCCTAGACGTGGTGCTCTGCGCCGCCGGGCCGCTCCCACATCTCGCCGGGCCGCTTAGGGACGCGCTCGGATCACACCTCTCCGATCTGAGTGGACAGACGAGTGTGCCGCAACTCGCCCAGATCATCGCCGGGGCCGAGATCGTGATCACCAATGAAACCAGTGCCACTCATTTCGCCGCGTCCAACGCCGTGCCGTGCGTTACGGTGCTTGGCGGCGGTCACTTCGGCCGGTTTATGCCTTATCCGCTCGACGCTCAGGAAGCGCGCCTGAGCCGCGCGGTGTATCACCCAATGCCCTGCTTTCAGTGTGATTGGGCCTGCCAGTTTCCCCGCGACCCGGACGCGCCGGTGCGCTGCATCGACCTTATCGATGTCGACACCGTGTGGCAGACGGTGGAAGCCGTCCTGAGAGAAGGCGGCGACGCCCGTGACTGAGAGATTTGTACTGCTCGACCGGGACGGCGTCCTCAACGTCGATCGTCCCGATTCCGTGACGTCCGTGGCGCAGTTGCAGCTGTTGCCAGGTGCGGCGCAGGGCGTCGCGCTTCTTAACCGCAAAGGCTACCGCGTACTGGTGATCACGAACCAGTCGGTGGTGGGCCGCGGCCTGCTGAGTCCGGCCGATCTCGGCGCCATCCACACAGTCATCCAGACAGAAGTGGGCGCGTTCGGTGGCCACATTGATGCTTTTTTTGTCTGTCCCCACGACCGCCACGAAGGCTGCGCGTGTCGAAAACCCCAGCCGGGCCTGCTACTGAAAGCCGCGCAGCAATATGGCTTTCAACTGGCGCACACCGACTTCGTGGGCGACGCGTCCAGCGATATCGAAGCGGCGCGCCGCGCAGGCGCAGAGCCGGTCGTGGTTCTGACCGGCAAGACCAAGACGCCCGCCGATCTGTCCGTGCGTCATTACCGCAGCTTGTACGACTATGCTCAGTGTCAGCCTGCGCTCATCACTGGTGAGCCGGCCTGGCAGCGCAAGGAGGTTCACCCTACGATGACACTCGATCATTCTATTCATGGTGCTGTTCCTGAAGAGTTCACGGCGGCCGGCCTACGCACTATGCAGGACCGCTTCGAAAGTCACTTGAGCGCCGTCGAGAACCTGCGCACCCAGTTGCCGCTGCTGCAGACGGTGGCACAGGCGCTGGTGCAGTGTCTGCAGCGTGGCAGCAAGGTACTGTGGATGGGGAATGGCGGCAGCGCCTCCGACAGCCAGCACCTCGCCGCCGAGTTGGTGGGCCGCTTTGTCTTGGAGCGGCGCGGTCTGGCATCCGTGGCACTGACCACCGACACGTCCATCCTGACAGCTGTAGGCAACGATTACGGGTTTGAGGAGATTTTCGCTCGTCAGATCGAAGCGCTGTGCCAGCCAGGCGACGTGGTGATTGGCCTATCTACCTCAGGGAACAGCCCCAACGTCTTGCGGGCCCTGCAACGCGCCCGGCAACTCGGCGCTGTGACTGTCGGCCTGACCGGCGGCAGTGGCGGCGCTATGGCGACGCAGTGTGACCACTGCGTAATCGTCGCGGCTGACAGCACCGCCCGGGTACAGGAATGTCACATTCTGATCGGCCATCTGCTGTGCGAACAGGTGGATGCAGCGTACACGGCAGGTCTGCTGGCCCAGGAAGCCGGGGCGAATCCTGGGGGCTCGGGCGCATGAACTTCACGGACACTTCCCGTTTGCTGCAAGCCCTGAATGATGGGTTTGGACAGCCCCGGGTGGTAGTGGTCGGCGACCTGATGCTCGACCACTATCTGATCGGGAATGTCGAGCGTGTCTCGCCGGAAGCGCCGATCCCGGTGGTGCATCTACATCGGGAGAAGTGGGTGCTCGGTGGCGCTGGCAACGTTGCCGCCAACCTTCGTGGCTTGGGAGCCCAAGTCACGCTGTGCGGCGTGGTGGGAGAGGATCTCGAAGCGCGGCGCATCGCAGAGCTGCTCAACGAGCAGCAGATCCAGGCTGAGCTTCTGACTGTCAATGAGGTGCCCTCGATCGTCAAGACGCGCATCCTTGGTGAGAATCACCATATCGTGCGGGTCGACCGGGAAGCACCGCTCAGCCCGGGTGATTGGCAGGAGGCGTTTGTCGATCGGGTTTTCGCTGCGCTTGACGGCGCGGACGCGATGCTACTCTCAGACTACGGCAAGGGGGTTCTGAGCCCCGAAGTTTGCCGCCGCCTGATCGAAGCGTGCCGCGAGCGTCACTGCCCAGTCATGGTTGATCCTAAGGGACGAGATTTCGGGAAGTACCGCGGCGCCTCCGTCGTCACTCCCAACGTCAAGGAGCTCCTGACCGTGACGGGTCGCCAAGCGGCCGATGAGGTGTCACTGATCGACCAGGCCCGCGAGGTACTGAATGTCAATGGCGTCGGGGCAGTGCTGCTGACCCGCGGCGCTGAGGGCATGTCGTTTATCACCGCCGACACCCACGTCTATCAGCGGGCCACGGCTCAGACCGTCTTCGACGTTTCGGGCGCCGGGGATACCGTGGTGGCTGCCGCGACTCTGATGCTGATTGGGGGCTTCGCGTGGTCTGACATTCTTGGGTTGGCGAACCTGGCGGCGAGTCTGGTGATTTCCAAACCGGGTACGGTGGCGATTGACCGTCAGGACCTCTTACAGCACTTTACGGCCCATACCGCTTCGTTGCTGTCGCATGAACGCAAGATCGTCTCCGCTCAGGCGGCCGCTGCATCGCTCGATCAGGCGCGGCGCGAGGGCCGCCGGGTGGTGTTCACGAATGGTTGCTTCGATCTATTGCATCCTGGCCATCTCAAATTGCTTGAGCAGGCGCGTCACCATGGGGATGTGCTGGTGGTCGGCATCAACTCGGACACTTCGGTGCAGAGGCTGAAAGGTCCTCTGCGTCCGATGAACAACGAGCAGGATCGGGCGGCGATGCTGAGTGGGTTGGAGGCGGTGGATCACGTGGTGATCTTCGAGGAGGATAATCCTCTCGCCCTGATTGAGCGACTGCAGCCGGATGTGTTGATCAAAGGCGGTGACTATCAACTTGAAGATATCGTCGGCTCGCATGAGGTAATGCGTAGAGGTGGCGAGGTTAAAACTATACCGATGAAGGAAGGGTACTCTTCAACGCAACTGATCAATAGAATAGCTGAGCGAATGCATGGTGTTTAATATTTTTAGCGGATATAATTATTTCATCTATCTTCTCCTCGTCCTGGTTGCATTCATATTGATTGATGCGCAAGATATAATTTACAGTAGTTTTAAAAATATACCACTGGCTATTTGCATTATGGTGGGTCTTCCGATGGCTTTTCTGGGTCTAATCAACGGTGTTCGGCCTAGGCGCGCAACGAGCGTATATGTAGCTTTTCTGGTATATTCAGCATATGGTATCTACTTTAATACAATGACTGGTCAGCCGTCTGGTTTAAATACTCAAATACTCTATACGTCTATGATTGGACTGATCTTCCCATTCATATCTAGTAGAAAAGTGACCATTCCAATAGTTAAAATCCTTTATGCCGTTTCGCTTTTAATGTGTATTTTGGCAATTTTTTACAATGGACTTCTGGGATTTAATTATATGACCCACGAAAGAATATTTATCGCCTCGTTTGTGTATTCAATTCCGAAACTCAAGAAAAAGAAAAGATTGTCGTATTTCGGGTTTCTCGTTTTTGGGGCTGTTATTTTGCTTGATCCCAGAACAACCAGTCTCATCGCTTTTGTAATCACCATTGCGTTGACTTTACTTCTAGAGAGAACCGCAAGTCAGCGTTTTATCTTTCTTTCTTCAGTTTCGGCAGGAATATCTGTTATTTTTATAACATACGTTGTAGACTGGATCAAAAATATCAATTCCAATTTCAAGCAAGCAACAGGTGGTACTGATAACAATGTTTTCCGTGAAGGCATGATCAGCGTTGGGTTGCAGAAGTATTCTGAATCACCAGTATTTGGAAGTTTTTTTAAATACGGAGGTGCTTACGAGCCTCCGCAGGTCGTTTACATAAACAGTAGTACGGTTGCAAACATCCTTCCGCTCCATAATGACTATCTAGAAATTATGGTATCGGGTGGAATAATCGGATTAGTTTTATTTTTAATTTGCTTCTTTTTGCCTGTTGTAAATTATCTAAATAATAGAGACTATATCTTCAACGAAGAAAAAATTGCTGGAGATTCCCTATTTATCTCTGTGATTATTGGTGCAACCACTATCGCGTTCAATCCAGTAATGAATAGTTCGCGCTCAGGTTTTATGCTGACTGTGTTAAGTGCCGTTCTCCTATATATATCGGGTATATCTGCAAGAAGAGGCAGATTTGTCCTTAGTAAATCGTAATTGTGGAGGCAGAAGAATGAATAAATCTCTAAAAATAAGCGTGGTGACCCCATCATACAACCAATCGCAATTTATTGAATCCACTATTATTAGTGTGATCAGCCAGGATTATGATAATGTTGAATACATTATAATAGACGGAGGTTCAGATGATGGAACAATGGAGATCATTGAGAAGTACGCCGATAAAATCTCATACTATGTTTCGGAAAGAGATAATGGGCAAACTCATGCTATTAAAAAAGGCTTTGATCGCGCTTCTGGTGATATATTGTGCTGGTTGAACAGTGATGATATTCTGGAGCCGCACACACTATCTGCAATTGCAGATTACTTCGCTCTTTATCCCGAGAGAGATTTTGTCTATGGAAATGCCACATGGATCGATGGAACGGGCAAAACGCTCTACAGGAGAAGGGAAATCCCTTTTGTTAGATGGCTTTGGTACTACGCATATAATTATATTCCTCAACCATCTGCTTTCTGGCGAAGAAATATTTACGAGGCGGTAGGTGGAATTGACGAAAATTTTTCGCTAGCAATGGATACTGATCTTTTTTCAAGGATGTCAAATAAAGTCAAAATATATCATCTGCCTCGCTTTATGAGCCAATTCAGGGTTCATGGTCAGCAGAGAAGTACCGTACAGCGCAAAAAACTGGAAGCAGAGGCTCAAAAGATCATGGATCGCGAATTTAGACGTCATGTTAGTCATATTGAGAAGAGTATTGGTGGTTTCCTGGCGAGATCGATACGGATAATTGTCAGAACTTTGATATATAGGAGTCGATGATGTTAAAGTATATTCTCGGCGACGTCTCTCGGAATCGGGGTAATCCCAAATCTATGCTTGTTCTCTTTTTATTTCGCATCGCTTCTATCATCGCTGCTCTTAAAAGAAAAGGCAATCCATTTTGGCTTATCGGAATACCCTTCCTCATTTTTTACCGCATTGTGGTCGAATGGTTGCTTGGGATCGAGCTTCCACCACATACGTCTGTTGGTCATGGACTAAAAATAGAACACGGTCATGCGCTCGTGATCAATGATCAATCCCATATTGGCGAGAACGTGACATTGCGGCATTCAACAACCATTGGGTGTAAGGTTGATCGTAATGGTGTCAGATCGCGTAGTCCCAGAATCGAGAATAACGTCGATGTTGGGTCCAATGTCGTTATTCTTGGTGATATTCAAATTGGACATCATGCTGTCATCGGCGCAGGTTCGGTCGTCGTCAGAGACATTCCACCATACGCCGTGGCGGTTGGCAATCCTGCACGTGTGATCAGGGGAGATTTGCATGACTAAATGCCCGCCCTGCCACATTATCGTAGTGGGGCAAATCCCCCCTCCACTCGGCGGACAGGCCGTGATGATCAAGAAGATGCTGGATCATCCTTACCAAGCAGCCATACTCCATCATGCGCCCATGAACTTCACGAAGGGGATGGACGGCATGGGTAGAGTAAGCGCCGGAAAAATCCTTGAGGTTGTGGCGGTCATTTTCAGAGTGATGAAATTGAAATTAAAGACGCGAGCCGATATTCTTTATTACCCGCCCAGCGGTCCGAACTTATTTCCCATCCTACGGGATGCGGTGATTCTCAGTGCCCTGAGACCGTTCTTCAAAAAGACCATCTTTCATTTTCACGCCAGTGGTTCCTCCCTTCTCGTCGCTCGACTGCCCGGTGGATTGAGAAGATGGGTAAACAGAGCATTCTATCAGCCGTTGGTTGGCATTCGCACATCTCACTCGGGTATCAATGACAGTCAGTATTTTCACGCCCTTCAGGATGCCGTCGTCTACTACGGAGTGGAGGCGCCCAACGATTCAAGTGGTTGGTCCGCCGCTGATCAGCAGAGGGAGGATCCTGTACGCCTGTCCTATATGTCCGTCGTCAAAGAATCGAAGGGGATCTTTGATCTACTGGCGGCTCTGACCCTTCTTAAAGCACAGGGCGTCCGCTTTTCCCTGCAGGTCGCTGGGGAATTCGATTCGGCCGCGACACGGGAACGGTTTGATCAGCAAGTCCAAGTGGATGAATTGAGTGAGTTCATTCAGGTGCTCGGCCCTCTTGACGGTGACGAGAAGCGTCGTTTTTTCCTGACCACCGACATCTTCTGCTTTCCGACCTTCTTTGAGGCCGAGTCCTTCGGAATCGTGGCCATTGAGGCGATGGCCTACGGAATCCCCGTGGTTGCCACCCGCTGGCGCAGCCTGCCCGAAATTGTTGGTGACGACGTGCAGGGCATACTGGTCGAGGCCAATGCGCCTTCGGAACTCGCCGCCGCCATCGCTCGCCTAGCAAACGACGAAGCTCTGCGCGTTCGCCTGGGCCGGGGCGGCGCCGCAAAATTTCGAGCTCAGTTTAGTATCGCCACGTTTCATCACCAGATGGACACCGTCTTCCGACAAGTGGGTGAGATGTAAATATGAAAGTACTGGTCACTGGAGGTTCAGGGTTCATCGGCCAAAATTTGCTTCAGCTGTTCGACCAGCAGCAAGTCGACTACCTGAATCTCGATCAGGTGCCGCCCTCCACGTATGGTCTGAGCCGCTGGAAAGCCTGCGACCTCTCGCATTATCAGGAACTCGAACGGCTCGTCAATGACTATGCCCCGACCCACGTCGTGCACCTCGCCGCCATTACCAACACCCTCTACAACGACCTCGGCTACTACTATCTCGACAACGTCGTCGCAACTGAGAACCTCATCCTGATCTGCGAGACCCTGCCGATCCAGCGCTTCGTGCTCACATCCACCCAGTTCGTCGTGGGGCCCGGCCAACCCCACACCTCGGACACAGACTTCTCCCCCCACACCGCATACGGTGAGAGCAAAGTACGCTGCGAGCAATTCCTGCGTGCCATTGACCCCCCGTATGACTGGACCATTATTCGGCCTACCAACATCTGGGGGCCGATGCACCCGCGGTACCCCCAGGAATTCTGGAACATTGCTCGCCGAGGCCTCTACGTTCACCCCGGTATTCAACCGGTGATCCGCTCATATGGCTTTGTCGGTAACGTTGTCGAGCAGATTTCCACTATATTGCGTGCTGAGCGCGCCGCCGTGAATCACAAGGTCTTCTATGTCGGGGACGAACCCATCGACCTCTACGACTGGTCTAACGGATTTAATCTGGTGCTCAGCGGCCGGAAGGCGCCCCGTGTGAATACTGCCCTAGTCCGGTACTTGGCTCTGCTCGGCGACGGCCTCGGTAAACTCAACATCACTTTCCCTATCACGTCCAGCCGCTACCGCAGTATGACCATGGACTACCCGACGCCGATGGCTGAGACGTTTAAAGCGCTGGGAACGCCGAAGTATAGTCTTGAAGAAGGCATCCAACTCACAGCTGAGTGGTTAAAATCTGAAGGCTGGACGTTGAAATGATGCGCCTCTCGGTCTTGGACACGGCCGTGGACGTGCAGACCTACCATGGAGCCGCCGAGCTGATCACGAGCCCGGCCTATCTGACGGGGAGCCGCCGAGTTCACGCTGCCAATGTCCACATGATCATGGAAGGCTATGACGACCCGGCCTTCCAGCAGGTGATCGATACAGCCGATCTGGTGGTGCCCGACGGAGTGCCTCTTGTTTGGGCTCTGAAACTGCAGGGGCAGGCGAGCGCCAGCCGCGTGTACGGCCCGGCTCTGACTTTGCACGTCTGCGCAGCGGCGGAGAAAAAAGGCCTGCCCATCGGCCTCTACGGCGGCACTCCCGAGAGCCTTGATGCATTTCAGGCGTTCTTGCATCAGCGCTTCCCAGCGCTGGAGATCGCCTGCGCTATCTCTCCACCATTCCGAGCCCTCAGCACCGAAGAAGATCTCGCATACACCCGGCAGATCAAATCCTCAGGCGCCAGAATATTGTTTGTCGGTATCGGCTGCCCCAAGCAGGAATGGTGGATGTACCGACACCGTGATCAGCTGCCGCTGGTGATGTTGGGAGTGGGCGCCGCTTTTGACTTTCATTCAGGTAAAGTAAAACAGGCGCCGCCGTTTCTGCAGCGGATGGGCCTCGAATGGTTGTTCCGGCTGGCCGTGGAACCAAAAAGACTCTGGAAACGGTATGCGAAGCACAACCCACGCTTTGCCTACCTACTGGCTCGTCAGCTGTTACGGACGCGATTTCTAAACGCAAAAAGAGAGGTCAAGAAATGAAAAAAGCACTGATTACTGGAATTACCGGTCAGGACGGGTCGTACCTGACGGAACTGCTCATCGGCAAAGGGTACGAGGTTCACGGCATCATCCGCCGCGCCAGCACCTTCAACACCGACCGCATCGATCACATCTACCGCGACCCCCACCTCGCCGACACCCGCATGTTCCTGCACTACGGCGACCTCTCCGACGCCTCCGGTCTCCGCATCCTCATCGAGAAGATCCAGCCCGACGAGGTCTACAACCTCGGCGCGCAGTCCCACGTCAAGGTCAGTTACGACCAGCCCGAATACACCGCCGACGTCGTCGGCCTGGGCACCCTGCGCCTCCTCGAAGCCATCCGCGACTACCAGGACCGCACCGGCAAGCAGGTCCGCTTCTACCAGGCCAGCAGCAGCGAGATGTTCGGCGCCGCCCAGCCCCCCCAGGGCCTGCACACGCCCTTCCACCCCCGCAGCCCGTACGCCGTCGCGAAGGTCTACTCCTACTGGCAGACCGTCAACCACCGCGAAGCGTTCAACATGTACGCCTGCAACGGGATTCTTTTCAATCACGAGTCGCCCCGCCGCGGCGAGACGTTCGTCACCCGCAAAATCACCCGCGCGGTGGGCCGTATCAAAATGGGCCTGCAGGACCAGCTCTTCTTGGGCAACCTGGATGCCAAGCGCGACTGGGGTCACGCCCGTGACTACGTGGAAGCCATGTGGATGATGCTGCAGCAGGACGCCCCCCGGGACTACTGCATTGCCACTGGCGAGGCGTACAGCGTGCGTGAATTCGCCGAGAAGGCGTTCTCGCAGGTGGGCCTGAACTACGAGGACTACGTGCAGGTGGACCCCCGGTACTTCCGACCGGCGGAAGTCGATTACCTGCTCGGCGACGCCACGGAAACGAACACCGTGCTGGGCTGGACGCCCCGGACGAGCTTCGATCAACTGGTGACCGAGATGGTCGAGCATGACCTGGAACTGGCGCGGCAGGAGAAGACGCTGCTGGACGCGGGGCATCAGGTGGCGCTCAAAGGCATCGGGAACACCTGATGTCGGCCGGGCAGGTGGCGCACACCGGTCCGCTGCCGCGGGACGCGCGGATCTACGTGGCGGGCGACCGCGGCCTGGTGGGCGGCGCCATTCGGCGCCGCCTGGAGGCGGATGGATTCACGAACCTGATCACGCGGCGCAGTGCCGAGCTGGATCTGCGGGATCAGGCCGCGGTGCGGACGTTCTTCAGGGAAGAACGTCCGGAGTACGTGTTCCTGGCGGCGGCGAAGGTGGGGGGCATCCTGGCGAACAGCACGTACCCGGCGCAGTTCCTGTACGACAACCTGATGATCGCGACGAACGTGATTCACGCGGCGCACGAGTCGGGGGTGCGGAAACTGCTGAACCTGGGATCGAGTTGCATCTACCCGAGGATGGCGCCGCAACCCTTGAAAGAGGAGTACCTGCTGACGGGGCCGTTGGAGGAGACGAACCGGGCGTACGCGGTGGCGAAGATTGCGGCCATTGAGCTGTGTGATCATTACCGCGCGCAATATGGAGCGGACTTCATCAGTGGGATGCCGACGAACCTGTACGGGCCAGGGGATAACTTCGACCTGAAGGGCTCGCATGTGCTGCCGGCGTTGATGCGGAAGATGGTGGAGGCGCAGGAGGCCGGGGCGGCACAGGTGGAGGTGTGGGGGAGCGGGACGCCCCTGCGGGAGTTCCTGTACGTGGAGGACCTGGCTGAAGCCTGCCTGTACCTGATGGAACAAGTGTCGGAGCCTGGTCCGATCAACATTGGCACGGGTGAGGACCTGACCATTCGGGAATTGGCGGAACTGATCGCGGATGTGGTGGGATTTGAGGGGGACCTGGTGTTCGATGCGAGCAAGCCGGACGGCACGCCCCGGAAGCTGATGGATGTGTCGAAGTTGACTGGGTTGGGCTGGTCGGCGCGTACGGGGCTCCGCGAGGGGATCGAGCGGACGTTCGCGTGGTTCATGCAGGAGCGTGCGGCGGGCAACATCCGGTCCTGAATCGGCGAAATTGACGGGCGGGGAGCGACCAGTGCGCTCCCCGCCCCCTGTTGCGCTGCCCTACAGATGCAGGTCGATGCCTGCGGGCGGAGGTGTCGTCTCATCGGCGATTCTGACGTCAGGCGTGGTGGCAGCGCGTGCGCCCAGAATCAGGGCGAAGGCGCCGATCATGGTGCCGGGAATGGCGCTCAGGTGGCTGTCGTACAGGCCCGTGAACAGGTACACGGGCAGGATGGCCGCGCCGCTCAGGCTCAGGACCGTCCAGCCGCGCCGGTACATGGCCAGCAGGACGGTCAAGGTCAGCAGGGCCGCGCCGACGGTGCCCAGTTCCGCGAGGATCATCAGGTAGTCGCTGTGCGCGTAGTTGACGTAGGTGGCCGAGATCCCGGCTTTTCCCTCGGGGCGGTACCACTGGAATTCCGTGCCCCACTGGCCGACGCCTGCGCCCTGCTGCGGGTGCGCGTGCCACATGGACCGCCCGAACTGGTGGATATCGGCCCTTCCGGCCAGGAAGCCCGTCAGGTTTTGGCTGTCGATCCCCAGGCGGGTCTTGTACGCGTCAAAGGTCTGCTGGCCTTGCGGGGTGGCTAGGGTGATCACGACCCACGCGGCGGCAGCGGCGGCACCTGCACTCAGGACCACGCCCACCCAGGGGCGTATCTTCCACAGCCACACCAACAGGGGTATACCGGCCGCGAGAATCACGGCGGGGATGCTGCTGCCGTCCGTGAACAGATTCGTGTACTGAACTCCGGCGGCCAGTGCCAGGATGGGCAGGGTATGCCAGCCGGGCCGGGTGTTCAGCAGGACGGTGCTGCACAGGGCCGCGACCGTGATCAGGTACCCGCTGTAGTGACTGGGGTGGAAGTACGGTCCGGTCAGAATCTTCTCCGGGACGCCGTTGAGGTAGCTGTACCCCGGGATGAGCATGCTCCGCTGCTGCAGGAGCGCCAGCGTCACGGCGATCCCACCGGTGACGAGCAGGGTGCTCAGCACGATCTGCTGGCGGCGGTGCGACCGGGCCAGGACGGTCAGACTGAACGCCACACCCAGCACGGCGGTCCAGATACCCGCCCAGCGTTCTCCGGCCAGGACGTCCGGTGCGGTCAGGGCGCTGCGCCACACCCACGCCAGGAAGAGGGCCGCGAACAGAGGCCACCAGGGGTTGGGTAGCGTCAGCTGTCCCCGCGCCGCGATGGCCGCCAGCGTGAGGGCCAGGGCCGCGCATCCCAGGATGGTCAGGCCGCTGAACCCCCACTCGAACGTGGAGCCCTGGGCCAGGGGTCCCCAGGCCAGCGTCATGCAGGCGACGGTGAGGGCCAGCCATTCCAGCGCGGTGGTCAGTCGTGACCTGACCGTGGGGGCGGTCATGGCGTCACCGGCAGGGCCTTCAGGTTGTCCCGGCATTCCTGAACGGTGCTGTTGAGGATCAGGCACCGTTCGTAGGAGGCGCGGGCGCCGGTGACGTCCCGGCCGAGTTCCTGGTAGGTGCCTTTCTGCAGCCAGTACGCGGCGTTGTTCGGATCGCGGTCGAGGGCGCCCTGCAGGATGGTGAGGGCGCGCGGGTAGTCTTTGACGAAGGCGTACATCAGGGAATACTCGTAGTAGGGCGAGGGCCAGCTGGGGCTGAGCTGGGTGGCGCGTTGAAAGGCCGTATCCGCCTCGTTCTTGAGCTGCGGGGTGCGGCGGTAGAACCACAGGGTGCGGGTGGCCAGGCCGAGTTTCAGGTGGGCGCGCGGGTCGCTGGGGTTCAGGCGGGTCGCTTCCCGCAGGGCGCGCAGGGCCGGGTCGAAGTCCAGGGTGCCTTGAAGGGCGGCGGCGCGTCGCAGCTCGTGGTCGCTGCGCAGGTCACGCGTGGCCTGCACGAGAGGAACGGCGGTCAGGGCCGCCAGAGCGACGCCAATGGGCCAGGGGACGGGGAGTGTGGTCATGGAGAGTACCTGCGCTGATAGGACGGGGTGGCTGATCGGTCAGTGGCGGGAGGCGGCACACAAAAAGGCCGCCCGGTTGGGCGGCACTGGGGTGGGGGGTGGGGGTCAGTTCCCGCCACCGCGGGGCGTCACGGGCTGATTGGCCAGGACTTCGGCGCGGTTGGCCAGTTGGGTGGCAGCGACGGGGTTGTTGACGAGCGCGGCCACGCGGCTAAGGGTGGAAACCGCCTGGGCAGTGGCGGGATCGCTGGCGATCAGGCGCTGGGCTCCTTCGAGGCTGACGGGTTCGCCAGTCGCGGCTTCCAGCACGGCACGCAGGGCGACGGCGGGGGGCACGGGGCTGTTCCCGACGGCGACCAGGTCACGCAGCGCGGCGGGAGTGACGCCGAGCGACTGGGCCAGGGAGGCCAGCTGATTGGGGGTGGTCTGGGCGAGAATCGCCCGGATCTGCGCGGGGGTCAGGATCAGACCCTTGGCCCGCAGGATGGCGCTCAGCACGTCGAAGGCGGTGGGGGCCTGCTGGGTGGCCTGGCTGTTCTGGGCGAACGCGACGGTGGCCGTGAAGGGCGCGGCAGCGACGAGCAGGGTGGCGGTCAGAAGAATCTTTTTCATAGTGGACCTCGCGGGACTGGGGGGGCGGCTGTCAGGGAGGGCAACCGTATTCCTTGCAGTTTACCACATCAAGCTGATCCCATATGAGAAAGGGCGGCGATCTGGCCGGTGACCACGCAGCGCACCGGTCCCGGTGTCCTCATCTGCGGTCCATCTGCTCTTATACTGCTGGGGTGTTGTGCTGTTCTCCACAGAAAGACGTGATGCGCCCATGCCCCTGACCGCCCGTAACCTCACCCGGAGCCGCCGCGCCAATGCGTTCGCGCGGCGGCGCTACCTCAATGCGACCGCACTGATCGCCGGCAACGCCCTCGCGTGGACCCTGACGGCCCTGATCGCGCACCAGGTCACGCGGTGGGTGCCGAGCCTCCACGGGTTCAGGAACAACTGGGGCCTGCTCTTCCTGCTGCACACGCTGCTATGCGCCGGAGCCAACCTGCTGCCCGGCTGGGGGCTGGGCGCCGTGGCCGAACTGCGCTACACCGTGCAGGTCACCGGCCTGCTGCTGATCAGCGTGGCCCTGACCGCGGGCCTCCTGCGGGGCGACTGGCTGGTACTGATCACCGCCGCCTTCGTCGGTGTGCTCCTGACCGTCTTCCTGGTGGGCCTGCGCGCACTCATCAAATACCTGCTCCTGAGAGCCGGACAGTGGGGCGTGCCGGTGGTCGTGTACGGCGCCGCCCGCAGCGGACAGAAGGTCATCGCTGCGCTGCAGAGCGAACAGGGCCTGGGGTTTCATCCAGTGGCGGTGTACGACGACGACCCCGCTCTCCGAGGAGAGTCGATCGGTGGCGTGCCGGTGGCCGGGGATACCGAGGACTGGACGTACGAAGCGCCGGTGGCCATCCTGGCCATGCCGGGCGCAGGCCGGGCGCGGCACGTCGCGCTACTCGACGGGCCCCTCACGGTGTACCGCAAGGTCATCGTCATTCCGGACCTGTTCGACGTCCAGTCGCTGTGGGCGCGCACCACCGACCTGGGTGGCGTGCTGGGCATCAGCCTGAACCAGCAGCTGGCCGATCCGGTGGCACGCCGGACGAAACGCGCCATCGACCTGTCGGCAGTGGTTCTGTCCAGTCCATTCTGGCTGCCCCTGTGCCTGCTCGTGGGCGTGTTCATCTGGCTGGAAGACCGGCACCACCCGGTGTTTCTGCAGCCGCGTCTGGGCCTGGGAGGGCGCACGTTCAACACCTGGAAGTTCCGGACAATGGTCCCCAACGCCGAAGCGGTCCTCCAGGAGCGGCTCACGCGTGATCCTGCGCTACGTCAGGAGTGGGAAGCGAATCACAAGCTGCGCCGCGACCCCCGCATTACCCGTGTGGGGTCGTTCCTGCGCAAGACCAGCCTGGATGAACTGCCGCAACTCGTCAACGTGCTGCTGGGCGACATGGCCCTGGTGGGACCGCGGCCCCTGCCCGGTTATCACTATGAGAAGCTGCCGGCCGGTGTGCAGGGGCTCCGCCGTGAGGTGCGGCCAGGCATGACGGGCCTATGGCAGGTGTCGGGCCGCTCCGACGCCGGCGATGAGGGGATGCTCGTTCACGACCCGTACTACGTGCGCAACTGGAGCATCTGGCTGGACATGGTCATTCTCCTGCGGACCTTCCGGGCCGTGGTGCGCAGCGCCGGTGCCTACTGACGATGTCCCTGTGTGAAACGGAGTGCGTCTGGTTTGTTCACCCCCCAGGAGAAGACCGGGTCGCCAGCGCCACGCCCGGAACCCGTGTTCCTCCTCGCGTCCAGGCTTTTATCTTGACTCGGGTCCAACAAGACGGGCTGATTGGAAGTCGTGACACAACCCATCAGCCCGCTCCCATTTCTAACCCAGATTCCAGACTGGCGTGACCCGACGCGCATCCATGACCCGTGGGATGGCCTCTGGACCCTCATACTCAGTGGCCTCATCGCCGGACCACCCAACATCCTTGCCCTCACCCAGTGGCTTGCCGGACACCGCGAGGTGCTGAGCCAGCACCTCGGCCTCGACCGCCTCGCCCAGCAGGCCATGATCTACCGCTTCTTCTGGTCGCTGGACCAGCATCTCCCTGAACTGCAACGCGCTCTGCTGGACTGGGTGAAAGCTCAACATCCCACGGCGCAGGACGGCCTGGTCATCCTCGCTGGTGACGGCAAAGTCCTGAAAGGCAGTGCGCGAGAGGGCCGTTCGGCCCTCTCGTTCCTGTCGGTCTTCTTCCATGAGCTGGCGCTGACCGTCGCGCAGGTCGATCAGGCCGGACGTCATGAAGCCAAAGGAATGCAGGATCTGCTCCCCACCCTCACGACCCTCTTTGGAACAGGGTGGCTCGTGACGTTGGACGCCGCCTACACCGAGCGGGAACTCACCACCCGCATCGACGAGGCAGGCGGAGCCTACCTCGTCCCCCTCAAGAACAACACCCGCTCGCTCAAGGAATGGGCGATGTTCGCGTTCACGTACCCGGCGCACGATCACGTCGTGGACGTCGAGCGGCGCAGTGGAGAAGTCTGGGAGCGGCGTACGTCCGTGATCACCGACGCGCAGGTCCCGGACGACATCAGGGAAGGGTTGTGGGGCGTGCAGACGTTGATCCGTCGTGAGCATCAGGTCACGCGCCGCGATGGCACACAACGGGTCGAGGTGCGGTATGCCGTCAGCAGCCGGCTGCTGACGGCTCAGGAAGCGGAGCGCATCTGGCGCGGTCACTGGGGCATCGAGAATCGAAGCCACCATTGCCGGGATGTCGTGCTGCACGAGGATGCGTGTCGGTTGCGCAAAGGAGCACAGGGACGGGCGATGCTCAATGGCGTGATGGTCGCGCTGCTCAGTGGACAGACCCGTCAGGTGACGGCACTGGTGCGTCGCTTGACCCTTGATCCGCTGCTCGCTCTTCAACTCCTGATTCCAGACCTCGCGTCAAGATAAAAGCCTGCTGGGCGGGGCTTGCAGTCGAATTGACGATTCAATTGTGCGCTAGGACAAAGGATGCCTGCTGGCAGATCTGCAGCCCGATAACAGGCCCGGTTCTGTGTGTCACCGGGCGCGCTCCAGGTGAGCCTGCCAGTGAAAGTCAGCAGGCGTCGTCGGCGCACGGTCAAATGTAACCGTGACTGTCCGCGTCGTAGCCTTCACCTGGTAACTACCCAACTCCGTCGTCGGGGAAGTCAACACGATCTTCTGAATCACCAGTGACCGTACGTCGTCCGGATCACTGAAGCTCAACCCATGTTCGAATGTCACGCTGCGATTGCCGTCGACTGGAACGCGCACTGTCCCGCTCCGCTCCGTCCACCACCCCTTGTTCTCACTCACCGTCACCGCACTGACTCCTGACAGCAGGGAATCGGCCCGCACCATCGCCCCCGGCCCGCCGAACTCGTTGCCCTTCACCACCGCGCCAGCGACCTGGGACCGAATATGAACCGAGGCCATCTGCTCCTGATCTGTTTCGAAGCGGTTGCCCGTCATGACGATCTCGCCCCGCTGGGGCAGGCCCCCTGGCACCCACTCGCCCACCTCTACGTCTGCGGTCAGGTCGCGGTCGCGTTTCTGGCCGTTGTGCCGGAACGTGTTTCCCTGGAGTTCCCCGGAATACCATCCCCATCCCCATATGCCCTGGCGCCCACCGTTCTGCATGACGTTGTTCAGCACCTTGATGCGCTCGCTCCCCCATTCCACCGTCACGTTCCGGCTGCCATTTCCATCCATCAGGCTGCTCTGCACGGTCACGTCCGCGCATTCACTGAGGAGCAGGCCTCCCATCTTGTTGAGCAGGAACTGCACGTTGTCAATGACTCCCTGCTGGCACCACCGGAAATAGGTTCCATCGCCGGGAGCATCCTGAATGACACTGTCCCGGACCGTGAACCCGCTCACGTGGTGGAGCAACAGCTGACCCTTGTCCGTTTCTTCAGTGCCTTCGGCTTGCCCCCCTGGGGGCCGTTCAAGATAATCGTAGTAGTAGGCGCCATTCCGCTGTAGGGTCACCCGCTCGAGCGTGACCTGCCGAATAGGAGTGATGTCCGAACCGACCAGCTTGATGCCGGGGGCCGTAAAGCCGTCGATCACGACGTCGCGAATCGCGATGTCGTGCGAGGCACCGCTCACGGCGATGGGTGAGACATTGGCGCCTGGGGACCAGTCGCTTCGATGTCCGGTAAACGTGCCACCGGACCAGTCGAGCGCGGAGACGGAGTCTGCGGTGAAGATGACGCCGTCGGTTCCCGCGCCGGGCAGGGCAATGTCAAAGACAGTGCCGGTCGCGCGAATGACTGCATTGGAGGGAAGGCGGAGGACGCCGACTTGCTGAAGCACGATGGTGCGGGCCGGAAACTGCATGGGCACGCCGTAAGTCTGGGCGTCCTGCAGAGCCCGCTTCACGTTGTCAGTCTGGTCGCCAGTCAGCGTGAGGTAGTTGGCCACATCGATGAGCGTCGGTACGGGGGCTGGGGGGGTTGGGTCAGGTGCTGGGACGGGTGGCGTGGGTGCCGGTGGGACGGGTACTGGGGTTGGATCAGGCGCTGGGACGGGTACTGGGGTTGGATCAGGCGCTGGGATTGGTGAGGGGGTCGGGTCTGGCGCTGGGGAGGGTGGCGTGGGTGTCGGCAGGGGGACTGGAGTTGATGACGCAGGCGGTGTGGTACTGAGCGGGGGGGGGCTGGTGGTGTTGCAACTGGCTAGGAGGAGGCAGGACAACACGATCGCCATTGGACGGCGGAAATGTGAATTCCGAGCTTTTCGTGAAAAAATCATAATTTTACTCAATGTATCGGTGCGTATCTTACTGAGTTGTCTCGGATTCTGCCCGTACGGGGGAGTCGTGAAGATGTCCTCAGATCTTGCACGTGAATAGGTAGTCAAAACGCGCTCCCAGACGAGAGAACGAGGGTGTGAACGACCTCAGACTCTCCGGGAAGCGCGCTCGTATTCTGGCAGATCACCTGCTCTCCGTCCCCCGCACGATCTATCAGCGGCGCAGCCTTGAGGCTGCGCTCGGCATGTTCCTCGATCTGGGGCGGAAAACAGCGCTTCACCGCGCCTCCACGGTCAGCGCCAGTGCCCTCAGTCGTTTCCTGAACGCGTACACCTGGGACACGCGTGCCTGCTGGGACAGTCTTCAGCACACGCAATGGGAATCGCTTCTTCTGGCTGCGCGCCGCAAGCGGCGCCCGCGACTTCACCTGTGCGTCGACCTCACCAGCATCCCCAAGACCGGCCAGAAACTCCCCGCTGTTCGCGTGCAGGGCGGTGTGCACGGCATTCACCTCGTGGTCCTGTACGCCGTGTACGGCACGCTCAAATTCCCAGTCGGGTATCGCGTGTACCGGGGTCGGGGCACCCCGACCCCCGTCCGGCTCGCCCTGGATCTCCTCGCCACCGTTCTACAGCCGATCCGGCGGCGATTCGACGTGTGCGTGCTGGCGGACAGCGGGTTCGAGTCCGCGACGTTCCTGCAGGGCGTGCGGGATGAGGGGTTCGAGTTCGTCGTGGGTGTTCGGTCGAATCGGCGCACCGATCACTCAGGTCGAGTGACCGTGAGTGACTGCGAGCACGGCAGTTGGCTGTCGCTCCACAACTGGCCGTGGGAGGTCGTGACGTTGGCCCGATTTGACCGGGGCGACCGGACCTTCTTCTCGGTGTCGCCAGAGAGGGAAAACGTCGGTGGGCGATCGAATCCTTCTTCAAGGAATCCAAGCATCAGTTCGGGTTGAACCAGTTCGCGCTTCATACCGCTCAGGGGCTGGATCGCTGGGTGCTCCTGGTGTGTGCAGCGTTCACGTTGACCGTGCTGTGCTCTGAAGGAGGAAAAACGCTGGAGGAGGACGCCAGGCTGGCGGTGCACATCGCACTGCCTGCACTGGTCATCGTGAGGCTGATGATCGAGGTGCAGCGACACGAGGAATTCCTGCGCCAGCACGGCTATTCAGTCCATCTATCCAGGTGCAAGATCTGAAGACCTGTTGCGCAGTAGTGAGTTGTCACCACGGGCCACCTGGTCGGATGCCACCGGACCACAGTCGCGCGCATCGTCCGCGTTGCCGGAACCCACGCGCAACACCTCCACGACCTGAATGCTCGTGACCTTCAGGTCACGAGCATTCAGGCAGATGAGCGCTACGGATTTGTCGGGCGCAAGAAAGAGTCCGTGTGGGACGCGACTGTTATCGATCCGAGCAGCAAATTCCTGATCCAGGGTGAGGTCGGCGAGCGCACTGCAGCCCTGACTCAGTCTCTCCTCGTGCAGGCCCGAGACCGACTCACCGATCCGCAAGGACTCGTGCTGTTCACTGATGGGTTTCTGTCGTACCAGACGGTGTTTCCAGAAGTGTTCGGCAGGCCGTATCAGCCGGCGAGACGGGGGACGCGCGGGCGATTCCCGAAGACGGCCGACCGAATCCCGCGGTCATCAGCCCACGTCCGGATCATCAAGGAGTACGCGGGGAAGCGGGTCGTGAAGGTCCGCACCGAGATCGCGGCTGGGACTCGGGCACGTGTGGAGGAGGAACTGCAGCGGTTGGGCTACCACAAACCCAATACCTCGGCTGTGGAGCGTCAGAACGCCACAGCAAGGCGAATGAACTCGCACCTGGCGAGGAAAAGCCTCGCGTTCGCGAGGCTGCGGGTCCATCGAGTGAGCCTGGCTCACCTGGTGCAAGGGATCTACAACTGGTGCCGAACGCAACGGGGCCTGCGGAGCAAGCTCGACGTCCCGAAGGGACGTCAGCTGTACCTGCAACGCACACCGGCCATGACCATCGGTCTGACCGATCACGTCTGGAAGGTGCGGGACTGGCTCTCACAGCCGCAGGGCGTCTCCTGTCGGGCATAGTTCGACTCTGTTGGCGAATTCGAAAACCGCTGTTGGGTGAGGCGGAGCATCACGACTCGGCAACGAGAAATGCGGAGTCTGGGAGCTATCGCCTGAATTCGCCAACAAAGTCTATTGATAACGGCAGAAATTTAGGTTGCTAGACTGACGAGGACATGGCACCGTGGCACCCCTCCAAGTACACCCGTGCCCAACTCGAAGAACGGCGACTCGCCGCACTGAATATGATTCAGGCCGGTGGACACACCAACCAACAGATCGCGGATCACTTCGGCGTCTCGATCCACACCGTCTACACCTGGAAAGAGCGGCTCAAACGCCAGGGTGGCCTGGAGGCCACCCCCACCACGGGTCGGCCCCCCCGCCTGACTCCGGAGGGGCAGCAGAAGATCAGCACCCTCCTGCAGGAGGGTGCCCTGGCACACGGCTTTCCCGACTCCACCTGGACCACCGCTCGTGTCCGCGAACTGATCGGGCGGCACTTGGACGTGTGGTACCACGTCGACCACGTTCGCAAGGTGCTCCATCGCCTGGGATTCTCGCCGCAGAAACCCGGTAAAGGGGCGCTGGAACAGAATGAGGAGGCCGTACGAACCTGGGTGCAGACCACGCGCCCTGGTGTCGAAAAAAAAGGTCGCGCAGGGCGCCACGCTCGTCTACCTCGATGAAGTGGGCTTCAGTCTGAAAGGCGTGCTCCGACGGACATGGGCAAAACGGGGGAAGACACCCGTGGTGCGTCTTCCGGCCAGTTGGCAGAAGCTCTCAACGCTTGGGGCCATCACGTCGAACGGGCAATTTCTCCAGCGGACCCAGACAGGAGCGGTCAAGACGGGTGATGTGCTGGCGTTTCTGAACCACCTGCTGAAGCACGTGACGGGCGAACTGGTGGTGGTGTTGGACAATGCCGCGATTCACCGGGCGAAGGCCGTCTCGGCCTTCGTGAAGACGCAGGCTCGGCTCTCGCTGGTGTACCTGCCACCGTATTCACCGGAGTTCAATCCGATTGAGAAGGTCTGGGCCTACGTGAAGCGGAACGTCTTGGGGAATTTCTGCGCCAGGACGACAAAGGAACTGAGGACACGGCTGCGTGCGGGCTGGCAGAGGATTCGGTACATCAAGTTGCCGCAGCACCTCATGGCGGCGACTTCAATTTAAACCGCCATCAATAGTTCCAGTCAACTACCCGTCCGCTCGGATTGAACGCTTTCGGCAACACCGTTCAACCGGACTGCACATGAGGCACCCCTGACGAGCTGAGCCGCCCGGCGCGGCCACCCCACAAGAGAAAAAGCGCGCGCACCGGAGTTCGCGCGCTTCGGGTGTCGTCTTTATTGCCGTTGCCAGGTGCGCGGTGTCGCCCGGTCCCTGAGGGAGGAAGATGACCGGGCCGGACCATGCAGAACCTTGACGCCGATGGCGGCAGCGACCGCAATGCCCGCCACGACCTGAACTCCGATGAACGCTGCCGACATCACGAATACATCCATGTTGAAAGGATGACGCAGTGACGTAGGAACAAGATGGGAAATCTGACCATCATCCTGAACTGATCTCAAACTCTGGAGATTTTATGAAGCCCTGTCTGCTGCGGGTCAGCCCTCACGCCAGCCCCACGGTGGGCCGACTCCTGGTCTACCTCCCTTAGGGCGTCCGCGCGCCCGTTCGGCCAGTCGATGACAGGGGAAGCGTCCGCCGGTTTAGTCGAGCGGACGCCACTCGCCCGTCGCGCTGCATCGCCGCCGGGACGGTTCCAGCGGACCCCGGTGGCCCGGGCCTGTGGTGTGGAACGGACGCGGGTGAAGGAAGAAGCGGGCTGCCGGGCATCGAAGGGCGGCCCGGCGCCCTCTGACCGGACGAGTTGGACGCCGGATCACTCGCCGGTCAGGAACACTTAACGGGCCAGCAGGAGTGCAGCCACGGCGTACACGACGGGACTGACCTGCCGCGCGCGGCCCGCGAGCACCTTGACGGCGCAGGTGGTGATCATACCGAAACTCACGCCGTTGGCGACGTCGAAGGTGAGGGGTATCGCCACGATCGTCAGGAACGCCGGCAGACCCGCGCTCACAGCAGAATTCAGGAGAAGTGAGGGGCATCTCCACCACTCCGGAACGAGCAGAGCGATCACCGGACGACACCAGCGGCTGGACGTGAACTTGAAGGGCGTGCTGTTTCGCCCCTCAATGGACCTGGAGAGCGCTGTCAGACCACCTGCCCGACTTCGCCCACGCCGGGCTCCGCAGGCAGATACGGACTCCGGTTGAACGGCGTGCAACAACCGTCAACCCGAGCGGACTCGGAGAGCTGCGCCGCAGAGCGAGCAGGAGAGAAACGGGTTCCGGACGTGGAGTCGGCACCCCGGTGATATGGCGGGTGGAGGGCGAAACAGACGGAATCCGTATGACACCCTGCTCAGCCCGCCGGGCCGGATTCACCGCGGCGCGGCACCTGGGTCCAACAGAGGTCTCACGGGGCCACCGACCCGCCGTGGGGGCCGCCGTGGGGCCCACCGTGGGGGATGTGTGCTGCCGCGTGCGCCGCCGCCAGCCGCGGGTCATACTGAACACGTGCCCATCTCGCCCGTTCCGTCCGGTCATGCCTGAGAGTGAGTTCACGCAGGAAATTGCCCGCGCCGTCTCGCTGGGCATCCTCTCGCATTTCCAGCGTCAGGCCGACCAGGGACTGATCCTGCTCGACGAGCGGCTGTTCGTCGCCGACCTCACCGAGAGCCTCGAGGCCCGCCTGCGCCCGGACCGGGAGGTGCGCGGGCAGTCGCTGCTGACCCTGCTGCACCCCGACGATCAGGCCGCCGTGCCGGACGACATCCTGGTGCGGCTGCACAGCGGACAGGACGTTCAGCTGGAAGTGCGGCTGCACACCCCCGGCACGCCCGTGTGGTGCGAACTGGACTTCATGCCGGTCGTGCCGCCGCAGCCGGGCGTGTGGGCGCTGGCGATCGTGCGGGACATCACGCCCCGCAAGGCCACCGAGCAGCACGCCCGCACCCTCGAAGCGCGGCGCGACGCGCTCATGGAAGTCGCGATGGACGCCATCATCAGCATGGACCGGCACGGGCGGATCGTCGCGTGGAACCCCGCCGCGACCCGCATCTTCGGGTACAGCCTCAAAGATGCGCTCGGGCAGCAGCTGGCGTCCCTGATCATCCCAGCCGCCGACCGGGACGCACACCAGCGCGGCATGGCCCGCCACCAGCAGACCGGCGAAACGCGCGTCGCCGGGCGGCGCGTGCAGGTGACCGCCCAGCACAAAGACGGCCGGGCCATCCCGATGGAACTGCTGATGAAACCCGTGGTGGTCGACGGTCAGCAGTACTACACCGCGTTCATTCACGACCTGACCGAACGCTTCGAAGCGCAGCGCAAACTGCGCGAGCAGGCCCTGCACCTGAACCTGATGCACGAGCAGCTGCCCACCCTCTCCTGGACGACCGGCGCGGACCTGCACGTGCGCATGATCAGCGGGCAGACCCTGCAGCGCCTGAAACTCCAGGCCCGGGACCTGATCGGCCGTCACGTCACCGCCCTGCTCGACGGCGGCCGGGAGGACGAGGTCCTCAGCGCGCACCTGGCGGCGCTGGCCGGCCAGCGGGGGCGCTACACCCACCACCTGCAGGGCTACACGTTCGAGATTCACGTCTCACCCCTGCATGACACGCAGGATCACGTGATCGGCACGGTGGCCCTCGCGCACGACGTCACCGACCGGCACCGCGAGCAGCAGCTGGAACGGGCGCGGGCCGAGGTGCTGCAGTCCATCGCGGTCGGAGAGCCGCTGGCCGACACCCTCACCCTCCTGTGCACCCTGCTGACCCAGCTGCCCGGCGTGATCGCCGCCCAGCTGCTGACCGTCGCCGGCACCACCCTCACCAGCGCCGCCAGCACCGGCCTGCCGGACGACCTGCTCGGCACGTTCACGCCACCCCCCCAGCCGGACGACCTGCACCCCGCCTGGGTGGACGCCGTGCAGGGACAGGCGCTCGGTCTCGCCACGCTGGAGCACGCCAGCCGCTGGACGCCGTGGCGCGTCGCGCTGGCCAGCAGCGGCCTGCGCGCCTGCTGGCTGTTCCCCGTGCAGACCACGGGCGGGCGCGTGACCGCGCTGATCGCCCTGTACCGCGCCGTGCCCGACGCGCCCAGCGAACGCCTGCGGGGCGTGGTCGCGCAGGCGGGCCAGCTGATGACCGTCGCCCGCGAACAGGACCAGCACCTGCAGACCATCCTCACCACCCGCGAGGAGACACTGCGCACCCTGGGCGTCGCCCTCGAATACCGTGACTACGACACCAAGGGCCACACCGACCGCGTGGTGCGTCTGGCCCTGGCCCTGGCCCGCCGCCTCGGCCTGAGCGAACAGCAACAGGACGACCTGCGGCGCGGCGCGTACCTGCACGACCTGGGCAAGATCGCCATTCCCGACCAGATCCTGCTCAAGCCCGGCCCGCTCACGCCGGAACAGTGGACCGTCATGCGGCAGCATCCCGTTACCGGGTACGAGATGCTCCGCCACACACCCGCCCTCGGGCAGGCGTGCCTGGACATCGTGCTGCACCACCACGAGCACTGGAACGGGGGCGGCTATCCCCACGGCCTGGCCGGCGAGGCCATTCCGCTCCTGGCGCGCGTGTTCGCGGTGGTCGACACCTTCGACGCGCTGACCAGCGCCCGCCCCTACAAGAACCCCTGGCCGGAAGACGAAGCCACAGGGGAACTGCGGCGCATGGCCGGGCACGTCCTTGACCCCGGCCTGGTCGCTGCGTTCATCGAGCTGCGCCGCGAGCAGACCGAGCCCGGGCCGCCGGACACCCCCTGAGCCCGGACGGAGTGATGGCGGGCCGCTCTCCCGGACGCTGAAGCGACCACCGGAAGGCACATGGATGGGCCGTGGAGTCGTTGGGCGTATCGGGCACCTGCGGTCCGCCACCCCGGCCGGCCAGCACCTTGCTCCCGGCGGTCAGGGACCGAACGCGAGGTACACCCGCGCGACGAACGCCGGGTCGCTCAGCCCTCCGCCCAGCAGCTCCTCGGCGCGGCGCAGGCGGTAGCGCAGGGTGTTCAGGTGCAGGTTCAGGTCATCTGCCAGCGCGGCCAGTGAGCCCGTGTGGCCCAGGTACGCGCGCAGCGTGGCGGCCAGCTTCCCGTCCGGGTCCCCGACGCGCAGTCGGGCCTGCCAGTCGGCGGCGTGCGCGGCCCGCTCCGGGCTGTCCAGCAGCGGCCGCAGCGGGTCCGGTTGTGTGAACGTGGCGGCCCCGCGCGCCGGGGCGAGACTCAGGGCCTGCGCCGCCTCGCGCAGCGCGTCCGGCGCGGCCCCGGCCCCCGCGTGCGCCCGGCTGACCCCCAGCCGGAACGCGGCGGTCGTGGCGTTCAGCAGCGCCTCGTGCAACCCGGCCGCCCCGGCCGGATCGGCGGCGGGCCACAGCCACGCGGCCACGTCATGGTCCCCCTGGGCGCGCACGGCGGTCAGGCAGGTCAGGCCCCGGCGGTAGAAGAAGCCCTCGCCGACACTGCACAGCACGTCCAGCTGCGCCGTGCGGGCCTCTCGCGCACGCGCGGAGCGGGGCGGCGGGCCATCCAGGCGCAGCGCCGCGACCGTGAAGCCCTCGCCGGGCGGGAGCTGCGCACCGTCCCCGGCGAGGAGCGCCTCGAACTGCCGCTCGCCGACGCGCCGCCGCGCCGCGCCCGCTGCCGCCGCCTGCAGGCGCGCCAGGCGCAGCAATTCCGCGATCAGCGCCGCCAGATCCGCCCAGCCGGGAGCGGCCCGCAGCTGCAGGGTGCCGACCGGGCGGCGCTCGAATGCGAGGGGCACCTCGGTCAGTTCCGCGCCGTCCGGGGCGTGCCCGGCGTGCGCGACGACGTCCCCCCAACTGGCCCGGACGGTCACTTCGCCGCCCGTGACGCCCGCCAGCCAGCGGGCGAGGGTCGCCTCCGGCTGCGGGTGATTCAGGGCGCGCTGCGCGCCGTCCAGCAGGGCGCGCAGGCCCGGCAGGTGCGGCCTCAGAGAGTCGGCCTGGAGGCGCGCGAACGCCGCGCGGACGTCCGCTGCCGGAGCGTCGGGCAGCGCCCGCACCGCGGCTTCCGCGTCGCCGATCTGCTCCGTTATGGGGGTGGGGGAGAGGCCCAGCGCCCCCCGCAACGCCGCCAGGGTCACGCTCATCCAGCTACCCTCAGATTGCTCATTGTCAAATCATACAAAAGCCATTGTGATTACTGTGCATCCCACCGTTGAGACTCCCGCCCGGGCGGGCCTACGCTGCGGGGAAGCTCAACTCACGTTCCGGGCGCATCCCGACGCGCCCCTCTCTGGAGGGTTCATGACCGTCACGACTCCGTCCCCCGTGGACGCCCTGCACGACCGCCTGCGCGAGCCGCTGCGCCACTTCATCGGTGGCGAGTGGGTGAGCGCGCAGTCCGGCGACACCTTCGAGTTCCACGCGCCCAGCGACAACCGCGTGCTGGGACAGGCCGCCAGCGGCGACGCCCGCGACATCGACGGCGCCGCGCAGGCCGCGCACGCCGCCTTCCCCGCCTGGCGGGCGCTGAGCGGCAAGAAGCGCCGCGCGCTGCTGTACCGCGTGGCCGACCTGATCGAGGCCCGCGCGCACGACATCGCTGTTGCCGAGAGCACCGACACCGGGCAGCCCATCCGCTTCATGAAAAGTGCGGCCGTGCGCGCCGCCGAGAACTTCCGCTTCTTCGCCGACCGCGCCGAGGGCGCCCAGGACGGCCTGAGCCTCCCCACCGACGGCTTCCTGAACTACACCGTCCGCCAGCCCATCGGGCCGGTCGGCGTGATCACCCCGTGGAACACGCCGTTCATGCTGAGTTCCTGGAAGATTGCCCCGGCGCTGGCCGCCGGGTGCACGGTCGTGCATAAACCCGCCGAGTGGAGCCCCGTGACCGCCACGATCCTCGCGGAGATCATGCACGAGGCGGGCATTCCCGCTGGTGTGGTGAACCTCGTGCACGGTTTCGGCGAGAGTGCCGGGAAGGCCCTGACCGAGCACCCGCTGATCAAAGCCATCGCGTTCATCGGGGAGAGCCGCACCGGCAGCCTGATCCAGAAGCAGGGGGCGGACACCCTCAAACGCGTGCACCTCGAACTGGGCGGGAAGAACCCGGTCGTGGTGTTCGACGACGCCGACCTGGACAGGGCGCTGGACGCCGCGATCTTCATGATCTACTCCCTGAACGGTCAGCGCTGCACGAGTTCCAGCCGCCTGCTCGTCCAGCGCGGCGTGCACGACGCCTTCGTCGAGCAGCTCGCGGCGCGCGTGGCGAACATCCGCGTGGGCGACCCCCTTGACCCCGCCACCGAGGTCGGCCCACTGATCCACCCCCGGCAGTTCGAGAAGGTCTGCTCGTACTTTGACGCGGCCCGCGCGGACGGCGCGACCATCAAGGTCGGCGGCGAACGCATCGGCGACACCGGGAACTACGTGCGCCCCACCCTCTTCACCGACGCCCGCAACGACATGCGCATCGCCCAGGAAGAGATCTTCGGCCCGGTCCTCACGGTCATCCCGTTCGACACGGACGAGGACGCCCTGCGTCTCGCGAACGACGTGCCGTACGGTCTCGCGGCGTACCTATGGACGAACGACCTGACCCGCGCGCACACCTTCGCGCACGGCCTGGACAGCGGCATGATCTGGGTGAACAGCGAGAACGTCCGCCACCTGCCCACCCCGTTCGGCGGCATGAAGGCCAGCGGCATCGGCCGTGACGGCGGCGACTACTCGTTCGACTTCTACATGGAGACGAAAAACGTCGCCATCAACCTGAACGGCCACCGCGCCCAGCAGCTCGGGATGCCGGGCACGCCCCAGAACAAGGAGAATTGAGATGGCCCGCACCGGACAGCAGTTCCTCGACCGCCTACGCCTGAACCCGCCCAACCTGTACATCGACGGGCAGCGGGTGGAGGACGCCACCACGCACCCCGCCACGCGCAACATCGCCCACTCGCTGGCCGGGCTGTACGACCTGCAGCACGACCCGCGCTACCGCGACGTCCTGACCTTCGAGGAGGGCAGCGAGCGGCACGCGACCGCGTTCATGGTGCCCCGCACCAAGGAGGACCTGCGCCGGATCGGCGAGGCGCACCGCCTCCGCGCGAACTACTCGCTGGGCACGCTGGGCCGCGCGCCGGACTACATGAACACGAACGTCATGGCCGCCGGGATGGCGAGCGCGTACTTCGACCAGTGCGAATCCAGCGGCGAGCCGGGCTCGGGCCGGAACTTCAGCGAGAACATGCGCCGCTACTTCGAGTACGTGCGCGACCACGACCTGTGCCTCACGCACGCCCTGACGAACCCGCAGGTGAACCGCGGCAAGCAGGCGTCCGAACTGCCCGACCCGTACATCGCCATGGGCATCGTCGAGGAGACCGAGGCCGGTGTGATCGTGCGCGGCGCGCGCATGCTCGCCACCCTCCCCATTGCGGACGAGATCCTGATCTTCCCGTCCACGGTCATCAAGGAGAACGGCGACCGCAGCCGTTACGCGATCGGCTTCGGGCTGCCCACGAACACGCCGGGCCTGTACTTCCAGTGCCGTGAACCCTTCGACCTGGGCCGCGACGTGGAAGACCACCCGCTGTCCAGCCGCTTCGACGAGCAGGACGCGTTCGTGATCTTCGACGACGTGCTGGTGCCGTGGGAGCGGGTGTTCCTGATGTACGACATGACCCTCGCCAACCAGGCCTACGCCAAAACCGACGCCGTGCTGCACATGGCGTACCAGGTCGTGAACCAGAAGGTCAGCAAGACCGAGGCGTTCCTGGGCCTCGCGCAGAGCATCGTGGACACCGTCGGCAGCGGGCAGTTCCAGCACGTGCAGAGCAAGGTCAGCGAGATCATCGTGACCCTGGAGATCATGAAAGCCCTGCAGGTGGCCGCCGTGGAAGGCGCGCAGCTCAACGCGTACGGCGTCATGACGCCCGCGCGCGGCCCGCTGGACGCCGCGCGGAACTACTACCCGGCGATCTACCCGCGCCTGAACGAGATCATCCAGCTGCTCGGCGCGTCCGGGATCATCATGATGCCCAGCAAGGCCGACCGCGAGGGGCCACTCGGGGCGTTCATCGAGAAGCACCTGCAGGCCACGAACGCCAGCGCCGAGGAGCGACTCAAACTCTTCCGCCTCGCCTGGGACCTGACCCTGAGCAGCTTCGGCGCGCGGCAGAACCTGTACGAGAAGCACTTCTTCGGCGACCCCATCCGCATGCACAGCGCCCTGTACGAGGTCTACGACAAGAAACCCTACGTGCAGCGCATCCGCGAGTTCATCCACCAGACCAGCCCTGACCAGACCAACCCCGACCAGACCAAGACCGTGGCGGCGGACTGACATGCAGACGCCCAACACCATCCGCATCGCGCACGGCATCTTCTACGTCACCGACCTCGCCGCCTCCCGCCACTTCTACGTGGACCTGCTCGGCCTGAACGTCCTGCACGAGACCGAGGGAGCCCTGTACCTGCGCGCCAACGAGGACCGCGAGTGGACGCTGAAACTCGAACTCGCGCCCGAGGCCGGCGTGAAGCACCTCGCGTACCGCGTCGGCACCGACGCCGACCTGGACGCCCTGACCGCGTTCCTGGACGCGCAGGGCATCCCCTGGCGCTGGGAGACGGAACTCGACCGCCCGCGCCTGCTGCGCTTCCAGGACCCGTACGGCGTGCCCGTCGCGTTCTACGCGCAGTCCGTCAAGCACCCCTGGCTGCTGCAGGACTACCACCTGCACCGCGGCGCGGGCCTGCAACGCATCGACCACATCAACGTCATGACGCCCGACGTGGAAGGCGTGATGCGCTGGTACATGGACCACCTCGGCTTCCGCCTCAGCGAGTACACCGAGGACGACCACGGGCGCATCTGGGCGGCCTGGATTCAGCGGCGCGGCAGCGTCCACGACCTCGCCCTGACGAACGGCGCGGGGCCGAGACTGCATCACTTCGCGTACTGGATGCCGGACATGCAGAGCATCATCCGCACCTGCGACATCCTCGCGGGCGCCCGCATGCCCGAACACATCGAACGCGGCCCCGGCCGCCACGGCGTCAGCAACGCCTTCTTCCTGTACATCCGCGACCCCGACGGGCACCGCATCGAGCTGTACACCTGCGACTACCTGACCGTCGACCCGGACTTCGAACCGATCCGCTGGTCCCTGAACGACCCGCGCCGTCAGACCCTCTGGGGCGCGAAAACCCCGAAGAGCTGGTTCGAGGAAGGCTCCCTGCTCGAAGCCTTCGAGGGCGGCTGGGTGCAGCCCCGCGAGAGCGACCTCGTCGGCATTCCCGTCAACGTGATTTAAGTTGAGCTGGAAGAACCCCTCCGCCCCCTGTCGGGGGCACCTCCTCTCAAGGGGAGGCTTGCAGCTGCTTTCTTCTGGCTCCCCTTGAGGGGAGCTGGCCGCGCAGCGGACTGAGGGGTCCGCCCGCGAATCCGTTCCCAACCGAGGTTTCCAATGAAAACAGCGAATTTTATGGCCCGTGGCCGTCAGCACCGTGGCGTGCTCCGGGATGGCATGTTGATCGACGCGGCGGGTGAGGCGCACCGTCCGGACGAGGTGCAGTTCCTGCTGCCCGTGACTCCCGGGAAGGTGATCGCGCTGGCGCTGAACTACGCGGATCACAATGCGGAGCTGGGCTTCAAGACGCCGGAGGAGCCGGTGATGTTCCTGAAGCCGAACACGAGTCTGCTGCCGCACGGCGGCACGGTGGAGTACCCGCGCGGGGCGCAGTTCATGCACTACGAGGTGGAACTGGGCATCGTGATCGGGCGGGACGCGCGGCGCGTGAAGGCGAAGGACGCCGAAGACTACATCGGTGGGTACACCATCGCGAACGATCTGGTGGTGCGGGATTACGTGAGCAACTACTACCGCCCGCCCATGCGCGCCAAGGGCTGGGACACGTTCGGGCCGCTGGGGCCGTACCTCGTGTCGGCGGACGAGGTGCCGGACCCGTACAACCTGGGCCTGCGCGCGTTCGTGAACGGCGAGCTGCGCCAGGAGGGCAACACGCGGGACATGATCCTGCGCGGGCCGGAACTGATCGAGTTCATGAGCCGCTTCATGACCCTGCAGGCGGGCGACGTGATCCTGACCGGCACGCCGAAGGGCGTGTCGCACGTGAAGCCGGGGGACGTGATGCGCCTGGAGATCGACGGGCTGGGCGCGTTGGAGAACGACGTGGGGTGGGAGTCGGAGGACGCCGAGCCGCTGATCGCGCAGGAAGGGCAGCGGATCTGATGCCGCACCTGACCGTCGAGTACACCGATAACCTGACCGCGCCGCGCGTGCCGGAGCTGCTGCGTGCCCTGAACGGGGTGCTGCTGGCCCGTCCGGACGTGTACCCGCCGGGCGGCATCCGTGCCCGCGCGCACCGCCTGACGGAGTACGTGGTGGCCGAGGGCGCGCATGACGACGCGTTCGTGCACGTCACCCTGAAGATCGCCGCCGGGCGCAGCGAGACCGTGAAGGCCGAGACGGGCGCGGCGCTGTTCGAGGTGCTCAAAAGCCACTTCGCCGCCGACTTCGACTCCCGCACCCTGGCCCTGTCGCTGGAGATCGCGGAGTTCAGCGAGGCGGGCACCTTCAAGCACAACAACATTCACGCCCGCTACCGCAAGGTGGGCGCGTGAAACGGCTCCCGTCTGTTTCGTGGACAAGTCGGAACTTCACCGACTTATCCACTCCACGCCCGGGAGCCGTCTGTCTCCTCCTCGCTCCGCTCGGGTTGCATGGTGATGGCACCACGCAACCGGAGGGGAAATGAGCGGCCTCAGTGACGCGCAGGTGCAGGACGCCGCGCGCCGCCTGCACGCCGCCGAGCAGTCCCGCGCGCCTATGCGGCAGCTGTCCGGCCAGTACCCCGGCCTGACGATCGCGGACGCGTATCGGGTGCAGGACGCCTGGGTCAGTCACAAGCTCACGCAGGGCCGCCGCGTGATCGGGCACAAGATCGGCCTGACGTCGCGCGCCATGCAGCAGGCCGTGAACATCGACGAGCCCGACTACGGGACGCTGCTCGACGACATGGTGTTCAGCGAACTCCAGCCCATCCCGTCGGGGCGCTTCATCGTGCCGCGCGTGGAGGTGGAACTCGCGTTCATCCTCGGGAAGGACCTGCGCGGCCCGAACGTGACCGTCATGGACGTGCTGGACGCCACGCGCTGGGTGGTGCCCGCCGCCGAGATCATCGACGCGCGCATCGAGCGCGTGGACCGCGAGACCGGCGCGACCCGCAAGGTCACGGACACCATCAGCGACAACGCCGCGAACGCCGGGATCGTCCTGGGCGGGCGGCCGGTGCGGCCCACCGACGTGGATCTGCGCTGGGTGGGCGCGCTGCTGTTCCGCAACGGCGTGATTGAGGAGACCGGCGTGGCGGCCGGCGTGCTGAATCACCCGGCCGAGGGCGTGGCGTGGCTCGCCAACCGTCTCGCGCCGCACGGCGTGACGCTGCGGGCGGGGGAGACGGTGCTGGCCGGGTCGTTCGTGCGCCCGGTGGACGCCGCGCCCGGCGACCTGTTCCACGCGGATTACGGCCCGCTGGGCAGCGTCACCCTGAGGTTCGCGCGGTGAGCGCCCCGGACCTGCACAATCCCCTGAAGGCGGCCCTGGCGCGCGGAGAGTTCCAGCTGGGTCTGTGGCTGGCGCTGGCCGACCCGTACAGCGCGGAGATCATCGCTGGGGCGGGTTTCGACTGGCTGCTGATCGACGGCGAGCACGCGCCGAACGACGTGCGCAGCACCCTGAGCGTGCTCCAGGCCATGGCGGCGTACCCGGTCACGCCCATCGTGCGGCCTCCGGTTGGGCAGACGCACCTGATCAAGCAGTACCTCGACCTGGGCGTGCAGACCCTGCTGGTCCCCATGGTCGAGAGCGGCGCGCAGGCCCGCGAACTGGTCGCCGCGACCCGCTACCCGCCGCGCGGCGTGCGGGGCGTGGGCAGCGCGATCGCCCGCGCGTCCCGCTGGAACGCCGTGCCGGACTACCTCCACCGCGCCGACGCTGACATCTGCCTGCTGGTGCAGGTCGAGAGCGCCGCCGGACTCGCCGCGCTGGACGACATCCTGGCTGTCGAGGGCGTGGACGGCGTGTTCATCGGCCCGGCGGACCTGAGTGCCAGCCTGGGCTACCTCGGGAACCCCGCGCATCCGGACGTGCAGGCCGCGATCCTGGACGCCGTGACCCGCACCCGCGCGGCGGGGAAGGCGGCGGGCATCCTCTGTACCGAGGCGCAGGTGCCGCACTATCGCGCGGCGGGCTGCACCTTCGTGGCGGCGGGCGTGGACACCACCCTGCTCGCCCGCGCGGCCCGCGACCTGGCCGGGCGGGTCCGTCCTGCCGCGCCACCGACCCGGGACGCTGGACCATACTGAGTCCAGGCCCCCTCACCTGATCCATCCCTGACGCGCCGGGTGCCTTACCTGTCCGGTGGAGAGCCGCCCCGGCGCGCTTCGCGGCAGTGAAATCACGCGCCGCGTGGCGACTCGCGGCGCGTGACGCGGCGCTGACAATCGGGCGGCAGACTGCGCCCCATGAAGAAGATCTTCGTCCTCGCCGCCGCCCTCGCCGTGACCACCGCCAGCGCGCAGTCCAGCCTGACGGGCGCCGGGGCCAGCTTCCCCTACCCCCTGTACAGCAAGATGTTCGCCGAGTACAAGGGCGACACCGGCGTCAGCGTGAACTACCAGTCCGTCGGCAGTGGCGCCGGCCAGAAGCAGATCACCGAGCGCACCGTCGACTTCGCCGGCAGCGACAACCCCATGAGCGACGAGGCCATGAAGGCCGCGCCCGCCGACCTGCTGCACATCCCCACCGCCATCGGCGCCGTGGTGCCCGCCTACAACCTTCCCGGCGTCACCGCGCCCCTCAAGTTCACCGGTAAGGTCCTGGCCGACATCTACCTGGGCAAGATCCGGACCTGGAACGACAAGGCCATCGCCGCCATCAACCCCGGCGTGACGATTCCCCCGCTGCCCATCACCGTGGCGCGCCGCAGTGACGGCTCCGGCACGACGTACGTGTTCGCCGACTACCTGAGCAAGGTCAGCAGCGAGTGGAAGAGCAAGGTCGGCGTGGGCAACAGCCTGCAGTGGCCCGTCGGCACCGGCGCCAAGGGCAACGACGGCGTGGCCGGCGTCGTGAAGAGTACCCCCGGCGCGATCGGCTACGTGGAACTCGTGTACGCCAAGCAGAACAAACTGACCTTCGGCAGCGTGCAGAACCGCGCCGGCAAGTTCGTCGTGGCCGACAACGGGCCCGCCGCGCTGGCCGCCAAGGGCGTCGTGATTCCCGCCGACACCCGCGTCAGCCTGACCAACAGCGCCAACGGCGACGCGTACCCCATCGCCAGCTTCACGTACCTGATCTTCTACAAGGAGCAGAACTACAGCGGCCGCAGCCAGGCCCAGGCCGCCGCGCTGAAGAAACTCCTGACCTGGATGGTCACCAGCGGCCAGCAGTACAACGAGGCGCTGGACTACGCCAAGCTGCCCGACACCGTCGCCAACAAGGCCAAGAGCATCATCGCCAAGATGACCTACGGCGGCAAGAAGATCTGACCTCACGCTCGACCGCGCGGCGTGCCCAGGCAACGGGCACGCCGCGCGCTTCTGACCAGCCTGCCCGCACCTGAAGCGGGTGGGCTGACCGTCGCCTGACGAAAACCGGGTGAACTGAGTCCATGAGTCCCGAAGGGGTCACGAAACCATGAGCAAACGCACCGCCTCCCCCCGCCAGCTGAGCAGCGCCAGCGACCGAGTGTTCGAGGGCCTGATCCTCGCGCTGGCCGCCGTGATCGTGCTCGTGTTCGTCCTGAGCGTCTACCAGCTCGGCACCGAGTCCTGGCCCGCCCTGCAGAAGTTCGGCCTGAACTTCTTCACCAGCCGCGTGTGGAACCCCGTCACCGGTGAGTTCGGCGCGGCCGCCATGATCGCCGGCACGCTGGTGACCAGCATCGCCGCGCTGGTCATCAGCGTGCCGCTGGCGATCGCGAGCGCGCTGTTCGTCGCCGAGTACGCGCCCAAGTGGCTGGCCAACCCGGTCGGCTACCTGATCGAACTGCTCGCCGCGGTGCCCAGCGTCGTGTACGGCCTGTGGGCGCTGTTCGTGATTGCCCCGATCCTCGGCAAGTGGCAGACGAACTTCTTCACCAGCCCTGAGAACGTCCAGACGCTGACGCGCTGCACCGACCTGTGGAACAAGAACCAGACCAGCCTGGAATGCTTCTTCGTGCCCAGCAGCGCCGCCGGGCGCGGCCTGGCCCTGGCGATCATCATCCTGACCGTCATGATCCTCCCGTACACCGCGTCCGTCGCGCGGGACGTCATCCGGCTCGTGCCGCAGGACCAGCGTGAAGCGATGTACGCGCTGGGCGCCACGAAGTGGGAAGTCATCTCCCGGGCGATCCTCCCGTACGCCCGCGCGGGCATCATGGGCGGCGTGATCCTCGCGCTGGGCCGCGCGCTGGGCGAGACGCTGGCCGTCGCCATGGTCATCGGGGACAGCCAGGACATCCTCAAGAGCATCTGGGGCAACGCCAGCACCATGGCCTCCGTGATCGCCAACCAGTTCGGGGACGCGCAGGAAGCCCTGCACCGCTCCAGCGTCGTCACACTCGGCCTGAGCCTGTTCTTCCTGAGCGTCGTCGTGAACTACATTGCCCGCCTGATCATCGCCCGCCTGACCCCCAAGGGAATCCAGTGATGCGCGCCGCCACCACGCCCAACAGCACCCGCCACCAGCTGAGCCCGGCCCGCCGCGCCAAGAACCTCGCCATGGGCGGCCTGATCGTCCTGGCCACCCTGATCGTCGTCGCGCCGCTGATCCTGATCTTCGCGTACCTGATCCGCGAGGGCCTCGGCGCCATGAACCTCGACTTCTTCACCAAGGTCCCCGCGCCCGAAGGGGAAACCGGCGGCGGCCTCGCCAACGCCATCCTCGGCAGCATCGAGATGCTCGCCCTGGCCAGCGTGTTGGGCGTCGTGGTGGGCGTGTCCGGCGGGATCTTCCTCGCCGAGTACCCCCGCCACCCCCTGATGCCCAGCATCCGCATGATCAGCGACGTGCTCGCCGGGATTCCCGCGATCGTCATGGGTCTCGTCGCGTACGGCCTGATCGTGCTGCAGTTCGGCTTCTCGGGCCTCGCGGGCGCCGTCGCGCTGGGCTTCCTGATGATCCCCATCGTCGTGCGCACCACCGAGGAAGTCCTGAAACTCGTCCCACAGACCGTCCGCGAGGCTGGCCTGGCCCTGGGCCTGCCCAAGTGGCTGGTCACCCTGCGGATCGTGCTGCCCGCCGCCGCCGGAGGCATCGTCACCGGCGTGATGCTGGCCCTGGCCAGGGTCGCCGGGGAGGCCGCGCCACTGCTGTTCACGGCGTTCGGGAACAACCAGATCAACCTCGACCCGACCAAACCCATGAGCGCCCTGCCCCTGGAAATTTACCGCGGCGCGACCAGCGCCTACGACGAGAACCAGCGGCTCGCGAAGGCCGGCGCACTGCTGCTGATCACCCTGATCTTCATCACCAGCCTCCTGGCCCGCCGCGCCAGCCGCCGCAAATAAGCGGGCGCCGTCTGCGTCGTGGACCGACCGGAACGACACTGATCCGCCCACGCCGCGCGCGGCCCCCTGTCCACTTCCCCCCGCATCCGCTCGGGTTGAACAGCGTTCAACCGAAGTTACCGCAAGGAGTTCCCCGATGACCCCCATCCTCGACGCCCAGAACGTCAACATCTACTACGGCGAGAAGCAGGCCGTGAAGAACGTCAACCTCCGCGTGGAACGCGGCACCGTCAACGCCCTGATCGGCCCCAGCGGCTGCGGGAAGACCACCTTCCTGCGCGCCATCAACCGCATGCACGACCTCACGCCCGGCGCGCGCGTCGAGGGCACCATCCTGCTCGACGGCGAGGACGTGTACGGCAGCGGCGTCGACCCCGTCACCATGCGCCGCCGCGTGGGCATGGTCTTCCAGAAACCCAACCCCTTCCCGACCATGAGCGTCTTCGAGAACGTCGTCTCGGGCCTGAAACTCGCGGGGATGCGCGACCAGAAACGCCTGATGGAGATCGCCGAACGCTCCCTGCGCGGCGCGGCCCTCTGGGAGGAAGTCAAGGACCGCCTCAAGACCCCCGCGACCGGCCTGAGCGGCGGGCAGCAGCAGCGCCTGTGCATCGCCCGCGCGCTGGCCGTCGAACCCGAGATCCTGCTGATGGACGAACCCACCAGCGCCCTGGACCCCGCCAGCACCGCCAAGATCGAGGACCTGATGACCGACCTGAAAAAGGTCACGACCATCATCATCGTCACGCACAACATGCACCAGGCCGCCCGCGTCAGCGACACCACCAGCTTCTTCCTGAACGGCGACCTCGTCGAGCACGGCGTGACGGACCAGATCTTCACCGCGCCGCGCGACGAACGCACCGAGGCGTACGTCACCGGCCGCTTCGGCTGAACCGCCACCCACCCGGCGGGGCCTCACGAATGGATCAGGCCGCGCGTCCAGCATGAACGGCAGCTCAAGCTCCGGCCAGCCTCCGTGCGTCACCTGCGGCAACACACCCGACTCAGAGATGGAAGCATGGGGGCATGTCTGACCCTCACCAGCAGGCAAACCTCCAGCAGATCGAATGGCTGCTGGGGGCACTGGCCGAACGAGAGGCGCAGGATCTCCCGGTCCCGCTCCACCTGACCCCCGACCTCCCCCCCGTCCTCCCCGAACCTCAGGCCGACAGCGACGACCTCCACTGACCGACCGGTCCCCTCACCAGGTCAACCGGACCACCAGATCCGCGCGCCCGCCCGTCGCTTCGACCAGGCGGGCGTTCGCGTCATCCACCGCCGCCACCCACGCCCGCGCCGCCGCCGGATCCCGCCCGTGCGCCTCGTGCCGGGCCACCAGCTGCGCGCGGCGCCGCGCCTCGTCCGGCGCCAGGAACCACACCTCGTCCACCTGGGCCCGCGCCACCTGCCACGGCCCGTCCAGCAGCAGGTAATTGCCTTCGGTCACGACCAGGGGCACCTCCGGCGCCACCGGCAGGGCACTGCCGATACTCTCCTCCAGGTGACGGTCGAACCGCGGCGCGTACACCACGCCCTCACGGCGACGGACGCGCCCCAGCAGCGCCGCGTAGCCCTCCACGTCGAAGGTGTCGGGCGCACCCTTGCGCCCCGCCCGACCCAGGCGGCGCAACTCCTCGTTCGCCAGGTGAAAGCCGTCCATCGGCACCACCGCCACCTGATCGCCCAGCGCGTCAAGCAGCGCCGACGACAACGTGGATTTACCTGCTCCGGGGCTGCCGCACAGACCCAGGATCCGCCGCTCCCCCGGCACGATCAGCGCCCGTGCGCGCAGGACCAGCTCCGGCAGGGTCACGTCCACAGGTGCACTCATGCCCCCCAGCCTAGACTCCCGCAGCGCCGGGCTCAGGGGAAGTTGTCTGCCCTGGACCCACCCGCAGCGGTTTCCAGTTCCGCCCTGGGGCCAACGACACGCCCCTGGGCTCCACTGCCAGCCGCTGGTGTTGACGCCTTCTCGCCTCGCTCATTTCAGGTGTGCTGAGGCAATCCCTCAGCACACCTGAAAACCGCGGTAGAGCGCGGGGAGCCAGCTCAGCCGGGGTGACCCGGACTGGGGGCTCCCCGGCTGAGCTGGGCGGTCAGTTCAGCCGCCGCCACTCCTGACTGAGCTGTTCCCGCAGCCGCGCGTAGACCTCTCGCGCCACCTGATCGAGGTCCACTCCGGCCCGGGGCGCGGCCCGTCGGCCCACGGCCTGCTCGTCCGGTGAACGCCCGGCCGCTTTCGGCGGTGCGGCGGGCGCCGGTGCCGGCCGGTCGGTGGCTGCCGCGTGCCACAGAGGGGCCGGTGCGGCGGGCACCGGCGGCGGGGCCGCCACGACCTCCGGCCTGGAGGCGGGTCGGCTGGGCAGCGGAGCGTCCACCGGCAGGCTCACAGGAGCCGCCACCGGGGTAGGTGCACCGGCCCAGCCGGGCATCGGTTCCCACGGGGCCGGCAGTCCCGCCGCCCGGGGCGCTCCCGTCCTGTAGTGGTGCACGGCGTGCTCGGTGGCCAGCGCCACCCCCTCCTCGTCCGTGGCACTCACGGATCGGGGCGCGGCTGCGGGGACGAACAGCGGCTCGCGGGCGCGCCGGGCGTGCGTCACCTCGTGCGCCGCCAGGGCGAGGTCCGCGGGCCGGTCCAACGACAGGTCCGGCGGCAGGAACACGGTGTCGCCGACCGTCAGGCCGTCCGCGCGGGCCGCCCGCAGCGCCGCGTGAACTTCCGGGCGCCGCACCACGCGCACGTCAGCGACGCTGGTGCCCAGAACGTCCCGCAGGGCGGACTGTTCGCCGGGGGAGAAGGGAACCCCGTGCCCATCGGCGTTCAGTGCACGGTTCAGTGCATTCATGACCACGTCGGCCGCTGCGGGCGGGCCACTGACTGGTCCGGCCGGCCGCTGCGGCAGGCTCCGGCGGGGCGGACCGGGTACGGTGGGCTGGGCGCGGGCCGCATCCGGTCCGGGGCGCAGGCGGGCCGGCATCCACCCGTCGCCGGGCGCCCGCTGAACCGGGCTGTCCGTGGCTGGACGCCTCTGCTGGTCGCCGGGGGTGGCGCGTTGCCCTGCGCCGTCACCCCTGGCGACCGACCGGACCAGGGGCGTGCTGGTCGCCAGTTCGGTCACGTCCGGGCGGGCTGGTGTCGGCCGGACCGCCGCAGGAGGGAGTCGGTTCGCCGTGGGTGCCGCCGGTCCGGGCGATTCCCACGGGGCCGGTGCCGGGCCGGGCCGTTCGGTCGGTGCGGGCAGCGGGCGGACCTCTCTGCGCTCCGTTCCGCGGTCCGTCCAGACCTGCGGCGCGGCTGGCGCGAACTGGCCGGTGGTCGGCTGGTCCGCCCAGGCCCGCTCCGGACGGTGCGGCAACCCAGCGTTGACCACCGGCATGGAGACCGCGCGGCCGTCCCCACTGGGTGCCGTCGGCCAGACCGCCGGGGCCTCCGGGTCCAGCTGGACTGGAGCCTCTCCGGGCCGCCGGGCGCTGGTCATGGAGGGGCCGGTCACCTCGCCGGGCGCCCCGGGTTCAGTGAAGGGGACTCCGGACTCGGGCCGGTCCACCGGATGGACGGGGGCGGTCCACGGCGTACGCGCAGCGGCTGGACGTTCGGGGAACGCCCCCGGCGTACCAGTGGGACCGGCCGACTGAAGCTCCGGTCGGGTCGGGGCCGGCTGCCCGGTCCAGCGCGGCGGGTACCCCTGGGGCTGGACGGGCGGAGTGAGTTCCTGCGCCGCGCTGGTCCAGCCGAATGGGGGGGCGGTACCCGGACCCCCGACCGCGTGGTCCGGCGGAGGCAGGAGGGGACGGGGGACACCCAGGCCCGGGGCAGCGCGCCCAGTGGGGGCCGGAAGCGGCAGGTCCTGGGGTGCGGGTGCTGTGAACTCTGCCGGCCGGAGGGCAGGGGGGGACGCGGCGCGGCTGTCCTCTGGAGAGAACCAGGACGGCGTCGCCGGGGCGGAGGCGGACACCAGCGGAGCGGGCAGCCCTCCGGGAAGAGTGGTCCATTCGGAGGGGACGGTCTCCCGCTGCCTGGGCGCTGCAGGCTGGGGGTTCTGCGGCGGCTGAGGTGCCGGTGCGGGTGGAAACAGCGGCCCGGCGAGAGAGGGGGAGTCCGTGGTGGGTTCAGCAGACCGCTGCAGGGACGGCACTGCCGGTCGGAGGGGCGCGGGAAGGGCGGCGGCCGGCGCGCGGTCGGCCCCCCGCGCTGCAGGGCGCGTGACCGTCACGGGGCGGCCCGGTCCCTCAACGGGTGCAGGTGCCGGCACCGCCACCCGCGCCGCGGTCAGCGGTGGACGGGTGATGGGAGCGGAACCCAGCGGCGCGGCCTCCTGCGGGATCACCGGACGCCCGGCCGCGTCGGGAGTGAAGGACCGGACGGCCTCGAATGAGACAGGCCGCGCGGTGGGACCCTCGCTGGGGACGCGAATGGGCGTGGGAGGCGGGGCGGCGAACCGACCCTGATCCGGCGGGGCCGTCGGCGTGCTGACCTCGACCGGACGGAGCGCGCGGGACGCCACTGGCCTGCCGAGCGGCGTGTCGTCGACTGGCGCTGGCGCGCTGTCCAGGGGGCGGGGCGTATCGGACAGGCCCGCGACCTGATCGGCCCTCAGAGGTGCCGCGCTTCCCTGCGTGGGGGGCCGGTCGGGACCCTGTGATAGCAACCCGGTGGGGACGTCGCCTCCGGGCTGGCGCGGACCCCCGACGGGTTCGCGCGGGGACGCTGAGCTGAGCTCGGGCGTGCTCTCGTCCATGCGGGACGGTGCCACCTGCGCTGGCCTGAGCGGCCGCACCGCCGAGTGAACTTCGGGGGCTGGTCCAGCCTGCGGCGCATCGGGAGCCCAGAGCGGTCCGGTCGGGGTCTGTGGGGCCAGGGGATCGCCGGGCACCTGCAGGGTGGCCGGGACCCGGCCTTTCCCCGGGGGGCGGGGCGCCGGTCTGGAGGTGTCCACGGTCCGGTCCGGCGCCTGCTGAGGTCCGGGGCTCGGGTGTGGCCGCCCGGCCGGAGGAACTGGCCACGTGGGAGCCGGTGGGTAGGCGTCCGTCGTGCGCGCCGCCTGCACCGCGGTCGTCCGGTCCGACGTTGTCGGCCCCACGGTCGTCTGGCCGGCGGCCACCTGTCCGGCGGTCGGTGCGGCCTCGCGGGCGGGGTCCAGGGGAGCCGGGGCGACTGGTGCCGGACGGGCCATCCACGCAGGTTCGGGTGCTGTGAGCGGTTCGGCTGCCAGGTCCTGCGCGGTCGCGTGGCTGAGCCTGGGCTCGGCCGCGTCCGGTGTGACCGGCCCGGGGGTCGGCTGGGTGTCCGGCGCTGGGTCGGGGTGGGGCGCCGCGCGGATAGGAGACGGCGGTAAGCCCGGATCCGGGAGGGATGCGGGCCGGATCGGGGGCGAGGTCAGAGGGAACTGGGGAACGAACTCGGACCGCTCCGGGTCCGGGGGGGTCAGTGGCCGCGGGTGGTCCGTGAGCAGCCCGGCGGGAACCGGCACGTCGGGCCGCACCGACCGGTCCGGGTCCGGCGCCTCAGCGCGGGCGGGACGAGGGTGCTCTGACGTCGGCCCCCTGGGTTCGGCGGTCTGGGTGGGGGAGGGTGCAGACACGCTGCCCGGCAGGACGCCCCTTTCGTCGGAGGGGTCGGCGATGCCAGTGCGGGTGGCCGGGGCACGGCGGGGCGTTTCGGCAGGCAGGTCGGCCAGGAGCTCACCGCTGCGGCGCTCGGGGTCGGGAGCGGCCGGAGGCGCCGGGCTCACTGAGGCCGGAATGGCGGGGTGCGCGGTGGAGGTCGCCGGGCCTCGCTCGGGTTCCTCGTCTGCCTCGGCGGGCGTGCCGCGCGGTGACGCCGGTTCGCGCCCCTGGCCGCGGCTGCGCGCCTTGACCCGCGTGCTCGCCGGATTGACCGGCGGGGCGTCCAGTCGCGGTGTGCCGGGCGTGGCCGCGGCGGGCACAGGCGGGTCCGCGCTGACGTTCCGTTCCGGGTGGTGATCCTCCCATTGCTCCAGCTGTCGGAATGGAATGACGCTCGCGTCGGTCTCCCCGGCAGCTTCCAGTTCCGCGAAGCGGTTCAGGCGCGCCAGGATGTTCTGCGACACGTCGGCCGGGATGGGCGGCGCGACCTTGACTTCCTCGGGTTCCGGCGCGGGGGCCGGGGCGCGGGGCGCGACCGGCCTGGGCCGCCGGGGCAACCGCACTGGAATGTCGTTGTTGCCGCCGCGCAGCAGGGCCTCGAGTTCCTGCCGTTCCCGCGCCTGCGCTGCGCGCTGCGCTTCGGGTGACAGGTCCGCGGCCGGGCTCTCGGTCGGGGTCGCCGGTGCAGGGGCCTCCGGTGGGTCCTCCTGGGCTGAGCGGGGAGCAGGGGAAGCGTCGCCGGCCCCAGTGGGCGGGTCAAGCGGCACGGAGGCGCTCTGAACGGGCGGTGGCGGGGCAGTCGGCGCCGCCGCGCGCGATTCCGGTTCACTGTGCGCCTGGACAAGCCGTCCGGGGTCCGTCTGCCCGGGATCCACCTGAACTGGGCCCGTCTGCACCGTGTCCATCGGCACCGGGGCCGTGTTGGCCGGGCCGCTCTGCTGAGTCTCAGCCTGTACCGGCTCGGCCGACGGGGGGGCGGCCACCGGAGCGTCGGGGCGGGTGGTGGGACGTCCGGGCGCTCCCGGACTGTCGGCCGGGCGGGGGGATTCAGGGGGGCGGCCCGGGGCCGGGCTGTCCGGGGCGGGGGCGCCCAGGGTGACCGGGCCCTGGGTGGTGGCGGGCTCGGCCACTTCGGCCGGGGCGACATGGTCGGGGCGCGGGTCGGTGTCCGGCGCGGCGTTCAGGGCCAGCGCCTCCATGAAGGAGGCCGCCCGCAGGGGCCGGGGCGTCAGGTCCGCCGGGGCCGGGGTGAGTGCCGGGGACAGTGGGGGCAGCGTGGGCGGCGGTGTGTCCCGCAGGCCGGCAGCGAGCAGGGCCGCGTGGTCCCCGAACGGATCGGCGGGTTCCTCGGCCATCAGGACCGGGGCGGCCACAGTCGGCGGTGGCGCGGTGACGTCGGGGGTCCAGAGGGGCCCAGCCTGCTCGGCGCGGCCCCATTCGGCGGGCACGCCGGCTTCCTGGGTGGGCAGGGCGTAGCGGACCGCGTCGGCGGCCCGTGGGGCCGGGGAGGGCGCGGTGGGCGCCGACCCGTCCGGTGTGGGGAAGGCCGCGTCGGGACCGTGGGGCAGCGCGATCAGGCGGGCGGCGACGCGCCGCACGCGCGCGGTGGGCGCCGCGACGGGGGTGGGGGAGACCGGTGCGGTCAACGGCGTGCCCGCCACAGGCGGCCACGCGAATGGAGGCGCGTCACCCTGACGGGTGACGGCCATGCGCGAGGCGTTTTTCAGGCGGACGAGCCGCTCAGCAATGGAATCCACAGCACTCCTTTCAAAGGCAGCGGGAAGAGGGAAGGCGGGGGGTGTGTTCAGCCTACTGGCTGACCTGCAGGAAACCCGCGTGCGCGAGTTCCAGCGTCTCGACGGCCACCGCGTCGCCGTTCCCGGTGAACTGCGGGCCGCTCCACTTGACGGGGTACGCCTGCAGCAGCTCGAAGCGCGTGAGGACGGCGCCACTGGTCTGATACACGGTGACGGTGACGTTGCGGACGTCCAGGTAGCCCTGCACGATGTTCAGGTGCCACTGCAGCAGTTTCTGCCCAGCGACCACGCCGCGTTTGAGGGTCAGGTTGCCGACCTTGGACCGCACCGGCAGGCGCAGCACGCGGTCGTTCACGCCGCCCTCGATGAAGTCCATGGTCTCGGTCTCGATGGTCAGGCCGCTGACTTCGCTGAAGGCCGCCTGTTCCAGCCCGTCGATGGCGACGTGGTAGCGGTGGTTGGACAGCACCTGATGCGCCGCCTTCTGCGGGGTGGTGGGGATGGGCAGGCCGTAGCGGCGGGCGGCGGCCTCAACGCCGAGGTTGTGGGTGGCCTGCACGCCGCGGCTGTCCACGCGGACGCTGGCCTGGCCGGCGGGCGTGTCCGCGCGGGCGACGCCGCGGGCGGTGGCGGTGACGCGGGTACTCATGAGCGGCCCTCCCGGCGGGCGTGATCGAGCCGCAGGTCCTCGAGCATCAGGGCGTACACGCGGCGGGTGATCTCATCAAGGTCCGGCAGGGCCGGGCGGGGGGCGCGCGTGCCGACGGCAGCCTGCGCGTCCCGCCGGTCTGTGGGGGCGGGGCGGTTCATGCGCCCGCCAGGTCGAGTTCAAGCACCGCGCCGCAGTGCGGGCACTCGGTTTCCACGGTGTCCGGCAGGGCTGCGGCCGCCTGGGGGGCCGCGGCGAAGGGGGCTGGGGCGTGCCCGCTGTTCAGGTGGGCGTACAGCTGCTGCAGGTACGCGAAGTCCGCCGCCGGGAGTGCGGCCAGCACGTCCGGCGTGACTGGCATGAAGGGGCCCAGCCGGGTGGTGACGCGCGCGAGCAGCAGCAGCGGGTAGTAGGCTTCGTTGCGCTGCACGCGGGGATCGCCGAGCGGTTCGATCTCGTCGAGGGCGGTGGCGGGGCGCATGAGGCCCTGGCGGTGAAGGTGCCCGTCGGACGTGAGGAGTCCGACGGGCAGCATGAAGGGAAGTTCGTTCACGCTCGGTTACCCCCGAAGCTGGCCCCCGGTGCGGGGCGGGGCCAGTCGATGGACTGGAGGGGTCGGGTGCGGGAGGCGCGGGCCAGTCGGGCCGGGCCTCCCGCGCGGGGTCGGGGTCAGCCGCCGACGGGCACGCGCTTGTAGCCTTCGTGGGTGATGGTCAGTTCCTCGATGGCGACCTCGTTGCTCTTGGCGTCGTAGGTGGGGCCGTTGAGTTTGCTGGGCCAGGCGCGCTCGAAGGTCCAGGCGGCGACGGGTTCGCCCTTCTGGTTGTGCAGGGTGATGGTGCCGCTGCGGCGGGCTTCGTCCATCTTGCCTTCCTCGACCTGCTGGCGCCAGCCCCACATGTCCATGTCGTTGGTGATGCCGCGCTTGAGGACGATGTCGTTGTACTTCATGGTGCCGGGTTCGCGGATCAGCACGGCGCGGCCCTTCTCGTCGGTGGCGCGGTACTCGACGACCTGGCTCTCGCTGCCCAGGCCGGTGCATTCACGGAAGGCGCCGACGACCTTGTTGTCGAACTGGACGCTGAAGTAGGCGGCAACGAGCGGATCTTTGCGGGTGGGTGCGGTCATGGGGTACCTCCGGGGTCAGGGAAACGAGGGGACGGGGATGGGTCAGCGGGCGTTACTGCCCGCCACCGGCGTACTGGCTGAAGCGGAACACGATGAACTCGGCGGGTTTGACCGGCGCGAGGCCGATCTCGACCTGGAGCATGCCGCGGTCGCGGAGTTCGGCGGGGTTGAGTTCGCTGTCGCACTTGACGTAGAAGGCCTCGCGGGCGGTGTTGCCGAACAGCGCGCCGTCGCGCCAGACGCTGGTGAGGAAGGAGTTGATGTCGCGGCGGATACGGAACCACAGGTTCTCGTCGTTGGGTTCGAACACGGCCCACTGCGTGCCGCGCTCGATGCTCTTCTCGACGTAGTTGAACAGGCGCCGGACGGGCACGTAGCGCCACTGGGCGTTGCTGGACAGCGTCCGGGCGCCCCAGACGCGCACGCCCATGCCGGGGAACTCGCGGATGCAGTTCACGCCGATGGGGTTGAGGATGTCCTGCTCGCTCTTGGTGACCTGCAGGGCCGGCCCGAGAATGCCGCGCACGGTCTCGTTGGCGGGGGCCTTGTGCACGCCGCGCTCGACGTCGTTGCGGGCGTAGATCCCGGCCACGAAGCCGCTGGGGGGGACCATCATGGGGTTGCCGTCGGGCCCTTCGACCTTCACCCAGGGGTAGTACATGGCGGCGTAGCTGGTGTCGAAGTTGGTGTCGACGTTGCGCCACTTCACGACCTGCTGCGGGGTGAGGTCGGGCGGCGTGTCGAGCAGCGCGATGCGGTTGGCGTTGCGCTCGCAGTGGTCGATCAGGGCGCGCTGGACGCTCTTGACGCCGTCCTCGTTGATCATGCCCGCCTGGTAGGCGCTCATGAGGTCAGGCACGGCGATCATGCTGACTTCCTCGGCGATTTCGAGGCTCTCGATGCCGCTGCGGCCGTCGACGCTGCCCACGAAGTCCTGCCCGCGCAGTTCGCGGCCCTGTTCGATGACGTTGCTGTCGGCCTGCAGGACGTACGCGCCGGGTTCGGGGGCGCGCTCGACGAGGGGGCCGGCGCTGCTGGTCTCCTCGATGGTGATCAGGGTGCTTTCCTTGTTCACGACCTCGGCGACGCTGCGGGCGTGTTTCTTGCCCATGCTGACGTTGGGGAAGGTCTCGGTCAGGTCGTTGCGGGTGACCTTGAGGGTGAACAGGCCGTCGCTGCCTTCCTCGGGGTCGGTCTTGCCGTCCTTACCCTTGGGGGCGTCGCCGGGCTTGATGGGGTCGGCGGGCAGCACCTCGATCTGGATGTCGCTCTGGCGGCCGTCGCGGGCGGCGATGCTGAGGCTGGGCACGGCCTTGCTGGCGCGGCTGGGCAGCTGCAGGGGGCGGGCGGCTTCGACGGTGCGTTTGGCCTGGGTGGCCTGGGCGGGGACGAGGCGCACGACGTAGCAGCGGGTGCCGCCGTTGTTGAAATACGCGTAGACGCTCTGGGCGAGGTACGCGCCGTCCATGAAGGGGTTCTTGTCGCCGCGGGCGTCGGTGGTGCCGAAGGTTTCTTTGAACTGTTGCCAGTTGGCCACGAACACGGGGGTGTTGGCGGGGCCGCTGGGGGCGAAGCCGACGAACGCGGCGGTGGTGGTGCTGATGCCCTCGATGGGCCGGGGTCCACTCTGGGTTTCTTCGATGTAGACGCCTGGGGATAGGTATTCAGCCATGGGTTCCTCCGGTGAAATGGCAGCGATTGACGACACCCGCGGCTGGCGAGGGTGGGCGTTGAGCACTGAGGCGCCTAGGCTTCCAGAACTGACCGGCCGTGTAAACCGCATGTGAGCAGACGCGGGCGGGGTTGTGTTCCTATACTGACCAGTCACACAGTTGTTCCCGAGGTTGAAACTTTGAAGAATATCCCTCTGCAACGCCATTTTCGAGTGAAAAACCTCGCATTGCCCCCGGTGGTGGTCCCGGTGGGGGAGGCCTCATCACCTGAAAATCTGTCTAGACATGAAGGCGGGCGGGCATGATCGCCGACATCCAACAGGGCCTGCGGGACCTGATCTACACCGAAGCGCAGCTGCCCCGCGACGCCATCGACATCCGCTTCGCTGCCCCCACGGGCAGCTGGGTCAGCAGCCTCACCCGACCCACCCTGAACCTCTTCCTGCACGACCTGCGCGAGAACACCGGCCTGCGCTCCATGGAATTCAGCCACGCCCCCAGCCCGGGCGGCGTGCAGCGCCAGCTCGCCCCCCGCCGCATGGACCTGCGCTTCCTCGTCACCGTGTTCTTCAAGGCGCAGCTCGACGAACTGGGCCGCGACGAGTGGAACGTCCTGTGGCGCGTCCTGGCCGCCCTGCTGCGCCAGGACGAATGGGACGCCCACTACCTGCCCGAGGAGGCGCGGCGCCTGAACCTGGGCGTGCTGGGCAGCGTCACCCAGGGCGACACCCCCCAGGCGGTGTTCTCCAGCCTGGGCCTGAGCCTGCGCCCCCACCTGCAATACACCGTGACCGTCCCGCTGGACCTGAACGTCACCAGCTTCGCGCCGCTGGTCCTCGAACGCGACCTTGCCGTGCGTGGCGGCCCCACCCGCGACGCCCCGCTGATCGGCCAGCGCCGCCGCAGCTCCTGGCAGCTGCGCGCCCCCGACGGCCGCCCCCTGGCCGACGCACTCGTGCGCAGCGACAGCGGCGCGCGCGGCTACACCGACCCCACCGGCACCGTGCACCTCGACGCGCCCCGCGAGGCCGTGGGCACGCTGCACGTCCTGACCCTCGACGGCGAAACCCACACCCTCATCCCCCACACCGAGCAGGCCCAGCTGACCCTGGACACCCCCGGAGGCCCCGCATGACCCGCCCCCTCACCCGCCCCCCGATCCGGGACGTGCTCGGCACCGGACTGGCCTTCCCGCTGGGCGTCAACGCCCGCGGGCAGCTGGGCATGGTCAGCGGCGAACGCGCCGTCGCGCAGGCCATCATGACCCTCCTGATGACCGCGCCCGGACAGCGCGTCATGCGACCCGAATACGGCTGCCGCATCCACGACCTGGTGTTCGCACCCGGCGACGCCACCACCCTGGGCCTGGCGTCCTACTACGTCGACGAGGCCATCCGCCGCTGGGAACCCCGCGTGACCGTCGAACGCGTCCAGGCGCGCCTGGACCCCGCCGACCCCGGGCGGATCATCGTGGACCTGCGCTACCAGCTGCGCAACACGCCCGAACCCCGCTCGCTGATCTTCCCCTTCTACCGCGCCCCCTGACCCCCCCCCGGAGACCCCACCGTGCCGCTACCCACCGTGAACCTCGACGACCGCCGCTTCGACGACATCCTCGAAGAAGCCCGCCGCCTGATCCCGCAGTTCTGCCCCGAATGGACCGACCACAACCCCAGCGACCCCGGCATGGCCATCCTGGAGGTGTTCGCCTGGATGACCGACCTGCTGCTGTACCGCGTGAACCAGGTGCCCGATAAACTGCTGATCGCGTTCCTGGACCTGATCGGCGTGCAGCTCGCCCCGCCCCGCGCCGCGCAGGCGCCCGTCACGTTCTACCTGTCCGCCCCGCAGGAGACCGCGCTGGCCATCAACGTCGGCACCGAGGTCGCCACGCTGCGCACCGAGGTGAACGAGGCCACCGTGTTCTCCACCGAACGCGGCGGCGTGATCCGCCCCCCGGTCCTGACCGGGCTGTACACCGCCAACACCCTCGCGCAGGTGCGCGGCGACGCGGACGACACGCGTGGCGTCCGGCACGACCTCGCGCAGCTGGGCCTGCCCGGCTACCGATTCCCGATCTTCCAGCCGCAACCGCAACCCGGCGACGCGCTGTTCGTGCAGCTGGAAGGCGACCACAGCGACCACGTCCTGGCGCTGCACTTCGGCGTGGAACTCGCCGGGGGCGCCGGCGTGAACCCCAACCACCCCCCCTACGTGTGGGAGGCGTGGCAGGGCGGCGTGAGCCGCTGGGCGCAGTGCGAGACCGAGTACGACGGCACGCAGGCCTTCAACGTGTCCGGCGAGCTGATCCTGCGCCTGCCCACCCTGCGCGAGGGCACCTTCTTCGAGCAGCGCGGCTACTGGCTGCGCTGCCGCCTGACCAACGAGCAGATGCACGCCGGGTACCGCGTCAGCCCCGACCTGGAAACCCTGCGCGTGGACGCGCGCGGCGTCACCGTACCCGCCCGGCACGCCACCGTCGTGAAGAACGAACTGCTCGGCCAGAGCGACGGCACGCCCGGCCAGCGCTTCACTCTGCTGAACGGCCCGGTCCTGCACCTTGACCCGGACCGCGACCTGATCGAGGTCCTCACCCCCGAGGGCGACCGCACCCTGTTCACGCCCGTCACGGACTTCAGCCTGTCCTCGCCACTGGACCCGCACTTCACGTTCGACACCGCCACCCGCGAGGTCGCCTTCGGCCCCAGCGTCCTGCAACCCGACGGCAGCGTGTACCGCTTCGGCCTGACCCCCGCCCAGGGGGCCACGATCCGCATGACCCGCTACCAGTACGGCGGCGGCGCCATCGGCAACGTCCCGGCCCGCAGCCTCAGCGTCCTGAAGAGCAGCCTGCCGTACGTGGCGCGCGTCACCAACCACGCCCCCGCCGTGGGCGGCCGCAACGCCCAGCAGCTCGAGGACGCCGTGCAGCGCGTCCCACAGCTGCTGCGCACCCGCACCCGCGCCGTCACCGCCGACGACTACGAACACCTCGCCGCGCAGGTCCCCGGTGTCGCCCGCGCCCGCTGCGTCACCCCGAACATGCACGCGCCCGGCCAGACGTACCCCGGGCAGATCCGCGCGCTGCACGTGCCGCCCGGGCAGGTCACGGTCGCCCTGCTGCCCGAGGTGCGCCTCGACGACCCCGGCGTGGACGTGGACCCCCTGACCCCGGGCCGGGTCGCGCCGGAACGCCTGACCCTCAGCGCCGAACTGCGCGGCGCCGTGCAGGAGGAACTCGACCTGCGCCGCCCGGTCGGCACCACCCTGGACCTGCGCGCCCCGCAGTACGTGTGGGTCAGCGTCACCGCCACCGTCCGCGCCGCGCACGCCGCCAGCCGCCCCGCCCGCGAGGACGTCCGCCGCCGCGCCCTGCACGCCCTGTACACCTACCTCAACCCCTACACCGGCGGACCCGACGGACGCGGCTGGCCCTTCGGCCGCACCCTGACCCTCAGCGAACTGTACGGCCTGCTGCGCGCCGTGCCGGACCTGGAAGTCGTCGAGGACGTGCAGGTCATCCTGACCGAACCCGGCCAGCCCGAAACGCGCGAGGTCGTCACCGGCAGCCTCCCCATGCCCCCCCAGGCGCTGATCGTCAGCGACGTCCACCACGTCCGGGTGGAACAGGGATGAGCGCGTCGCTCCAGGTGCGCCGGGGCGGTGAGGTCCTGCGGGTCCTGCCGCTGGCCCGCGCGCTGTCCATCGGGCGCACGCCCGACAACGGCCTGCCGCTGCGGGACCCCTCAGTCGCCATCCGCCACGCCGAGATCAGCGCCGAGGGCGGCGCGCTGCTCCTGACGCACCTCGCGGGTGGTGAACACGTCACGTTCGTGAACGGTCACCGCCTCGCCCCGAACGAACCGCGCCGCCTGGAACCCGGCGACGAGATCCAGATCGGTCCGTTCACGCTGGCGTTCCTGACCGCCGCGCCCGAGGACCGCCCCGCCCCCACCCCCGCCGGCCGCGTGCGGGAACAGGGTGACTTGGCCGCCCGGCCCGCCCGCGCGCCGCTTCCTACCTTCCCGCCCGAAACGCCGGCGCGCGGCACCCTGGCGCTGTACACCGAGTACCTCCCGCCGTTCTTTCAGGAGTCCGAGTTCCTGTCGCGCTACCTGAAGATCTTCGAGGCGATCTGGGAGCCCCTGCAGCGCCGCCAGGACAGCGTGGACATGATCTTCGACCCGCGGGTCGCGCCGCCGCGCGTCCTGGCGTGGATGGCCGCGTGGCTGGGCGTGCCCCTGGACCCCCACTGGCCCGAGGCGCGGCAGCGCGCGTGGCTGCGCGAGGCCGTCACCCTGTACCGCTGGCGCGGCACGCGGTACGGCCTGAGCCGCGCCTTGGAGACCGTGTACGGCCTGAGCCCGGTCCTGCGCGAGGACAGCGCCCAGCCTCACACCCTGATCGTGCGCCTGCTCGACCCGCCCGACGGGGACGACACCGCCAGCCGCGAGGCCGTCACCGCGTTCATCCACGCACACGCGCCCGCGCACACCCGCGTGGACGTCGAGTGGGTCGGCGCGGACGCCGCCCGCCCCGCCCCACCCGCTCCGGCCGACGCGGCCCCACCCCCTGAACCCGAGCCGGTCAATGCGCAGCCCCCGGCCCAGCAGCCACCCGCCCCGCCCATCACCCCCGACGGACCCACCGCATGACCGACACCAAGATCTTCCACCACTACCAGCTGACCCGCCCCCTGGGCGGCGACTGGCTGGGCGCCGTGCACGTCGCCACCGACCTCGACGAGGGCCGCGAGGTCGCCCTGCGCGTCCTCGACGAGACCACCAGCGGCCAGTCGTTCATCCTGATGCAGCTTGAGCGGCTGCTGCTGCGTGTCAGCACGCTGAAACACGCGCACCTGCTGCCCACCGGGGAACTCCAGACCCGCGCCGGACGCGCCTTCTACGCCATGGACCTCGGCCGCGCCGGCAGTGCCCGCGCGCTGCTGCAGGCCCAGGCGAAAGAGTCGCGGCCCCTGCCGCTCGTCACGGCGGTGGAACTCGTGCGGCAGGCCGCCGCCGGGCTCGCGCACGCGCACGCGCACGGCCTGATGCACGGCAACCTGAAACCCGAGAACCTGATCCTCCAGCCGGGCCGCGCCCTGCTCGGCCACGCCGGGTACGTCACGCAACTGTCGGACTTCGGCCTGGCGGAACTGCGCGCCGGAAGTTACGGCACGCACGACCGCGCCGTCGTGAACGCCCTGGCGTACATGAGCCCCGAGCAGTGCCGGGGCGTGCGCAACGAACTGCGCACCGACCTGTACGCCCTGGGCCTCGTGCTGTACGAACTGCTGACCGGAATGGTGCCGTTCGACATCCGCGACGCGACCGACGCGCTGGAAAAACACCAGCATGTCGCGCCCCGCCAGCCCAGCGCCCTGCGCCCCGAACTGCCCGAGGCACTGGAAGAGGTGATCCTCACCTGCCTCGCCAAGGACCCCGAGGACCGCTACCCCGACGCCGCCGCCCTGGAAGCCGCGCTGCAGGGCATCCTGAACACCCTGATGCCCGGCGGGCCGGAACCCACCGTGCGCCTCAGCGCCCTGCCGTTCCTGCCGCCCCCACCCCCGCTGGACGGCGTGACGCCCGGCGCGGACCTGAACCTGCTGATCTTCAGCGAACGGCACGAACTGCTGCGCACCCTGCCCGTCACGCAGGACACCCTGACCGTGGGCCGCGCGCACAGCAACAGCGTCGTGCTGGAACACGCCGGGGTCAGCCGCCACCACCTGAACGTCAGCTTCCAGGCCGGGCAGGCCAGCGTGACCGAACTGACCGCCACGAACGGCGCCGTCATGGACGGCCTGCCCCTGACGCCCATGACCCCATTGCGTTGGCCCGAGCGCACGCCGCTGTACCTGCGGCCCTACTGGCTGGTGCTCGTCCCGCCCCGCCGCGCGCCCACCCGCGCCCGGATCGTGGTCACGCCCGACGTGGACCGCCTGACCCTCACGCCCGGCCGCCCCGCGCAACTGCACCTGAACCTCGCCAACACCGGCGTGACCGTGGACCACTTCCGCCTGACCCTGGACGGTATTCCCGAGGAGTGGGTGCTCGACGCGCACCAGGAGGTGCAGCTGAACCCCGGCACGCAGGGCAGCGCCACCCTGACCGTGCAGGCGCCCCGCGACAGCCGCGCCCGCGCCGGAACCTACGACGTCACCGTCGTCGCCCGCTCCCGCGAGAACCCCGAGGAGACCGGCACGGCCCCGCTGAAGGTCGTCGTCACGCCGTTCCACGAGACGGTCGCCACGCTGCTGCCCCCCACCCGCCGCACCTGGCGGCACACCACCTACACCCTGAAACTGGAGAACAAGGGCAACACGGACCTGGTCCTCGCGCCCATCCTGCGGGACAACGAGGGCGAGGTGCACGTCCTGCCCAGACTGCAGGACCTCGTGCAGCTGCCGCAGGCGCCCAACGCCGCCGGGCACGTCGTGAACCCCGAACAGCTCGCCCGCGAGGCCGCCCGGCAGGCCGCGATGGAGGCCCGCAACGCCGCCACGAGCACCGCCCGCCGCATCCTGATGGGCCAGGGCCGCATCCGCGTGACCGACATGCCCGCCCGCGTCACCCTCGCCGCCGGAGCGCGCAGCGAGGACACCATCAAGGTCCGCGTGCCGCTGCGCTGGTTCGGCAGCCCCAGCCAGCACACCCTGCAGGTGAACGTCCAGCCCGTCAACGAACAGAACGAGATCGAGGACCGCGTCGTCACCAGCGCCGAGGGCCAACTGCACCACCTCCCCCTGATTCCGCTGTGGCTGCTGCCGATCCTGATCCTGCTGCTGGGCGTCCTGATCTGGTGGCTGACCCGCCCCCCGCAGATCACGCAGTTCGACCTCTCCGGCAGCGACACCGTCGTCGCGCCCGGACAGCCCTTCACACTGCGCTGGGACACCAGCAACGCCCGCAACGTCAGCATCCTCGAACTCGGCGGGACCGGCCAGAACCTCAGCCGGGACGGCCAGCTGAAGGTCAACGGCATCCAGAAGGATCAGAAGTACACCCTGGTCGCCCGCTCGCTGCTCGGGCGGCGCGTGGAACGCTCGCAGGTCGTGCAGGCCCGCTTCGAACGGCCCGTCATCGAACAGTTCGACGTGACGCCCGCCCGCGTGTCCGGCAACCAGCCCGTGACCGTCACGTGGCGCGTGAAGAACGCCGCGCAGGTCAGCATCAGCGAACTCGGCAAGGTGGGCGCCAGCGGCACCCGCAAATTCATCCCGAACAAGGACACCACCTTCACCCTCAACGCGCAGAACGGCAGCGAACGCGAAAGCGACCAGCGCACCGTCAGCGTCCTCGGGCCTGAGGTCAAGGAATTCAAACTCACCCCACCCAGGGTCAAGAAGGGCGAGAGCGCCGTCCTCTCCTGGAACGTCATGAACGCCACCCAGGTCAGCATCGACGGCCTGGGCACCGTCGCCGCCAGCGGCAAGCGCACCGTCACCCCCCGCGACGAGGGCAACGCCACCTACGTCATCACCGCCACCGGCGCCGGCGGCCTGACCAAGAGTGCCAACATCCGCCTGGAACTCGTGACGCCCAAACCCGAATTCACGCAGTTCGAGGTGACCCCCAACCCCGTCGACAGCGACCAGCAGTTCAAGATCAGCTGGAAGACGAAAAACGCCACGGCCGTCAGCGTCCAGTACGGCGAGGGCACCGAGGAGAGCGGGCCCGTCGGCGAAACCATCAAGGAAGCCCCGGTGCTCAGCACCAGCATCACCCTGACCGCCCGCAACGACGCCGGGGAACAGGTCTCGGTCAGTCAGCAGCTGAACGTCAACCTGATCGACGAGGGCGCCAAGGCCGCCGCCGCCGCCGCCGCTGAGGCGGCCCGGCAGGCCAAGGCGCAGGAAAAAGCCGAACAGGAGCAGGAGCAGGCCAACATCAAGAAGATCATCTTCACCGCCACGCCCGAGCGCATCACCGGTCAGGGCGACGTGACCCTGAACTGGGACGCGCCCGGCTGGCAGAACGTCACCATCCTGCCCCTGACCGGGCCGCTTCCCAACGGCCGATTCGACGGTAACGGAACGAAGATCATCGAGAAGGTCAACACCACCCGCGTGTACACCCTGATGCTGCGCCTGCGCGACGGCAAGACCATCAAGCGCTTCGCGAAGGTCACCGTCACGCCCCTGCCCGTGAAGATCAACTCCTTCACCCTGAGCCAGACGCAGCTCAGCGCGCCCGGCACCGTCACGCTGACCTGGGACGTCGCGAACGCCCAGAGCGTCCGCCTGGCCGGACTGAAGGGGCCCCTCGCGAACGGTCAGTGGCCCGCCAGGGGCAGCACCCCCGTGCCGGTCGGCGCGACGCGCACCTTCACCCTGACCGCCGGGAATCAGGTGCAGCAGCAGACCGTGAAAGTGACCCTGCCGCCCGCAACCGTGCAGTCGTTCACGCTGAGCCCCACGCAGATCACCGGGAAGGGCGTCGTGGTGCTGACCTGGAAGGTGCAGAACGCTGCGGCTGTCCGGATCGACGGCGTGAAAGGCCCGAACCGCGACGGCAGCTGGCCCGCGCAGGGGCAGACCCCCGTCCCGGTGAGTGCCACGCGCACGTTCGTGCTGCGCGCCGGAACCGCGAAAGCCACCCAGACGGTCACCGTGACCGCCGCGCCCACCCCGCAGATCACGGGCTTCACCGCCACGCCCAGCACCCTCAGCGCCCCGGGTCCCGTCGCCCTCACCTGGAGCGCGCAGAACACCAGCGCGGTCCGCCTGAGTGGCCCGGCCGGCGCGATCGGCACCACGCACCCCGCCACCGGCCAGATCCGCGTGCAGGTCACGAAAACCGGCACCTACACCGTCACGGCCGGTGGCCAGAGCCGCAAGGTGACCGTCACCGTGAAAACCCCGGCGGCCACCGTCACCCCGACCCCACCGCAGGGGTCCGTCCCGGAATCCAGCCCCCAGGGCCCGACCGTCACCACCTTCAGAGCCAGTAAATATTCGATCGTGGCTGGCGACAGCGTCACCATCTACTGGTTCACCGTCAATGCCAAGGTGGTCCGCATCGACGGCATTCCCGGCGACCTGCCCCCCAAGGGTCAGATCACCATCCAGCCCAACCAGACGCAGACGTACACCCTGACCGCCGACGGCAAGCCCTACCGGACGCCCGTCACCGTCCGCGTGCGCGACGGTGGGGACGCCAGCTACACCGACCTGAGCGGCACCTGGACCCACCCCTTCGGTGTGGTCACCATGACCGTCACCGGGAAGACCGGCACCGGGACCTTCAGCAGCAGCCGGTCCAGCGTCCCCAGCGTGCCCATCAACCTGTACTTCAACGGCGAGACTGTCACCGCCACCTCACCCCAGAACCCGGACTTCAGTTTCGTGGCGTCCCTGCGCGCCGGTCGCAAGGCCATGCTGGGCACGTACACCCTCAAGGGCGAACAGGAACGCTGGTGCATGTTCCGTCCCGGCACGCCCCGGCCCAGCGAGTGCCGGTAACGGCATCACCCGACTTCGTGCCCCGCCCGATCCTCAGTCCCCAAGGAGTCCTCACATGTCAACCCAACCCGGTCAGGCCTCGGAAAACCGCTACTCGAAAGCGCAGATCGTCACCCTGGACGCTCAGGGCCAGCAGATGGGCCAGCCGATCGTGTGCATGTTCAACCCGCGCGAGTACGCCATCAGTCGCTCGGTCAACTGGAAAACCCAGAGCAACGACAACAACAACAGCGGCAACAAGGTGTACCTCGGCGGTTCACCCGCCAAGCTGTCCCTGGAGCTGTTCTTCGACACGTACGCGCACCGTCAGTCGTCCAGCGTCGTGGAGGACGTCCGCACGCTGACCTCGCGTCTGTGGGCCCTGAGTGAAATGCCCGGCAATGACGAGCGCAAAGGCAAAGGCGTTCAGAAACCCAAGCCAGCCACCGTCCTGTTCCAGTGGGGTCAGACCTGGCACTTCGCGGCGGTCATCACGGACATCGAGCAGCAATTCACGCTGTTCATGCCCGACGGCACCCCCGTCCGCTCAGTCCTGAAAACCACCTTCGAGCAGGCGGACACGCGCACCTCCGCTGAGGGCGGCGCTCTGAAGGCGTTCCATATCAGCGAGGGCATTCGCCGCCTGGCGTCGCAGAAGGGCTTCATCGGGGACCTGAGGCGCCCATCGTACGGTAAAGGTCAGTTATGACCCGCGTTCAACGCGACGCGCTGGAAGGCGCCGTCAGCACCCTGTACCTGAACCTCAACGGGCGCGACATGCCCGAAGAGCAGTTCCGGATGATCGACGAGATCACCGTGGACAGCAGCCTGCAACTACCAGACGTGGCGAGCATCACGCTCCGCGACCCGGAAGGGGAACTGGTGGACGACACCACCTACAAGCTGGGCGCGCGCATCAAGGTCATCGCGCAGGTCAGAGGGAACAAGGAAACGGTGTTCGACGGCGAAATCGTGGAGATCGAACCCCGATTCTCGCAGGGGACGCAGCAGCTGCGACTGCGCGCGTTCGACCGCCTGCACCGCCTGTCGCGCGGCACGCACACGAAGTCGTACCAGAACGTCAGCGACATGGACCTCGTGAAGAAGATCGCGGGCGAAGTCGGGCTGACCGCGAAGACCGGCAGCGCCAGCATCGTCCACGCCTACGTGCTGCAGCACAACCAGTCGCACCTCGCGTTCCTGCGTGAACGGGCCGCGCGCCTGGGGTACATCCTGTTCGTGGACGGCACCACCCTGCACTGCGAACCCGTGCGCGGGCAGGACCCCATCACGCTGACGTGGGGCGACAACCTGAGTGAGTTCCTGCCGCGCCTGAGCAGCCTGAACCAGACGAGCGGCAGTACCGTGCGGTCCTGGGACCCCAAGCAGAAACGCGCGGTGAGCAGCGAGAAGCAGAGCGGCGAAGGGAAAGCGAAGGTGGAGGAGGAGACCCGCAGCGAGCAGGTGGCGCAGCAGGCGTTCAGCATGAAGGCCTCCGCCACCAGCAGCGCCCTGATCGTCCGCGACCAGGGCTACGCCGACGCGATCGCGCAGGCGCAGCGCAACCGCGTCGCCGAAGGGTTGCTGGAGGCGCGCGGGCACGCGGCCGGGTACCCGCGCCTGACGGCCGGGACGCAGCTGGACATCCGGAACGTCGGGCAGCGGTTCAGCGGGTCGTACGTGGCCAGCAGCGTGCGGCACGTGTACCGCAACGGCGAGGGCTACAGCACCGAGTTCGCCGTGACCGGCAGCCACCCGGATTCCCTGGCGGGCATGATCCGGCAGGCGACCGGCGGGGCGGGCGGCAGTGCCGGCGGCGCGTTCACGCCGGCCCCGGGCCTGATGATTGGCATCGTCACGAACAACGACGACCCGGACAACCAGGGCCGCGTAAAACTCAAACTCCCCGCGCTGACCGAGGACGACGAGACCGACTGGGCGCGCGTCGTGAACCTCGGCGGCGGCCCGGGGCGCGGGTCGCAGCACACGCCGGAAGTGAACGACGAGGTGCTCGTCGGCTTCGAGCACGGCGACATCCACCACCCGTACGTGATCGGCGGCCTGTGGAACGGCACGGACGCCCCACCACGCCCCACCGGGAAGGTCATCAAGAACGGCAAGGTCATCCAACGGGTCTACCGCACCCGCCTGGGGCACGAATTCATCTACGACGACCCGGAAGATCCCGATCCGCCCAAGATCACCCTGCAGAGCAGCAAGGGGCACGCCATCGAACTGAACGACGACAAGAAGAAACCCTTCGCGGAGTACCGCACCAAGGCCGGGCACCGCCTGACGCTCATGGACGACCCGAAGGGTCCGTTCGTGGTCCTGCGGGACAAGAACGGCAACGAGGTGAAACTGGACAGCAAGAGCAACACGCTGACCATCACCAGCACCGGGCGGCTGGAACTCAAGGCCACGCGCGGCATCCGCATCGACGGGGGCGGCGGCAACGTGGACGTGAAGGGCGTCCTGATCAATCTCAACTGACCGTCCTCTTCCCGTCCATGCCAGGAGATGTCATGACCCAGTCCTCACCCCTCTCGCCCGCCGATCGACTGCTGCATCAACTGGAGAACGGCGCTGAACGGCTCGCCGGGCAACTCCTGTCCGGACTCGGCCTCCAGACGCCCGCCCCGGCCCCCACACCCACCGCTCTGAAAACCGGGCAGACCTGGGAGCGGGACTTCACGGTCACCAGCGGCACCCTCACCATGACCCTCCACCTGAAGCGCGGGGCAGGGGGCACGCTTGACGGGTACTACACCGTCCAGCCGCAGGGGAAACCGCGCAGTCAGCGCTGGCCGGTCACGGGACAGCTGCGGCGCGATGATACCTTCGCCCTGCACGGCACCCAGAACGGCGCGACGTTCACCGGCAGCCTGCGCGGGGGCACACCGCAGGTCAGCGAGTTCCGCAACCGGAAGTTCCAGCTGCAGAACCTCAGCTTCCGCCGCCTGACCACCCCGGCCGCCCCGCCCACCAGGACAGCACCGGTCCCGACCCGCAGCGCGGGAACCACCGCGCGGACCACCCGCACCCTGCCCAACCTCCCGGCCCTGCGGGAACCCGGCTTCCTGCCCAGACTGCGGCAGGTGGCCGCCGCGATCCACACCACCCCGGAAATCGTCCTGGGATTCCTGACCCTGGAAAGTACCCTCGACCCCACCAGCAACAAGGGCAAGAGCACGCAGTACAAAGGCCTCGGGCAGATCGGCAGGGACGCCCTGACGGACATCAACCGGTACATCCAGCGGCACAAATTGCCGTATCGGCCGCTGGCCAACCCAGCGGAACTGACGGCCCTGTCGGCCACCAGGCAACTCGACTACGTCGAGGTTCACCTGAAGATCCACATGAAGGGCGTGGACACCGAGAACAAGGCCGCCGGGAAGACCAGTTCGCTGGAACAGGTGTATATGGCACACCTGGGCGGCAGCGCCCGTTACGCGCAGAAGGACGTCTGGGTGTCCGAAGGCAGCGCCGCCTACCGGCAGAACCCCATGGACGCCGATCAGGACGGACACAACACCCCCACGGAAGCGGCGGATACGGTGCGCGGGAAATTCACGCAGGCCTTCAAGGCCAACCTGGACGACCGCAGCAGACACCTGAAGCCCACCAAACGGAAGTTCGGCGGCACCCTGCAGCTGTTCTACGTCTACGACCCCAGGTTCGACAACGGCCTGCCGCTGTTCAGTCTGGACGGCGCGGACGCCACCCCGGCCCCGGTCACCGTGCCCACCGTCACGGGCCCGGTCCAGCCGACCGAGGAGGACCCCGCAGGCGAGCCGGACGCCCTGGACCGCCTGATGAAATTCACGCGGGACACGCCGGAATACAGCATCGCGCAGGTTCGCCTGGCCCGACAGGTCATCCAGATTCAACCGGCCGCAGACCGCGCGGACCTGTACCTGCTGCTCCAGGAGAAGACCCCCCACCACAACCAGCGCAACAACCTCAGCCTGGGCCGCGCCGTGGACGGCGACCGCCCGGGAGGGAAGATCGGCAACATCATGTGCAACATGACGAGCGCCGCCATGGTCCTCGAACAGCTGGGCATCGAGAACCCCGACCCGGAACGGTTCCCTCAGTTCGAGGATTACCTGGAGGACCTGCGGCGCAAGTTCGTGGATGCCCGCTATCAGGAGCTGCTCAGGGCCGGCCTGTCAGAGAAGATGGCCCGCAAAGGATCGTACGAACGGTTCCACCGGACCACCCAGGCCGGCTGGGGGAAAGTACTGGAACTCATGGGAGCCACCAAGGACATGATCGTTCCGCAACGGACCCGCAGTTTCTGGGAGAGCACCGTCCAGCCCCATCTGGCAGCAGGCGAGGCGATCATGATGAGCATCAACGGGCATATCGTGCGCCTTCAGGGCATGAATGAGGACGGCCTGGTCGTCGATGACCCGTATGGGAAGTCACAGCTGCTGAAGAACGTGGACCTGCCCGCCAGCAAAAAGGCTGGAAAATACCAGCACGATGGCAAGATCAGCGGAAACAACACCGTCTGGAGCTGGTCCAGCCTTCTGGAGCACGACATGCTCTGGATCGCCGCAGTGAGGAAAAAATGAAGCGATTGCTGACCATCGCAGGCTTGGGCCTGGCCCTGCTCATCGCCTGCTCGCCTCAAGCCCAGGCTGTCACCGGGCTGCTGGGAGGGCCCCTGATGAAGCCGGTGACCACCGTTGAAGGCCCCGTGCCGATGCCGGTGTCCGTGGAGCAGGCTTCCTTCTGTCGGGTGTACCAGTGCGTCGGCTCCACCAGCCTGGGCACCACCACCACCGGATCGATTGACTGGTACGCCGTCGCCCGGAATCAGAACGCCACGACGGTGCTCCAGCAGAGCGCCAAGGGCGCGTTCTACCCGCAGCTCACCGTCCAGTTCGAGAAGAACACGGTGCTGTTCGTCAATCTGGCGTTGGATACGAAGGTCCGGTCACCGATGCCCGCCGCGACGCTGAACCTGCTGGGCAATTTCACGCGGCTGGTGCTGGGCGCCCCGGTCAGTGCGCAGAAGCTGTCCGGGTGTTACCGGTCCCTGCGGACCGAGGCGACCTGCGTGGTCGGTCGGGGCCAGGTGCGGGTGGGTGGGGTGCAGCGGTGGTACGTGGCGGCGTTCCGGACAGTGGACGACGGTGAGGGGTACTCGGTCGTGAACTACGCCATCGGGCTGGAGGACTGAGCGCGTGCCGGACGTGGTGAGCCGGACGGATCCGGCCGCGCTGCACGCCCTGTGTGACGCTCTGAGCGCGCAGGTGCTGGACGTCGCGCTGAACGAGCAGGCTGAACCGGACGTGAGGTACGTGGTGGCCCTGCCGGACCTGACAGGCACGCGGCTGGCGGACGTGCAGGCGCGGCTGGACCTGACGGAGTTCGAGGTGGGGGTGCTGGCCCTGGCCCTCTCGACCGAGCTGTTCCCCGAGCGGATGCTGGCGGCGTGCGCGGCGGCGCTGCAGATGGACAGCCTGTACGCGGCGTTCCTGACGCCGTCTCTGGCGCGGCGCTGGCTGCTGGGGGACGACTGGGCGCAGGGCGAGGCGTTCAGCGCCGAGCGACCGCTGCTGGCCTGCGGCCTGATCGAGTTCGGCGTGAGCGTGAACGCCAGCGTTCTGGAGGCCCTGACGCCGTTGAGGCTGAGCGGGGCGGTTCTCGCGGATCTGCGGGGCGTGGCGGGCGTCCCGCTGGACCTGCGCGGGGTCCTGCGTGAACTGCCGTCCGGGGGGCTGCTGAGTGACTCGCAGGAGGCGCAGCGCGAGACTCTGGCGCGGCACCTGAAGAAAGGGGAGCGGGCGGCGCTGCTGTTCGGCACGAACGCGGCCGGGATGCAGGCGGTCGCGGCGCAGCTGCTGGGGGACGGCGCGCACCTGCTGGACCTGCCTGTTCTGGCGTCCCGCCCTGCCGAGGAGCAGGAGGGCGTGCTGCGCGCCCTGCGCCGGGACACGCGCCTGCGCGGCACGCGCCTCGCGGTGGACGCCGCCACGCCCTTGCCCGACGCGCAGCCGCCGGAAGGTCTGGTGGACCGCGTGCTGGACGTCGCCGCTGGAGCGGTGGTGATCCTTGCCGCCGACCCGCTGCCGCTGGATTCCCCCCGCGCCGTGCTGAGCGCTGAGGTGGGCGCGCCCACGCCCGCCGAGCAGCGCGAACGCTGGGCGCACGCGCTGGGCGTCGGCGTGGATCAGCCGCTGCTGCGGCAGCTGGGTGACCAGTTCCACCTGAACCTGGACCGTATCGACGTGCTGGCCCGCGACGCCCGCGCCGGGCTGCCCGGCAACGCCAGCCACGCGGCCCGCCTGGACCGCGCCTGGGACGCGGCGCGCGGCGCGAACCGCCGCCTGATGGGCAGCCTCGCGCAGCGCATCGACACCCGCGCGACCTGGGCTGACCTGGTCCTCCCGGACGCCGAGCGGCTGGCGCTGGAGCAGATTGCCGCGCACGTCCGGCACCGCTCGGTGGTGTTCGAGGATCTGGGTCTTGCCCGGCCGGGCCGGGGCCGCTCGATCACGGCGCTGTTCAGTGGCCCCAGCGGCACCGGCAAGACCCTCAGCGCCGAGGTCCTGGCCCGCGACCTGAACCTCGACCTGTACCGCGTGGACCTGAGCAGCACCGTCAGCAAGTACATCGGCGAGACCGAGAAGAACCTGAAGAAGATCTTCGACGCGGCTGACCAGGGCGGGTGCGTGCTGCTGTTCGACGAGGCCGACAGCGTGTTCGGCAAGCGCGGCGAGGTCCGCGACAGCAACGACCGTTACGCGAACACCCAGGTGAACTACCTCCTGCAACGCCTGGAGACGTTCAACGGGTTGGCGCTGCTGACCACCAACCTGGAAAGCAGCATGGACGTGGCGTTCATGCGCCGCCTGCAGTTCGTGATCAACTTCCGCGCGCCACAGGCCCCCGAGCGTGAGCGGCTGTGGCGCGGCGCGTTCCCACCCGCGCTGGACACCACCGACGTGGACTTCGCGCGGCTGGCGCAGGCGGACGTGGCGGGCGGCAACATCCGCTCGGTGGCGCTGAACGCGGTCTTCATCAGCGTGTCGCGCGGGCAACCGCTCACGCAGACGCTCGTGGAGGAGGCGCTGCATCTCGAGTACCGCAAGCTGGGGCGGCTGGTCCTGGGCTGAGCGCACGTGACGGGCGCCGGGGGGGCATGTCGTATGCTGTGGCGTTCACCCGCGCCCGATCGACCGGCGCGGTCACGTTCCGGGCCGCGTCACGCGGCGGCCTGCCACGCGGTGCTCCGTAACGGAGATCATCGTGCGGCGGGCTCAGGACCGCCGGGGAGACCCGCGCTTCCACCCCGGACGTGTTGCATGTCCTGTACCCGCGCGGCCGCGCAGCGTCGCGTTCCCACTCACCCGAAACGGAAGTCACCATGTACCTGCTTGCCCACGTTCCCGCCGCGCGTGCCACCCTGGAGCACGTCCACCAGCAGCTGACCGCCCAGGGCCTCACGCACCCCACCCTGGCCGTACCGGGGCGCGACGACGCGCTGCCCTTCGATCTGTTCACGGGGCTGCACGTCGTGGACCACGAGACGCGGCAGGCGCACCTGAAGTGCCTGCTGTGCCCGCCCGGCAGTGGTCACCACCTGCGCTACGAGTTCCGCGTGACCACCCTGGGCGGCGAGGTCATCGGGCCGATCGGGAGTTCCTGCGTGTTCGCCCGCGTGCTGGGCGAGGAACGCGGGCGGCAGGTGGGCGCGCACCTCACCGATCAGGTGGGCGCGCACGTACGGCGCACGCAGGTGCAGACGCAGGCCGAACGCCTCGCGGCGGCCGGAAACTGGCGTGAGTACCTGCGCGCCCAGGGCCTCGACTGGGTCCTGACCGCCATGGCGGGCGGCGGCGGCCTGAGCGCCGAACTGCGCGAAAAACTCCAGCGCCTCCAGGATGAAGGGAAGCCCCTGCCGCTGGCGGTGCTGTCCGAGTTACGGGTCCTGACCCGCGCGCGCGAGGAGACCCCCGCCCCCAGCGCCTTCGCGCCTGCCCCCGCCGCGTTCCAGGCGCAGGCCACCCCGGACCTCGCCCGCCCGAAGAAGACCCGCAAGGCCCGCGCGGGCGCCGGGAACCGCATGGACCACACCGAGTGGGAGGAGTACCTGCGCGCCAGCCGCCTCACGAACCTCGTGGGGCACTGGATGACCGTGCAGGACACCCTCGACCTGCCGGAGGACACCCGTGATTTCCTGCTGGAAACCATTCGCGGGCGCCGACCCTTCCGCCTGGAGGACCTGACGCTGCTGCAGGGCCTCGCGCGGGACGAGGCGGTGCTGGAGCAGTTGCGCGACCTCGGCCCGCCCGAACGCCTGCGGCCCGCTACGCGTGCCCCCCGCACGCAGCGCGTGATCGAACCCGAGAGCGGCCTGGAACTGCTCGACATCCGCGACGACACGCACGTCCAGGGCGCCCGCGAGTGGCTGTGGGGCCTGAAGGCCGTGTTCGGCGCCGCCCAGTGGCGCCGCATGGAGGCCGGGATCAACACCGGCGCGCTGCGTGCCGACGACTACGCCGCGCTGCGGCAGACCCTGCTGGCCCTGCCGGAACAGGCCGAACCCGGTCAGCCCCGCACCCCGAGGCAGTTCCTCACCTACGTGGCGCTGCTGCTGGGCCGCGAGAAACGCGTCGAGCGCGCCCGTGAACTGCTGCACCAGCGGCGGCAGGCGACCAGCCTGGTCGTTCTGGACGGGTTGTGGCAGCGTTACCGCGACGGCAAGCCCATCCCTGAGAGCGAACTGATCGGCCGCGCGCTGAACGGCACCCGCAAGGACAGCCCAGCGGCGAACGGCACCCCGCAGGCCGGCCACGGCCGCAAGAAGGGCGCGCAGACGCTCGCCACGCCCCCGGCAACACCCGCCGCGCAGGCCCCACAGACACAGACCCCCAAGAAACAGAAGGCGCAGACCCAGAACGCACCGCAGCCTCAGAAGGCCGACGCTCCGGTGCCCGGCGACCCGCTGGCCGCCGAACGCACCGAGTACCAGGACGGCTGGGGCCGCGGGCTGTCCAGCCTCGTGCCCTCAGCGCACCGCCGCGCCGTCAGCCGCGCCGTGCACCAGCCGCCCGGCAAACTCACGCCCGAACAGGTGCGGCTCGCGCGGCACGCGCTGGACGTGTACCGCCGCATGATCCGCGCCGGGAACCCCCCGAAGAAGGTGTTCACCAGCGCTGCACCCCGCACGCCCGAAGGCTACGCCGACGCACTGGCCGGCCTGTTCACCGACCTGGGCGTCCCCCACCTGCGCGACCCGCTCGCCGCGCGCGGCCCCGCATGGCTCCAGGCGACGTTCCCCAGCCCGCTGAAGCACTTCGAGCGGACCGGCGAGCTGCACCGGGACCTGGGCGGCATCCTGAACGCCCTGGGCTGACAGCGGTGTCCAGTTCCACCCCGGCGCCAGGGGCACGCCCCTCGACTCCACTTGCCCCCTCAGGTGCTCGCTCTGCGGCGCAGCTCTTCGAGTCTGCTCGATTCAGAGGTGGTGAAGAAGCCCATCAATACCTTTGAATTCTGCGGTGAGACCGCGCAGGACCGGCGCGGCTGACCCGGGTGGGGTGGCCTCGCCGGCTCCGGCAGTCATCGCACCCCTCTCAGCGGATTGGGTCGATCTCGCTCATGGAGGTGGACGCGCTCTGCAGGCGTTGCTCACGGAGGTCCTGCATGTCGCGTTCGTTCAGGGCGTGTTCGGCCAGCACGATGGTCTGGCACAGCAGCATCACCGACCCGCTGACGCTGCTGGACAGGGTGCGGGTGTCGCGTTCGCTGAGCACCACGCCCTGCCGGCCGTCGGTGAGGATCAGCACGCTGGGGCCGACCAGCAGGCCGGCGCTGCCCCAGGTGCGGGCGCGGCTGCTCATCAGTTCGTCCCGCCAGACGTCGGTGCTGGCGGCCGTGCCGGTCCGGCTGCTGCCCTGCCCATGCGGTAAGGCGTCCAGCGCGAGCTGGCCGATCAGCTGGCCGATAACGGGCGCGTCCTCGCGGCTGAGCGTGACGAACTGACTGATCAGCTCCTCGCGGGTCAGGGCTCCACGCTGCCAGGCGTGCACGGCGGTCAGGAGCGTTTCTTCGGTCATGCCGTCACTATAGGCCGGCGCGCATGAGGCCGTCATGGCCGGGTCTGCTCCTCAGGTCGTCACGCGAATCCCGCCTGCGTGGCTGACCACCCGGAACGGTCCTGGGGTGCCCAGTCCACACCCGGCATCCACGTGACTCCTCACCGCTATTGGCGTGAACCGGTTTGCAGAGCAGTCGACCTGAGTTCGTTTCAGGTGTACTTCAGCGCTTCCATGAGTTCTTCGATGATCTCGTCGCTGTCACCGCGCTGGGCGGCGGTGGCGACGTGGGCTTGCAGGTGACCGCGCAGGACCACTTCCCCGGCGCCGCTGAGCGCGCCCTGAACGGCCTTGATCTGACGCAGGACGTCCACGCAGTACGCGTCGGGGTCGTCGAGCATGCGCACGATGCTGTCGAGGTGACCTCGGGCGATGCTCAGGCGCCGGGCGGCGCGTTTGCGGGCCTCCTCGGGCATGCACAGGTGCTGGGGTTCGGTGTGGCAGGCGGTCTGGGCCATGTCAGGCGTTGACCTGAGCGCCGTACCCTTCCTCGGTCACGGCGTGGATCAGGGCCTGGGTGTCGGCGGTGCCGGTCACGCTGGCCTGGCCGGAGGCGCGGTCCACCTGCACGGTGTCCACGCCGGGAACGCCCTGAAGGGCTTCGCGGACGGCTTTTTCGCAGTGGCCGCAGGTCATGCCGGTGATCGTCAGTTCGGTGGTCATGGGTGCATCGTAGAACCCCTGGGGGGGGAGGTCAAGAACGCGGCGCGGCCTCAGTCGGGCGCGTTCACGTCGCATGTTTCCACATGCACGGGTTTTCCCGGTTGCTGGACGTCAGGTCGAAGGTGAAGGTCGCCCAATCCCCCCCGGGGGGATCGCCCATTGTCCCCTGACAGGGGAGGGGGAGCGGGGCATGATTTCCCGATTGGTTGAGCTTCACAATAGTTGCTCTTGACAATAATAGGCGGTCTTCGTATGGTGGCCCCATGACCGTTGACCAACACAACGAAGTGGCGGCTGACAGGGAAGCCGGCGCGCTGCTCCGCACCGTCACGCGCCTCTTCACCGAACTGCAGCAACGCAACTTCGCCTGCTGCGACGTGCAGTCCAGCACCCAGTGCCTGATCCTCTCCACCCTGCACCGCGAGGGTCCCCAGACCCTCACCGCCCTGACGCGCAGCCTCAACCTCGACAAGGCCTGGCTCAGCCGCAGCACCGACGACCTCGCCCAGGACGGCCACCTCATCAAGGCGCCCCACCCCAGCGACCGCCGCGCCCTCCTGCTGCAACTCACCGAAGCAGGACAGGACGCCGCGCGCACCCTCGACACCAACCTCAACGCCCAGTCCGCCCGCGTCCTCGCGCGCCTCCCCACCGGCGACCGCGACCAGGCCCTGCGCCTTCTCGGCACCCTCAGTGCCGCCCTGGAAGCCGAACTGCACGGCGACCCCACCGAAGCAGGCTGCGCATGCTGACCCGCCCCGCCACCCAGGGCGACCTTCCCGCCCTGCACCGCCTGCTGCTCACCCTGAACCTCCCCACCCAGGGCCTCGCCGATCACCTACCGCACACCCTCCTGACCGAAGACCAGGAAGGTCCCATCGCGCTCGCCGCGCTGGAAGTCCACGGCCCGCACGGACTGCTCCGCTCCGTCGCCGTTCACCCCACCGCGCAGGGCCGCGGCCTGGCCACCAAGCTCGTGGAAGCCCAGCTGCACCACGCCAGGACGCTCGGCCTGCACAGCGTCTCCCTGCTGACCACCACGGCCCCCGAATACTTCCCACGGTTCGGTTTCCAGCCCATCCCACGCCAGGGAGCCCCACAGACCCTGCTCGCCTCCCGTGAATTCCAGGACGCCTGCCCCGCCACCGCCACCCTCATGCACCTGCCCCTGCACACCCAGGAGACCCCATGAACCACTACGAACTGCTGCACATCGCCACCCTGCACCACCGCGAACTCCTGCACGCCGCCGAGACCGAACGCCAGCTGTGCTGCGCCCCGCGCCCCAGGGGCCTGCGCCTCGAACTGCCCCGCCTCCAGCCCACCCCCACCCCACAGCCCTGCTGCTGACCCCCACCACAGGAGAGCCTCCCATGACCCAGACCATCCCCGGCCTCGACACCACCCTTACCCTCGGCCTGCTCGACGCCCTGCACGCCGCCCCCAGCCTCCCGCTGGAGTTCCACCTGAACGGCAACCTGCTCGTGCAGCCCGGCTACCACGTCACCGAGGTCAAGGCCGTCACCATCGAGGCCATGGACTGCGGCGGCAAGGCCAGTGCGTGGCGCGAAACGGTCATCCAGCTGATGGACGGCACCGCCCAGGAAGCCCTGGCCGGACACATGACCACCAGCAAGTTCCTCGACATCTACACCCGCGTGGCGCGGCACGTTCCCGTGCGCGGCGACGCCGAGGTCCGCTTCGAGTACGGCACCGCCCGCACGCCCGCGCTGCAGTACCACGTGACCCACGTCAGCCATCACGGTGACCGCGTGACCGTCCACCTCCGCGAGCCCGGCGTGCAGTGCAAGGCCGGCAGCGCCTGCGGCGAGAGCGCCACCGACGACACCTGCGCGCCCGACAGTGGCTGCTGCACCCCCATCACCCTGAGCTGAACCCGTGCCCGTCCGCGCCCCCACACTGACCCGACCCCGCCAGTCCCACCCGGCCCAGTCGGGTCATGGGCCGCTGGTGCCGCTGCTGGCGCTGGTCACCACCGCCGGGTACGGCGCGCTGTACTACGCCCAGCCGGTCCTGGCCATCGCCGCCGAAGCGGAGCGCGGCTGGACCCGCACCCACACCAGCCTCCCCTTCACCGGCGCGCTGCTCGTCACGGCGTTCCTGGCTCCCAGTGCGGGACGCGCGCTCGACATGCGGGGGGGCCGCACCCTGCTCCCGGCGGGAGCGGTGGCAGGCGCCGCCGGTTTCGCCCTGATGACCGCCCCCGGCTTCGCGCCGTACCTGCTGGGGTGGCTGCTCGTCGGGGTGGGCATGACCCTCACGTTCTACGAGGCGGCCTTCACCGTGCTCGGCCAGCAGCGGCGCGGCGCGGCCCGTACCCGCGCCACCCTGCAGGTCACGCTGGTCGCGGGCCTGGCCAGCACCATCTTCGTGCCGCTCGTCACCGCCCTCACCCAGCGCAGCCTGAACGCCGCGCTGCTGAGCCTCGCCGCGCTGCTCCTCGTCACCGCCCTGCTGGCCCGCTGGTACCTCCCCGCCGGGCCTGCATCACCGCCCGCCCTGACGGCGGGCACCACTCCCGACCCGCCCCGACCATTCCGCCCGGACCGGCCCCTGCGAATCCTGACGCTGGGCTTCACGCTGGCGCGCATCGTCACGGTCGGCGTGGGCCTGCAGCTCGCGCCGCTGCTCCTCGACGCCGGGTACAGCCCCGCGCACGCCGCCGTGCTCACCGGCCTGGCAGGACTGGCCGCGCTGCCCGGCCGGATCCTGTTCGTTCCGCTGTTGCGCCTCCTGCCCCCGGCCACCCTGACGGCCACGCTGTGCGCCTCGCTCGGCGCAGGTGCGCTCCTGCTGACCCTCGCCCCCGGGCCTGCGGTCCCGGCCGGCATCCTGATCTTCGGCCTGGCCAGTGGCGCCCTGACGCTCGCCCGGGCCCAACAGCTCGCGGTCACGTACCCCCACCAGTTCGGCGCAGCGAACGGGCACCTCGCGCGGCCCGTGAACCTCGCGCAGGCCCTCACGCCGCTGGTCATGGGAGGGCTCTTCACCTGGACCGGCCTGTACCGGCCCTCCCTGCTGCTAATGGCGGCGCTGGGCGGCGCGGCCGCGCTGACCCTGCGGCGCTGACCCTCCGGCGCTGAGGACCGCAGCGTGGGGAAGGCGGCCCTGTTTGGATGCCTGCGCCACAGGCCGCGCGTTTGGGCGCATCATCGGCCCATGCCCACCTACCGTTCCCGCACCACCACCGAAGGCCGCAACATGGCCGGGGCCCGCGCGCTGTGGCGGGCCACCGGCATGCAGGAGGGCGACTTCCAGAAGCCCATCATCGCGGTCGTCAACTCGTTCACGCAGTTCGTGCCCGGCCACGTGCACCTCAAGGACCTCGGCCAGCTGGTCGCGCGGGAGATCGAGGCGGCGGGCGGCGTCGCCAAGGAATTCAACACGATCGCCGTGGACGACGGGATCGCCATGGGGCACGACGGCATGCTGTACTCCCTGCCCAGCCGCGAACTGATCGCCGACAGCGTCGAGTACATGGTCAACGCCCACTGCGCCGACGCGATGGTGTGCATCAGCAACTGCGACAAGATCACCCCCGGCATGCTCATGGCCGCGCTGCGCCTGAACATCCCCGTGGTGTTCGTGTCCGGCGGGCCGATGGAGGCCGGGAAGATCCTGCTGAAAGACACCCTGCACTCGCTGGACCTCGTGGACGCCATGGTCATGGCCGCCGACGACAGCGTCACGGACGAGGAGGTCCTGAACGTCGAGCGCAGCGCCTGCCCCACCTGCGGGTCCTGCTCGGGGATGTTCACCGCGAACTCCATGAACTGCCTGACCGAGGCGCTGGGCCTCTCACTGCCGGGGAACGGCTCGGTGCTCGCCACGCACGCCGACCGGCAGGCGCTGTTCAAACGCGCCGGGCACGTCATCGTGGACCTCGCCAAGCGCTACTACGAGGGCGACGACGAGTCCGCGCTGCCCCGCAACATCGCCACCTTCCAGGCGTTCGAGAACGCCATGACGCTGGATATCGCCATGGGCGGCAGCACCAACACCGTGCTGCACCTGCTGGCGGCCGCGCACGAGGCCGGGGTGGACTTCACCATGCAGGACATCGACCGCCTGTCGCGCCGCGTGCCGGTGCTGTGTAAGGTCGCACCTGCCAAAAACGACGTGCACATGGAAGACGTCCACCGCGCCGGGGGCATCATGGGCATCCTGGGCCAGCTGGACGACGCCGGGCTGCTGAACCGCGACGTGCACAGCGTCCACGCCCCCAGCCTGCAAGGCGCCCTGAACCGCTGGGACGTCAAACGCACCGATGACGAGGCGACCCACACCTTCTACCGCGCCGCGCCCGGCGGGGTGCCCACCCAGCTGGCGTTCTCGCAGGCGCGGCGCTACACCGCGCTGGACCTCGACCGCGAAAAGGGCGTCATCCGCAGCGCCGAGCACGCCTTCTCGCAGGACGGCGGGCTGGCGGTGCTGTACGGCAACCTCGCCGAGGACGGCTGCATCGTCAAGACCGCCGGGGTGGACGAGAGCATCCTGAAATTCACCGGGACTGCGCGCGTGTTCGAATCGCAGGACGCCGCCGTGGACGCCATCCTCGACGGCACGGTGACTGCTGGCGAGGTCGTGCTGATCCGCTACGAGGGCCCCAAGGGCGGCCCCGGCATGCAGGAGATGCTGTACCCCACCAGCTACCTGAAATCCAAGGGGCTGGGCAAGGACTGCGCGCTGGTCACCGACGGACGCTTCAGCGGCGGATCCTCAGGCCTGTCCATCGGGCACGTGTCTCCCGAGGCGGCCGAGGGCGGCACCATCGGCCTCGTGCAGACCGGCGACGTCATCGAGATCGACATTCCCGCGCGGCGCATCCACCTCGCCGTGGACGACGCCGAACTCGCCGCCCGGCGCGCCCACCAGCAGGAGGCCGGCTGGCACCCCGCCGAGGCCCGTCCCCGCAAGATCACCGGCGCGCTGCGCGCCTATGCCAGCATGACCACCAGCGCCGCGCGCGGCGCCGTGCGGAATATCTGAAGATCGGGAGAGCCGGGGCGCGCCACTGAGCAGGTGTGCCCCGGCTTCCATTGGCCTCCGCGTCGGGACATTCATACCTATAGTAATCCGAGTGGTGTACTTAGGATTACGGGGATGAAACGCACCGTTCTCGCCGTCACCGCTCTGCTGCTTGCCGGCACCAGCCTCGCGCAGACCAAGACCCTGACCGTCTACTCGGGCCGCGCCAAGACCTTCGTCGACCCGGTCGTGCAGCAGTTCGAACGCCAGACCGGCATCAAGGTCAACGTCCGCTACGGCACCGACGCGCAGCTCGTCGCCGCCATCCGCGAGGAAGGCAGCCGCAGCCCCGCCGACGTCTACTGGGGCAACTCGGTCGGTGCGCTCGGCGAACTGGCCGAGGAAGGCAAGTTCACCAAGCTGGGCGCGGCCCTGACCCGTAACGTCAGTGACGACTACCTGCCCGACAGCCGCACCTGGCTGCCCACCACTGTCCGCTTCCGCACCCTGGCGTACAACACGGGCAAGATCAAGCCGGACCAGCTGCCCGACTCGATCATGGACCTCCCCAAGATGACCAGCCTCAAGGGCCGCATCGGCTGGACGGTCAGCTACCCCAGCTTCCAGGACTTCCTGGGCGTCATGATCGCGCAGCAGGGCGAGCAGAAGACCCGCGCCTGGATCGAGGGCATGAAGGCCCTGCAGCCCAAGGACTACAAGACCAGCAACGTCGGCATGCTCGAAGCCATGCGCGCCGGTGAGATCGACGTCGCGCTGACCAACCACTACTACATTCAGCGCGTCAACCGCCTGAGCTACCCGATCGACACGTACTTCTTCAAGAATGGCGACATCGGCAACCTGGGCAACGCCACGGGCGCCGGGATCCTGAAGACCAGCAAGAACCAGGCCAGCGCCGCGCGCTTCCTGAGCGCCCTGGTCGCCAAGGACGCGCAGACGTTCTTCCTGAGCGTGAACTTCGAGTACCCCGTGATCGGCAACATCCTGCAGCCCACGACCATGCTGCCCTACGCGGACGTGATCAAGCGCAGCCCCAAGGTGGATCCCACCGTCATGCCGAAGAACATCGAGAAAGCGCAGAAGCTCCTGCGGGACGCGGGCCTGCTGTAAGGCCCCTCCCCAGAAGGCCGCCGTCCCGCTTGGCAGGGGCGGCGGCCTTCGGCTGTGGCTGGGGGTGGCGCGACCGGGGGACACCCGACCTGAAACCCGAGTAATCCGCTCTGCTATCGTGACGGGGCTGCCCGCATGGGCACACCCCACCCATGATCCGACGACGCCCCCCCCTGCCCCTGCTGCTGCCCGCCCTGTTGACGGTGGCCGGTGTCCTGCTGCCCCTGGTGTACCTGCTGCTGCGCGCGCTGGGCGCCGAGGGGACCGAACTGCGCGAGATCGTCTTCCGCACGCGCAACCTGGAACTGCTCGGCAACACCCTCCTGCTGACGGGCGGCACCCTGATCACGACCACGCTGGTCGCGCTGCCGCTGGCGTACCTCGCGGCGCGCACCGACCTGCGCCCCCGCCGCGCACTCATGCTCGCGGGCGTGCTGCCCCTGGCGATTCCCGGTTACGTGGGCGCGTACGCTATGATCGCCGCCAGCGGACCCGGCGGCACCATCGAGGCGCTGACCGGCATCAACTGGCCCGGCCCCAGCGGGTTCTGGGGCGCGCTGGGCATCCTGACGCTGTTCACGTTCCCGTACCTGTTCCTGAACCTGCACGCCGCGCTGCGCACCCAGGACCCCGCCCTGGAGGACGCCGCGAGGCTGCTGGGCCGCACGCCGTGGCAGACGTTCCGCGAGGTGACCCTGCCGTACCTGCGGCCCGCCTGGCTGTCCGGCGCGCTGCTGATCGCCCTGCACGTCCTGGGGGACTTCAGCGTGGTCAGCCTGATGCGCTTTCCCACCTTCAGCGCCGCGATCTACCAGCAGTACACCGCCGCGTACGACCGGGTGTACTCCGCTTGGCTGGCGCTGGGCCTGCTGCTCGTGACCGGCGCGGCCCTGCTGCTCGAGGCGCGGCTGATGCGTGGCCTGCACCTCGCGCGGGTCAGTCCCGGCGGGGCGCGCGAGATCCGCACCACCCGACTGGGCCGCACCCGGCCGCTGGCCTGGACGTTCGTGGCGGCCCTGACCGGCGCGGCGCTGATCGTCCCGCTGGGCACCATCGCGTACTGGCTGCGCCTGGAAACCAACCCCTTCGCGTGGGCCAGCCTGGGAGACGCCCTGAAGAGCGCGCTGGGCGCCGCCGCCATCGCGGCCGTGACCACCACCGCGCTGGCGTTCCCGCTGGCGTACATTGGCAGCCGCGCGCAGGGGCGACTGGCGCGCTTCACGGAACGCGCCGCGTACCTCGGGTACGCCACGCCCCCGCTGGCGTTCGCGCTGGCGCTGGTGTTCTTCAGCCTGAAAGTCGCCCCGCCGCTCTACCAGACCTTCCCCCTGCTGATCCTCGCGTACACCCTGCATTTCGTCGCCGAGGCCGTCGGCCCGATCCGCACCAGCCTGAACACCGCCACGCCCCGCCTGGAGGAAGCCGCGCGGCTGCTCGGGCAGACCAGCCGGGGCGCGCTGGCCCGCGTCACGCTCCCGCTGATCCGCCCCGGGCTGCTCGTCAGCGCCGCGTTCGTGTTCCTGAGTGTCCTCAAGGAACTTCCGCTGACGCTGCTGCTGGCCCCCATCGGTTTCGAGACGCTGGCCCGCAACGTCTGGGCGTACACCGAGGAAGCCCAGTACGCCGCCGCCGCCCCCTACGCCCTGGCGCTGGCCCTCAGCGGCGCGGTGTTGACGCTGCTGATCCTGCGCCGCGAGCGCCGCCCCGCCCCCAGACCCCCCCGCCCCCCCAAGGAACCGGCATGACCCCCATCCTCCAGCTCGACCACCTCAGCAAACGCTACGCGCCCGGCCACCCCCCGGTCGTGAACGACCTGAACCTCAGCGTGCCCGCCGGGGAACTCCTGACGCTGCTGGGCCCGTCCGGATGTGGGAAGACCACCACGCTGCGCCTCATCGCGGGCCTGGAACAGCCCGACAGCGGGCACGTCCACATCGGCGGACGCAACGTGACCACCCCCTTCGCGCCGCCCGAACGGCGCGGCGTCGGCCTGGTGTTCCAGGATTACGCGCTGTTCCCGCACCTGAGCGTCCTGGGGAACGTCCTGTTCGGCCTCTCGCACCTGCCGCGCGCCCAGCGCCTGCCGCGCGCCCGCGAGACCCTGGCCCTGGTGGGCCTGACCGTCTTCGAGAGCCGCCGCCCGCATGAACTCAGCGGCGGGCAGCAGCAGCGCGTCGCGCTGGCCCGCGCGCTGGCGCCCCGCCCCACCCTGCTGCTGCTGGACGAACCGTTCAGCAACCTCGACGCGCAACTTCGGCACGCCACCCGCCAGGAGATCCGCAGCATCCTGCGCGCCGCGGGGACCACCGCCATCCTCGTCACGCACGACCAGGAGGAGGCCCTGGCATTCAGCGACCGGATCGTCCTCATGCGCGCCGGGCAGGCCGAACAGATCGGCACGCCGCACGACGTGTACACGAGGCCCCGCACCGCCTTCGTCGCGAACTTCCTGGGCCGCAGCAACCTGCTGTCCGGCACCGCCGACCGCCTCATGGCCCGCACGGCGCTGGGCATCATTCCCCTGCAGGAGGCCCGCAGCGGGCCGGTGCTGGTCAGCGTCCGCCCCGAACACCTGCGCTTCACCGACGACGCGGCCGCGCCCGAGGTGACCATCCAGGCCCGGGAGTTCAAGGGGCACGACGTCACCTACACCGTCACGCTCGATGGAAACCGGCAGGAACTGCTTGTCCACGCCCACAGTGACGACCTGCGCGCCGAAGGCAGCCGCGCGCGCCTGACCGTCACCCAGCCCGCCCGGCCCGTGCAGTGACCCGCGCCCCCCGCCGGCTCAGGCAGGCGGGATGAGGCGGTACCGGCCCCTCGACACGCGTTCCAGGTCGTGGAACGACGCGTTCAGCCGGTGCTTTCCGGTGGCGTTGCGGCACATCACCGTGCTCACGTGCAGCCGCACCTCGGCGTCCGTGTGCCGGGTGCCCAGCGTGCGCATGGTCTGCACGACGTCCTGAATGGAGAACGTGCCATCGGCCGTCCCACCGCTCAGGGACCGGGCCGCCGCCAGGACCTCGGCGCGGCACGTCACGCCGCGCCTCCGGCTGGCCGGCGGGGCGGCCGGTGTGGATGGGCGCGCAGCGGAGCGGCACAGAAGCACGCACGGGACGGATCCACGTGCGTTCGGTCAGGCCGCCCCGGGTGGGGCGACGGGGATGAGGGCACCACGATCCCGTTCAGGCCGGTGGCGAGCTGCGCACGCGGTTCAGGGACAGGCGGCCCATCAGGTCGGCCAGATGCGTGGCCGTCACCGGCAGGATCACGCGGCCCTTGAGGTACAGGGCGCTGTCACTGTGAACGGTCTGGCGGATCACGTCCCGCAGGTACACGGTGTGGACGTGTCCGCCCTGCGTGAATCGAACGCGGTCCATGGTGCCGGGCACCCAGGTGAAACTCAGGTCAGTTGATGCGGACATGTATCGCTCCTCGCTGGAGTCGAGTGGAATGAACCTGCCCCAGACCTCACAGTATGCACGTCCGGCCGCGCCCCCACAGGTCCACCGGCGCAATTGCCGCGCCGGAACGCGGATAGGCTGAACGGAGACCGACAGGTCAGCAGGCGGCAGGGAAGGGGACAACATGGACAGTGTGGTGTACGCGATGGTGCGGCAGGTCGCCGCGATGTGGTCCACCCTGATGTACGCCCAGGGGCACAGCGCCGACCAGGCCACCGAGGTCGGCATGATGCAGGCCGCCCTGTTTCTCAGTGACCTGGGGATCGTTCAGGACGCGCAACCGTACCTCGACGGCGCGCGCGACGCCATGAACACCGCCCGGCACCTGCGCACCGGCCAGAGCAACTGAACCCACCCGGCCCGCAGCCGGGTCCGGGGGGTACGCTGGAGACGTGAACCGCTGCGCGCCACTGCTGCTGGCCCTGCTGCTCTCAGGAGGGCCGGTCGCGGCCCAGCGGTGGAGTGCCGTGCCGCCCGAGTGGACCGCCCTGGCCGCGCAGCCGCCGGGCTTCGCGGGGACGGTGGTGGACGTGGCCGGAGCGCGTCCCCGCGTGACGGTGCTGTCAGCGGGGGGCGCCCGGCCGCCCACCGACCAGCTGGGCGAGGAGGCCCGAACGGCCGCCCGCGCCGGGGTGCTCAGGGTGGGGATGGCGCGCTTCACGCTGGCGCAGAACTCGGCCGCTCTTCGGGAGGTCGGCGGCGCCGGGCGGTTCGATCCGCTGCTGAACCGCGTGCTCGTGCCGCCCGGGAGGCCCGCGCACCCCAGCGGGGTGACGGTCACGCCGGCAGAGGTGGACCGAGATTCTCGACTGAGTGTGTTCGTCCGCCCCACCTCCCCGGCGCGGGGGCCCTGGCGGCCGACGTGCGGGTGGTGAACACCGGGCGCTGGCCCGTGCGGGTGGACTGGGACTGTTTCGTGGTCCGGTTGCGGGTGCTGGATACGCGGGGGCGGGACGTGACGGTCCGGCGGGATGACGAGGCGTGCGCGGGCAGCCCCGAAGTCATCCTGTGGCCGGGCGAGGTCCGGCGCGCCGAGCCGTTCCTGCCGGTGCTGGACGGCCTCCCGGCGGGACGGTACCGCCTGCGGGCGGAACTGGACGTGGCGGGCCTGCAGGATGCGCGCGAGGCGACCCTGGACTGGCGGCCCTGACCCCGCTCCTGTCCGTAGCGTCCGTTCGCGTTCAAAATTGACGTTCACGTACATTTCTGCCTATGCTGGTGGCCTCAACCCCCCCGCACGTCCCCTCACCCGGAGGTTCACCCCGCATGGCCCTGAAAGACCTGTTCAACCTGACCGGCAAGGTCGCCCTCATCACCGGCGGCAGCCGCGGCCTCGGCCTCCAGATCGCCGAAGCCCTCGGCGAGTACGGCGCGACCGTCGTCCTGACCGCCCGCAAGGCCCACGAACTCGACGAGGCGAAAACCCACCTCGCGGCCCTGGGCGTCACCGCGCACGTCTACCCGAACGACCTGGGCGCCTTCGACACCATCGACCCCCTGATCGAACAAATTCACGCCGAGGTCGGCCCGATCGACATCCTCGTGAACAACGCCGGGGCCACCTGGGGCGCCCCCACCGTCGACCACCCCCTCGACGCGTGGATGAAGGTCATGAACGTCAACGTGAACGGCCTGTTCCTCATCACCCAGAGCGTCCTGAAACGCTGCATGATCCCCGCCGGGAAGGGCCGCATCGTGAACGTCGCGTCCGTCGCCGGGCTGCAGGGCAACGACCCCCGCATGTCCCCCACCGTCGCGTACAACACCAGCAAGGGCGCCGTCGTGAACTTCACCCGCGCGCTGGCCGCCGAGATGGCCGACAAGGGCGTCACCGTGAACAGCATCTGCCCCGGGTATTTCCCCACCAAGATGACCAAGGGCACCCTGGCGTACGGCGAGCAGAACATCCTGGAATCCACCCCCATGCACCGCCTCGGCACCGACGAGGACCTCAAGGGACTCGCGCTGCTGCTCGCCAGCGACGCCAGCGCCTACATGACCGGGCAGAACATCGCCGTGGACGGCGGCGCCGGCGTCGTATGACCGCCCCCGCCGGACTCCGACCGGACGAACTGGCCGCGCACGTCGGGCAGCAGGTCGCGCTGTCCGACTGGGTGGAGGTCACCCAGGACCGCATCCAGGCGTTCGCGGACGCCACGGGCGACCACCAGTTCATCCACGTCGACCCGGAACGCGCCGCGCAGGGCCCCTTCGGCGGCACCATCGCGCACGGCTTCCTGACCCTCTCGCTGCTGGCCGGGGAATTCATGACCCTCGGCGGCAGCCCCCACATCGAAGGCGCGCGGATGGTCGTCAACTACGGCCTGAACCGCGTGCGCTTCATCGCGCCCGTCCGCGCCGGGGCGCGGCTCCGCAGCCGCGCCGTGCTCCAGTCCGCCGAACCCGGCAGCGGCTTCGTGCAGATCACGGTCGCGAACACCATCGAGATCGACGGCTCGGACAAACCCGCCTGCACCGCCGAGAGCGTCTACCGGGTCTACCTGTGAGCCTCAGCAACCGGCACAAGGTGCGCGGGCGGCGCGCCCAGGCGCGGCGGGTGGCCCGCTGGCGCGCCGCGAACCTCACGCCCGACTGGGCCCACCTGAACGTCAGCGGCGTGGACTACGTGAAACTGTGGATCGACCCGTGGAACCGCCTGCCGCGCCGCGAGCCGCCCGCGTGGCTGCGCCGCCAGATGCTCACAGGCCTGCTGGACATCCTGGACCGCTGGCAGGCCCAGACGCGCGACCGCGAGGACCTGCCGTTCCTGGCCGTGTGGCTGTGCTGGCCCCACTTCATGGACTCCCAGGTCGTGCTGGCCCGCGAGGACCGCGCCCCCACGTACCAGACGATGTTCGCGCCCGTCCCCACGCAGCCCCTGCCGAACGCGTTCGCGCCCCTCGCCGAGCGACTGTCCCGCCTGACCTGGACGACCGGCGCGGACGAGGAACCCCTGGACGCCGGGGACATGGCCCGCTGGCCGTCCCTGGCCCGGCGACCCCACCGGACCGTGTCGACCCCGGACGGCCCCCTGCACCTGATGCGGCGCGGCACCGTCTGGATCGGGAGACCCGCATGACCCCGCTGACCTACCGGACCGGTGACGCCACCGACCCGCAGGGTGACGGCCCCAAACTCCTCGTCCACGTCTGCAACGACATCGGCGCGTGGGGACGCGGCTTCGTGCTGGCCCTGTCGAAGCTCCATCCGGAACCCGAGCGGGCCTTCAAGGCCTGGGCAGCCGGTGAGACCGATCAGCCGTACGCGCTGGGCGAGGTGCAGTTCGTGCCCGTCCGGGACGATCTGACGGTCGCCAACCTGATCGGGCAGCACGACATCGCCCGCAAGAACCGCCCCACCGCCGTGCCGCCCGTGCGCTACGAGGCCATCCGCGCCGGATTGAGCCGCGTCCGCACCGAGGCGCAGCGCACCCAGGCCAGCGTCCACATGCCCCGCATCGGTGCAGGCGTGGCCGGCGGGGACTGGGCCGTCATCGAACCGATCATCGAGCAGGAACTGGCTGCGCACGGCGTGCCCGTCACCGTGTACGACCTGCCCCCGGAGACCCCATGACCGCCCCCGCCGACATGCTGTCCATGGCGCAGGGCGTGCTGGACGCCCAGCCGTTCAGTACCCTCGTGGGCGCCCGCGCGACCCGTTTCACCCCCGACGCGGTCGAGGTGCGCCTCGCCCTGCGACCCGACCTGACGCAGCATCACGGCTTCGCGCACGGCGGGCTCCAGGCGACGCTGGCGGACATCACCCTCACGTTCATGGGGGCCGCCGCGCTGGGACCCAGCGTCCTGACCAGTGAATTCAAGATCAACTTCCTGCGGCCCGCGCAGGGCGACACCCTCATCGGGCGCGGCAGCGTGCTCAGCGCCGGGAAACGGCAGGCCGTGACCCGCTGCGACCTCTACGCCGCGCAGGACGGTCAGGAGAAACTCGTCGCCACGGCGCTGGGCACCATCGCCCGCGCGGACGTGCCATGAAGATCGGCACCCGCTACACGCTGGAACGCCCCACGACCGGGGAGGTGCTCGGCACCCTGACCGTCACCGACACGGAGATGTTCGCCGTGGCGGGCACCTTCGTCGCCTCGCCCGCCTTCGACCCGTACCGCCCGCTGTTCGACGAGGATGCCCGCCTCGCCCGGCAACTCGCCGAGGATCCCGACCCGGAGCTGCTGGAGCGCGCCGAGGCGGTGCTGGATGGCCTGATGTCGCTGGGCCTGATCCTGCGAGGCGAGTCTGGGCGGGGCTACCGAGACTTCCTGCTGGGCATCGACGGTGACGAGGCCAGCTTCCGCCCCCTGACCCCCGAGGAGGTCCCCCTATGACGATGTTTGACGTGTCCCCCCGCGCCCGTGACCTGCACGCGCGCCTCACCGCGTTCATGGACGCGCACATCTACCCCAACGAGGCCGAGGTCGCCCGGCAGATCGACTCGGGGAACCGCTGGGAGCACCTTCCGATCATCGACGAGCTGAAGCCGAAGGCGCGCGCCGAGGGCCTGTGGAACCTGTTCCTGCCGCCCGCCAGCGACCCGGACGGGACGTTCGGACCGGGCCTGTCGAACCTGGAGTACGCGGGCCTGTGCGAGGTCATGGGCCGCGTGTGGTGGGCGCCCGAGGTGTTCAACTGCTCCGCGCCCGACACCGGGAACATGGAGGTCCTGGCCCGCTACGGCACGCCCGAACAGCAGGAGCAGTGGCTGATCCCGCTGCTGAACGGCGAGATCCGCAGCGCGTTCTCCATGACCGAACCCGACGTCGCCTCAAGCGACGCGACGAACATCCAGTCCAGCATCACCCGCGACGGCGACGAGTACGTCGTGAACGGCGACAAGTGGTGGACGAGCGGCGCCGGGGACCCCCGCTGCAAGATCAGCATCTTCATGGGCAAGACCGACCCGAATGCCGAACGGCACCGCCAGCAGAGCATGATCCTCGTTCCCCTGGACGCCCCGGGCGTCACGAAGGAACGCATGCTGACCGTGTTCGGGTACGACGACGCGCCGCACGGCCACGCGCAGATGACGTTCCGGGACGTGCGTGTGCCCGCCGCGAACCTCCTGCTCGGCGAGGGGCGCGGCTTCGAGATCGCGCAGGGCCGCCTCGGGCCGGGCCGCATCCATCACTGCATGCGCCTGATCGGGCAGGCCGAACGCGCCCTGGACCTCATGGTGCAGCGCGCCGCGTCCCGCACCGCCTTCGGCAAACCCCTCACCGGGCACCAGCACGTCCGCGAGGCCATCGCCGCAAGCCGCATGGAGATCGACCAGGCCCGCCTGCTCACCCTGCACGCGGCGCACATGATGGACACCGTCGGGAACAAGGAAGCGCGCGGGCCGATCGCGGCGATCAAGGTCGTCGCGCCGAACGTCGCGCTGCGCGTCATCGACCGCGCCATCCAGGTGTTCGGCGGGGCGGGCGTCAGCCAGGACACGCCCCTGGCGATGATGTACGCCCAGGCGCGCACCCTGCGCCTCGCGGACGGCCCGGACATCGTGCACGCCGAGACGGTCGCCAAGGAAGAACTGCGCCGCCAGGGCGTCAGCGGACGCCGCTGAGGACGGCCATGCGCCTGAAGCTGGCGACAACCGCGGCCGGGGGAGTGCTCCTCCTGCCGGATGGTCTGCTGGTGCAGGGGGGATTCGGTGAGGTGGGTCGATTCAGGGACGAGGTTGAGATCGAGCTCCTCCCGGACGGCCTGCTGATCCGCCCCGTGCCTCGGGGACGGTCGTTTCAGGATGCGAAGGCCCGGCTGGCCGGGAAACGCGAGTTGATGTCCCGGCTGGCGGACGAGTGAAGCCGGACGGGTCAGGGAGAATGATCATGGACTTGAATCAGGCGGTGGCGGTGGTGACGGGGTCGGCGTCCGGGATTGGTCGGGCGCTGGCGGCGCGGCTGGTGCAGGAGGGCGCGATCGTGGTGGCGTCCGACCGGAACGCGGAGGCGGGGGCGCGCGAGGCGGCGGCCATCGGCGCGCGCTTCGTGCAGGCGGACGTGGGGCAGGAGGCCGGGGTGAAGGCCCTGATCGACGACGTGCTGGCGCACGAGGGCCGCGTCGACCTGCTGTGCTCGAACGCGGGGCTGGCGGTCGGGAACGGTCTGGAGGCGGATGACGCGCTGTGGGACGTGTCGTGGCGCGTGAATGTCCTGAGTCACGTGTGGGGCGCGCGGCACGTGTTGCCTCACATGCTGGCGCGCGGGAGCGGCACGCTGCTGCAGACGGTGTCGGCGGCGGGTCTGCTGACCGAGGTGCATTCCGCGCCGTACGCGGTCACGAAGCATGAGGCGCTGGCCTTCGCGGAGTGGCTGGCGATCACGTACGGGGAGCGCGGGATCAGCGTGGCGGCCCTGTGCCCGGAGTGGGTGCAGACGCCCCTGATCGCGGGCGCGCCGCACCTGCAGGCCGGGGCGATCACGCCCGAGGAGGTCGCGGAGGCGGCCGCGAGTGGCCTGCGGTCGGGGCAGTTCCTGATCACGACGCATCCGATGACCGTGCGGGCCTTCCAGGCGCGCGCGAACTCGCATGACCGCTGGCTGGGCCGCGTGCGGGACCTGTCGCGGCAGACGAACGAACAACTTGCCGGGGGCCACGCGTTCCCGGATTCACTGGAGGGCTGACATGGACTTTGAACGGAAAGTGATCGTGGTGACGGGCTCGGCGTCGGGGATCGGGAAGGCGCTGGCGGCGGCGTTCGTGCAGGAGGGCGCGACGGTGGTCGCCTCGGACCGGAATGCGGACCTGGGCGCGCAGGAGGCGGCGGCCATCGGGGCGCGCTTCATCGCGGCGGACGTGGGTCAGGAGGCGGGCGTGAAGGGCCTGATCGACGACGTGCTGGCGCACGAGGGCCGCATCGACCTCCTGTGCTCGAACGCGGGCATCGCGGTGGGGGAGGGGCCGGACACCCCGGACCGCGTGTGGGACCTGATCCAGCGCGTGAACGTGATGAGTCACGTCTGGGCGGCGCGGCACGTGCTGGCGCACATGCTGGAACGGGGGGACGGTTACCTGCTGAACACCGCGTCGGCAGCTGGCCTGCTGACGGAACTGCACTCCGCACCGTACGCCGTGACCAAGCACGCCGCGCTGGCGTTCGCGGAGTGGCTGAGCATCACGTACGGTGACCGGGGCATCAAGGTGGCCGCGCTGTGCCCGGAGGGCGTGTGGACGCCCATGATCCAGAACGCGCCGTTGCTGCAGCAGACGGCCATCACGACCGACGAACTGGTCGCGAAGACGCTGGAGGTGCTGCGCGCCGACGGGTTCCTGATCACCACGCACCCCAGCACCCTGAAGGGATTCCAGCTGAAGGCCGCGGATTATGACGGCTGGATCGGGAAGATGCGGCACCTGCGCGGCAAGGCCATGGCGCTGCTGCACGCCCAGCAGGACGGGGCAGAGGCGGGGGAGGCGAGCCGTTGACCGCGCCGGACGCCGCGCCCGTCCGCCCCGGCGAGGAACTTCCACTGGACGCGCTGCGGGAGGCCCTGCGGGGCCGGGTGCCCGGCGACGTGGACGCGCTGGAGGTTTTGCAGTTCCCCGGGGGCTTCTCGAACCTGACGTACCTGCTGCGGCTGGGCGAGCATGAATACGTGCTGCGCCGCGCGCCGCTGGGGCCGCTCCCGAAGGGCGCGCACGACATGACCCGCGAGGCGAACCTGCTCTCGCGCATCCACCCGGTGCTGCCCGTGGCCCCGGCGCCGCTGCTGGTCGTGGAGGACGCGGGCGTGATCGGCAGCCCCTTCTACCTGATGGAGCGGCGGCGCGGGACGGTCGTGCGGACCAGCCTCCCGCCCGAGTACCGCGACCTGCACGGCGCGCCGGAGCGGCTGGGCGCGGCCCTCATTGATACGCTGGCGGACCTGCACGCGGTGGACATTGACGCGGCGGGCCTGCGTGACCTGGGGAAACCCGAGGGCTTCAACCGCCGTCAGGTTGACGGCTGGGCGGGCCGTTGGCGCCGCGCCCGCGAAGCGTTGAAGGACACCGGGGACCTGCCCCCGCCCGCCGAACTGCGCGACGAACTGGTGATCGCGTGGCTGGAGGCGCACACGCCAGCTGAAACGGCGCACGCGCTGGTGCACAACGACTTCAAGCTGGACAACCTGATGCTCGACCCCCGTGACCCGGGCGGCGTGGTGGCGCTGCTCGACTGGGAGATGACCACGCTGGGCGACCCGCTGGTGGACCTGGGCCTGACCCTGACGTACTGGACGATGCCGGAACTGCCCGGCGGCGCGCCCAACCGCGTCGGCGCGGCCGCGCCGGGTTTCCCGGACCGCGACGCTCTGGTGGCCCGCTACGAGGCCCGGAGTGGGAGAAGCGTGGCGGACGCCCTGCCGTGGTTCGAGGTGCTGGGGCACTTCAAGCTCGCGGTGATCGTCCTCCAGATCTTCGCCCGTTACCGCCTGGGGCAGACGCAGGACCCGCGCTTCGCGCCGCTGGCCGCGCAGGCCGCGTGGCTGATGCGCCGCGCCTGGGCGCTGATCCTGCAGCAGGACGCGCGTGAGTGAACTGCGGCTGATCCGCCACGGGCAGGCCACGCCGTTCGAGGCCGACACCGACCGCCTCTCCCCGCTGGGCGAGACGCAGGCCCGCGCGGTCGGCGCGGCGTTCCAGGCCGAGGGCTGGGTGCCCACGCACGTCCTGCACGGCCCGCTCGTGCGGCAGCGGCGCAGCGCCCAATTGGCGGCCGGTCAGGCGACGGACTGGCCCGTTGCGGCCGAGGACGCCCGGCTGGCCGAGTTCGACGGGGACGGCCTGATCCGCACGCTGGCGCCGCTGCTGGCCGCGCGGGACGACGCGTTCGCCGCGCAGGTCGCCGCCTTCCGCGCCAGCGACGCCCAGACCCGCAACCGCACCTTCCAGGCCCTGCTGGAGACGGTCGCGGCCGCGTGGCAGGCGGGCACCCTCACCCATCCGGACGTGGAGGGCTGGGCGGCGTTCCGCGCCCGCGTGCTTGGCGGGTTCTCCGACCTGCTGGCGCTGCCGGGCGGGAGCCGTGTGGCGGTGTTCACCAGCGGCGGCGTGATCGGCCTGATGCTCGCCCGCGTGCTCGACGCGCCCGATGCCACGGCCCTGCGCCTGAACTGGCGGGTGCGCAACGCCAGCGTCACCCGCCTGACCTTCGGGGGCAGGCGCGTCAGTCTGGACAGCTTCAACGGGGAAGCGCACCTGCTTCCCGCCGAGCGCTCGTGGCGCTGACCCGGCACGCAGTTAAGTGCGTGACGCGGGGCGACAATGCCGCTATGCTCTGGACCGTGCTCATCACAGTGAAAGAGATTTGTGCCGCCCAGACCGCTAAGGTGACGGTATGAACATCCGTGAGGCCCTCAGCGCCACCGACGACGCGGTCTACCGGACCGCTCAGGTGATCACGGTCCTCCAGGCCCACCGGGCCCGGGGTCCCTGGCTGCGCCTGATCGCGGTGGCCGGGCGCGACAGCATGCCGGAACTGCTGGCCGTGCAGGGCGACAAGGTCCGCCGTCCCGGCAACACTGTCGGCCTGGCCTCCAACATGGGGCACGCCCAGCACCTGACCACGCGCTGCGTGTCGGACCTTGGCGCGGACCCCTCTACCCTCAGCGGCCTGCTCAAGACCCAGTCCGTCTCGGAAATCCTGTCCACCACGCTGGACAGTCAGGTCGTGCAGACCACGCAGGCCCTCGTCGCGGCGCTGGATGAACGCGCCGCGGCCAGCAAGTCGGCCAGCAAGCCCCGCTTCTGGTTCCGGACCCGCACCGCCGAGAACCCCGATGATCAGCCGCCCTCGCCGAAAGTGATGGAACTCGTGGGTGAACTGCGCACCCTGATCGCCCAGCTGCCCCTGGTCACCATGGAAGACGTCGCCCTCGACTGGGACGACGTGAGCATCGAAGCCGCGCAGTAACCGCCGCCCGGCTCAGCCGCTTGGTATGGTCATCGGGAGGTGCCGACGTGACCGAACCGATCAATGCCCCCGCTGCGCTGCCCGCCCTGCTGCCCCTGACGCCCCGGTATCACGCCCGCGTCTGGGGCGGCGACCGTCTCGCTCCCCCCATCGGCGACACCCCCGTCGGTGAAGCCTGGATCGCCGACGGCCGCAGCCTCGTCACCACCGGCCCCCTCGCCGGCCACACCGTCGACGACCTCCTGCACGCTCACCCGGGGGAGCTCCTCGGCCCGCACCTCGACCCGCACGCCGGCTTTCCCCTCCTCATCAAGCTCCTCGACTGCCGCGACTGGCTCAGCGTCCAGGTCCATCCCGACGACGCCCAGGCCCGGACCATGGTCGGTCCCGGCGAGCGCGGCAAGACTGAGGCCTGGCACTTCCTGCACGTCGACCCCGGCGCGCAGCTCCTCGCGGGCGTGGTGCCGGGCACCACGCCCGACGCCCTGGCGCACGCGATCCGGCACGGCGGCATCCTCGACCTCAGCGAGCGGGCGCAGCCCGCCGCCGGTGACACGCTGTTCATCCCGGCCGGGACGCTGCACGCCCTGGGGCCGGGCCTGCTGCTGTACGAGGTGCAGCAGGCGAGCGACACCACCTACCGCGTCTACGACTGGGACCGGCCCGCCAGTGCAGGGCGGGCGCTGCACCTGGAGGAGTCCGTCGCGGTGACGCGCGCGGACCTGGGCGGGGCGTGGACGGCGGCGAGCGAGACGGGGGGCGTGGGAGAACTGGTGCGCTGCGCCCAGTTCACGCTGGTGGGTGCGCGGGGTGGGGAGACGACCGAACTGGGCGGATCGTTCGGACTGGTGACGGTGGTGGAGGGGACGCTGACGGTGGAGGCGGGCGGGGAGCGGGTGGAGGTGGCGCCGTTCGGGACGGTGCTGGTCCCGGCGTGGGCGGAGCGGGTGACGCTGACCGGCACCGGCCGCGCCCTCATTGCCATTCCCTGACAAGCATCGTGCGGCCTACGGACAGCGGTTTCCAGCTTCGTTGAGGGGCCAACATCACGCCCCTCAACTCCACCGCCAACCGCTGTTCTTCTCAGGTGCTCGCTCCGCTCGATTCAGAGATATCAAGACAACCCTTCAATACCTCTGAATTCTGCTGTGACAGCGGGTTTCAGTGCCACTGGGGGCCACACAGCATGCCCCCGGGCTCCACTTCCAACCGATGTCGTGTTCAGGTGCTTGCTCTGCTGCGCAGCTCTGCGAGTCCGCTCAGTTCAGAGGTCGGGAGGGTCTCCCTCACACTCTCTGAATTCTGCTGTGAGGCGCTGCGCTGGACGATGTGCGCGTGACGTGCGGCCGGGAGGTGGAATTGGCCCTGCGAGTGATCGGGGCCCGGATGATCGTGCGGGTCAGTGGTGCTCAGCACGCCGGTGACGCCCAGCACGGCCAGCAGCAGCACGGCTTCGCGGGCCAGCAGCAGGCGGACGCGGCGGTCCTGCCGGGCGAAGGCGCGCCGCACGAGTGCCGCGGCCCCGACGGCCAGCGTCACGAGGATCAGCTTGACGAGCAGTGTCTGCCCGTAGCGGGTGCCGGTCCATTCGGCGGGGGTGGGGAGGTGTTCACTGCCGAGCAGCAGGCCCGTGACCGCCAGCGCGGCGAGGCTGCCGGTCGCCAGGGGCGTGAAGCGCGCGGCGGCCCGGGCGGCCAGGGGCCGGGCGAGGGTCAGGGCGATCACGCCGCCCACCCAGGCGCTCATGGCGGTCAGGTGCAGGGCGTGCAGGGCCCGGATTTCCAGGGTGTGGCCTGCGCCATGCCCGACTCCGGAGGCGCCCCAGACGAGCAGCAGCGCGCCGGGCAGCATCGCCAGGGCCGGTCCCAGGGGCAGCAGAGGCGTGAGCGACACGCGCGCCGCGAGCAGCAGGGTGCCGCCCAGCAGTCCGGTGAGCATGGCCCGCCCGGTTCCCGTGTCCGTCAGGAACGCGGGGACGTCGGCTGCGCTCAGTCCTAGGGTACCCAGCGTGACGGCCACCTGCGCGGTCCAGGCGGCTGTCAGCAGCGCCAGGCCCAGGGCCGGGACGCGCAGGCGGACTGGTGTGCGCAGGACCACCTGCGCCAGCGGCGTGCCCAGCAGCAGGGTCAGGCCCAGGAAGGCCAGCGCGGCCAGCAGCGGCACGCTAGGCCCTCACCGGGACGGTTCGCGTCACAGTCGGGTGCGGACTTCCCAGAGTTCCGGGAACAGCACGGTTTCCAGCGCGCGGCGCAGGTACCCGGCGCCGCTGGTGCCGCCCGAGCCGCGCTTGAAGCCGATGGTGCGTTCCACGGTCGTCAGGTGGTTGAAGCGCCAGCGGCGGAAGTTGTCCTCGACGTCCAGCAGCTTCTCGGCGAGTTCGTACAGGTCCCAGTACGTCTCGGGGTGGCGGTACACGGTCAGCCAGTGTTCCAGCACCGTCTCGTTCAGCACGGGCGGCAGCGTCAGGTCGCGGTTCAGGACCTCGTCCGGCACGGTCAGGCCGCGCGCGTGCATCAGGCGCAGCGTCAGGTCGTACACGCTGGGCGCCTCGATCGCCTCCCGCAGCGGGCCGATGAGGTCCGGGCGGTGCTCGTGCGGGCGCAGCAGCACCGCGTGGCGGTTCCCGAGCAGGAATTCCACCATGCGGTACGACGCGCTCTGGAAGCCCGACGCCTGCCCGAACGCGTCGCGGAACTGCAGGTAGTCGGCGGGGGTCATGGTCTTGAGGACCTCCCAGGCGTTCGTGAGCTGCTCCTGGGCGCGCACGACGCGCGAGAGCCCCTTCTGCGGCGCGTCGGTGATGCCGCGCGCGAGCTGGTCCATCGCGGCGCGCAGCTCGCGGATGATCAGGTCCAGCCACACTTCGGAGACGTGATGCACGGCGATGAAGAGGTGCTCGTCGTGCGCGGCCGTGACGGGGCGGTGTGCGCTTTTCAGCACGTCCAGTTGCAGGTAGTCGCCGTAGCTGAGGCTGCGGGTGAAGTCGGTGTACGCCTGCTCGGGCGCGTCACGGTCCGGGGCGCCCGGGCGTAGGGGCGGCTCCCCGGTCACGCGCGGGCCTCCAGGACGGCCTGCACGCCCCGCGCGGCCTGCCACACGTCCGCGTGCGAGTGGTACAGCGGCGTGAAGCCGAACCGCAGGATGTCCGGCGTGCGGTAGTCCCCGATGATGCCCGCCTGGATCAGGTCGGCCATGACCTCGCGCGCCTGCGGGTGGCGGTAACTGACCTGCGAGCCGCGCCGGGCGTGCTCGCGGGGCGTGACCAGCGTCAGCGGGAAGCGGGCGGCCAGCGGTTCGACAAGATCGATGAACGTGTCGGTCAGCGACAGGCTCTTGGCTCGCAGCGCGTCCAGGTCCACGTCCGCGAACACGTTCAGCGCCTCGTCCAGCGCGCTGAGGCTCAGCACCATCGGCGTGCCCGCCACGAAGCGGCGCGCGCCGGGGGCCGGGGTGAAGTCGCGGGCCATCTCGAAGGGGTCGGCGTGCCCCATCCAGCCGCTGATCGCCACGGGAGCCGCGTCGTGGTGGCGTTCGGCGGCGTACAGGAACGCGGGCGCGCCGGGGCCGCCGTTCAGGAACTTGTACCCGCAGCCCACCGCGAAGTCCGCCCCCGCACCGTTCAGGTCTACCGGGAACGCCCCGGCGGAGTGCGCGAGGTCCCACACGGTCACGATGCCCTGCGCCTGGGCCTGTTCGGTGATCGCTTCCAGGTCCAGTTTGCGCCCGGTGCGGTAGTCCACTTGCGTGAGCAGCAGCGCCGCCACGTCCCCCGTCAGGTGGGCTTCGATGTCGTCGGCGGGCACGCGGCGCAGCTCCAGTGTGCCGCCCAGCAGCGCGTTCAGGCCCTGCGCGACGTACAGGTCCGTGGGGAAATTGTCCGCGTCGGTCAGGATCACGCGGCGGCCCGGCTGCGCCACGCCCAGCGCCGCGGCGAGCACCTTGAAGGTGTTCACGCTGGTGGAGTCGCCCACCGCGACCTCGTGCGGGCGGGCGCCGATCAGGCGGGCGATCTTGGCCGCCACGCGGTCGGGCAGCGCCATCCAGTCCTGGCCCGCGTCGGCCCCGGCGGTCCACGAGCGGATCAGCTGCTCGCCCCACTCGGTCTGCGCGGCGTGCGCGAGTCGCGCGGGGACGCCGCGGGGCAGTGCGCCCAGGCTGTTGCCGTCGAGGTACACCACCCCGCGCGGCAGGTGGAACTCCCCACGCTTGTGCGCCAGGGGGTCACGGGCATCGAGGGCGAGCAGGTGGTCGGGAATGGTCAGGGTCATGGGGCTCCTCCGGGACAGGGGAAAGAGGCTGGTCGCGCCGTCAGGGGCGCGGCTCGGGTCAGTCCGTCCGGAGGAGGCGCAGGGGACGCCCCAGGTTCGCGCACCACCACCCGTGCAGGTTCGGGGCGATCTCGTTCGCCGCGGCCCGACCGCGACCCAGCTGCAGGCGCAGCAGGGCGGCACTGGGCAGGTCAGGCGCGCGGAGCATGACCGTCAATCTACCAGAGGCCCGCGCGAGGTCAGGTGGGTTGGGGGACGTCCACCGGGCTGATGGGCTCGACCGGCAGCGTGAACGTGAACGTGGCGCCCTGCCCCTCGGCGCTGTGGGCGCGCACCGTGCCGCCGTGCCGCACGATGATCCGTTTGACATGGGCCAGGCCCACGCCGTGCCCCTCGAAGCGGTCGTAGGTGTGCAGCCGCTGGAAGACCGTGAACAGCTTGTGGCTGTAGGCCATGTCGAACCCCACGCCGTTGTCCGTGACGGACACGTGATGGAACCCGCCGGTCTGCGTGGCCTGCACCTGGATGTGCGGGCCGCCCTCGGCGTCCCGGGCGTACTTCACGGCGTTCGAGATGAGGTTCCCCAGCAGTTCCCGCAGGCTGATCAGGTCTGCCGTGACGGTCGGCAGCGGCGCCACCTCCCAGCGGATCGGCGGCGCGGTCGGGTCGCGCTGGTAGTCGGAGATCAGCTCGTCCAGCAGGGTGCCCAGTTCGATGGGTTGCAGCGTGAGCTGGTGGCGGCCCGTGCGGGCGAAGTCCAGCAGCCGGTCGATCAGTTCGGACATGCGGTGCGCGCTGCTGCGGATGCGTTCCAGGTGGGCGCGGGACTTGGCGGGTAGCGTCTCGCCGGCCGAGCGGGCCAGCAGATCGGCGAAACTCATGATGTGCCGCAGCGGGGTGCGCAGGTCGTGGCTGATGGAGTACGCGTACGCTTCGATTTCCTCGTTCACTTCCTGCAGCTGCGCGGTGCGTTCCCGCACGCGGGCTTCCAGGCTGGCGTTCAGGGCCTGCATCTCGGCTTCCAGGCGTTTGCGTTCGCTGACGTCATGCCCGGTGATGATGAAGTGCGTGACGGCGCCGGTCTCGTCGGTCAGGGGCGTGACCGTGGTGGCCTGGTGGTAGGGTGCGCCGTCCGGGCGGTGGTACGTGACCTCGGCGCGCTGGACGTGCCCGGCCCGGACCTGCGCCCACAGGGCCTGCAGGTCGGTGCTGCCCTCGGCCGCCGGGTGCAGGGTCGCCAGCGGGCGGCCGGTGAGGTCGGCGGCGCGGCGGCCGACGTTGGCGCTGAACGCGGCGTTCACGTATTCCACGTGCCCGAGCGCGTCCGTGATCACCACGGGGTCCGCGGACTGTTCCAGCGCGCTGGACAGTTTGTGCAGTTCCAGCCGCGCCTGCTGGGCTTCCAGGTCGCGCAGGCGGCGTTCGTGCGCCTGCGCGAGGTGCGCGTGGCGGTAGAGGTCCACGAACACCTGCACCTTGGCGCGCAGGATCTCCGGCTGGATGGGCGAGAAGATGAAGTCCACCGCGCCGTGCGTGTACCCGCTGAGCATGTCGGATTCCGCGTGGGTGTACGCGGTCACGAAGATGATGGGGGTGGTCTCGGACTGGCGGCGGGTGCGGATCAGGGCGGCGGTCTCGAACCCGTCGAGTTCGGGCATGCGCACGTCCAGCAGGATCACCGCGACCTCGTGCGTCAGCAGGTACCGCAGCGCCTCCCGGCCGGAGCTGGCCATGACGACCTCGTGCCCCAGCTGGTCGAGCGCGGCCGCCAGCCCGATGCGTTTGCTGTCCTGGTCGTCCACGATCAGGACCTTGGCGGGCGGCACCTGGAACTGCGGCATCAGCCGATCCTCCGGTACAGCTTCTCGGTGAGGGTCAGGGTGCTGAAGCGGCTGGCGTGCTCGCTGAAGTCCATGCTCTCGTGCCGGCCCAGCGCCAGCAGGCCGAATGGCGCCAGGCTGTGCCACAGCAGCGCCTTCACCTGTTCCTGAAGGTGGCGCGTGAAGTAGATCAGGACGTTGCGGCACAGGATCAGGTGGAACTCGTTGAAGCTGCCGTCCGTGGCGAGGTTGTGCTGCCCCCAGATGATGTTCTGCCGCAGGTCGGCCCGCACGAGCGCGTGACCGTACTGCGTGGTGAAGTACGCCCCGAAGTCCCCCTGCCCGCCCGCCTGCGCGTAGTTCCCGGCGTAGGCGGTCATCTTGTCCAGCGGGTAGATGCCGCTGCGCGCCGCGTTCAGGGCCGGGGCGTGCATGTCGGTCGCGTACAGCCGCGCGCGGTCGAGCAGGCCCGCCTCGTGCAGCAGGATCGCCAGGGAGTACACCTCCTCGCCGCTGGAACAGCCGGCGTGCCAGATGCGGATGAACGGGTGGGTGCGCAGCACGGGCAGCACCTGGTCGCGCAGCGCCCGGAAGAACGAGGGGTCGCGGAACATCTCGGTCACGTTGATGCTCAGCGTCTCCCGCAGGCGCAGCATGGCGGCCGGGTCGCGCAGCACGCGGCCCTGCAGCTCGCTGATGGAGTGCAGGTCCTCGGCGGCCATGGCGTGCAGCACGCGCCGCCGCACGGTCGCTGCCGTGTACTGCCGGAAGTCGTGCCCGGTGGCCCGGTACACGCCTTCGAGCAGCAGGGCCAGTTCGATGTCCCCGGCCGCGTCCGGGTGGCTCATGCCGGGGTCACTTGGAGAGCCAGACCCGCAGCAGGGACAGCAGCTGGGCGGTGTTCACGGGTTTGCTGATGTAGTCGCTCGCGCCGGACTCGATGGACTGCTCGCGGTCGCCGGGCATGGCCTTGGCGGTCAGCGAGATGATCGGCAGCGTGCGGAAGTCGGGCCGGGCGCGGATCAGCCGGGTGGTCTCGTACCCGTCGAGTTCGGGCATCATGACGTCCATCAGGATCAGGTCGGTGTCCGGGTGCGCGTCGAGGGTGCTGATCGCCTCGCGGCCGTTCTCGGCGGTCAGGATCTCGATCTGGTGCCGCTCGAGCACGGCGGTCAGCGCGAAGATGTTGCGGATGTCGTCGTCCACGACGAGGACCTTCTTGCCGTGCAGGGCGGGTTCCTGCTGCCGGGCGGCGTCCAGCGCCTGCCGTTTGCTCTCGGGCAGGCTGGCCTCCACGCGGTGCAGGAACAGCGTCACCTCGTCCAGCAGCCGCTCGGGCGAGCGGACGTCTTTCAGGATGATGGATTTCGCGGCGCGGCGCAGTTCGGCCTCCTGCGCGCGGGTGAGGTCCTGCGCGGTGTACACGATGATCGGCATGGCCCGGTAGGCGGGCGTGTCGTGCAGGGTCGCCATGAGTTCGAAGCCCGTCATGTCCGGCAGGTGCAGGTCCAGCACCACGCAGTCGAACGCCGTGTCGGCCAGGGCGGCCAGCGCGTCCGCGCCGGTGGTGACCGAGGTGGTCTCCACGTCCGTGTCGGCGATCAGGGTCTCGATGCTCTCGCGCTGCGTGTCGTCGTCCTCGACGATCAGCACCCGCTTGACGCGCCGGGCCAGGAACGCCTCGAGGTTCGTGAAGACGCCCGCGAGGTCCTGGCGGCTCCCGGACTTGGTGGTGTGGTCCAGCGCGCCGAGCTTGCGGCTGACGATGCTGGGTTCCTGGCCACTGATGACGTGCACCGGGATGTGGCGGGTGTGCGGGTCGTGCTTGAGCCGGTCCAGGACCGCCCAGCCGTTCGTGTCGGGCAGCGCGAGGTCCAGCGTGATCGCCTGCGGGCGGTAGTCCTGCGCGAGCCGCAGCGCCTCGTCGCCGCGCGCGGCGATCAGGCCCATGAAGCCCCGTTCGTGCGCGAGGTCCAGCAGCGTCGCGGCGTAGGTGGGATCGTCCTCGACGATCAGGAGGGTACGGTCGCCGGGTTGCAGGCTGGCGCGGTCGTCCAGCACGGTGCTGACGGGCTCCTCGGCCGGGCCGGGGGCGAGCCGCGGCGCGGGCGGCAGCGGGGTGGGGCTGACCGCGGCGGGCCAGGCGCCGCCGGGCAGCGCCGCCGTGTCGAGGGTGCCCTGCGCCTGGTAGCGCACCGGGAGGTACAGCGTGAACACGCTGCCCTCGCCGGGCGTGCTCTGCAGGGTGATCTCGCCGCCCAGGATGCGGGCCAGTTCGCGGCTGATCGCCAGGCCCAGGCCGGTGCCGCCGTACTTGCGGCTGGTGGACCCGTCGGCCTGCTGGAACGCCTCGAAGATCAGTCGCTGCTTGTCCGCGGGGATGCCGATGCCGGTGTCCGACACGCGGAACGCGACGACCTGCGTGGCGCGGTTCAGGACGTGCTGGTCGGGACTCCAGCCGTGCGTGGTGGGTTCGACCTGCAGGGTGACGCTGCCCCGCGAGGTGAACTTGAACGCGTTCGACAGCAGGTTCTTGAGGATCTGCAGCAGGCGGGTGTCGTCGGTGAGGATGGTGCGCGGCAGGCCCGGGTCGAAGTCCAGGACCAGCGAGACGTCCTTACCCGCGCCGACGTGCGCGAAGGTGCTCTCCACCGCTTCGCGCACGTGCGACAGGGGCACGTTGGTGGGGTCGGCGCTGACGGTGCCGGATTCGATCTTGCTGAGGTCCAGGATGTCGTTGATGAGGTTCAGCAGGTCGTTCCCGGCGCCGTAGATGGTCTTGGCGTACGTCTTCTGCTGGTCGGTGAGGTTCCCCTCGGGGTTGTCGCGCAGCTGGTTGGCGAGCAGCAGCAGGCTGTTCAGCGGGGTGCGCAGTTCGTGGCTCATGTTCGCCAGGAATTCGCTCTTGTACTTGCTGGTCAGGGCCAGCTGCGCGGCTTTTTCCTCCAGCGCGTGCCGGGCGGCTTCCACCTGCTGGTTCTTCGTTTCGACCTCGCGGTTCTGGTCGGCGAGCAGGCGGGCTTTCTCCTCGAGTTCCTCGTTGGTCTGGCGCAGTTCCTCCTGCTGGCTCTGGAGTTCCTGGGCCATGCTCTGCGACTGGCGCAGCAGCGTCTCGGTGCGCATGGTCGCCTGGATGGTGTTCAGGACGATGCCGACCGATTCGGTGAACTGCTCGAGGAAGCTCATGTGCGTGGCGCTGAAGCGCTCGAAGGACGCCAGTTCGATCACGGCCTTGGTCTGGCCCTCGAACACGACGGGCAGCACGACGATGGTGGTGGGGGTCGCGGCGCCCAGGCCGCTGTTGATCTGCACGTAGTCGCCGGGGACGTCGGTCAGGACGATGGCCTGCTGTTCCAGCGCGGCCTGCCCGACCAGGCCTTCACCCAGCCGGAAGCGGTTGCCCAGGCCCTTGCGTTCACGGTACGCGTAGCTGGCCTGGAGCTGCAGCGCGGGCGCGGAGGCGTCCTCGTCGAGGGTGTAGAACACGCCGTGCTTGGCGCGCACGAGCGGCGCGAGTTCGGAGAGGATCAGGCGGCTGACGGTCAGCAGGTCCCGCTGGCCCTGCAGCATCCCGGTGAACTTGGCGAGGTTGGTCTTCAGCCAGTCCTGCTCGGTGTTCTTCTCGGTGGTGTCGCGCAGGTTCACGATCATCTCGTTGATGTTGTTCTTCAGCGCGTCCACCTCCCCGCTGGCCTCCACGGAGATGCTGCGGGTCAGGTCGCCCTTGGTGACGGCGGTGGCGACCTCGGCGATGGCGCGCACCTGCGTGGTGAGGTTCGCCGCGAGGCCGTTCACGTTGTCGGTGAGGTCCTTCCAGGTGCCGCTCGCGCCGGGCACGTTCGCCTGCCCGCCCAGTTTGCCCTCGGTGCCCACCTCGCGCGCGACGGTCGTGACCTGCTGGGCGAACGTGGCGAGCGTGTCGATCATGGAGTTGATCGTCTCGGCCAGCTCGGCGATCTCACCCTGCGCCTTGACGTTCAGTTTGCGGTTCAGGTCCCCGCCGGCGACGGCCGTCACGACCCGCGCGATGCCGCGCACCTGATCGGTGAGGTTGTTCGCCATGGAGTTCACGTTGTCGGTGAGGTCCTTCCAGGTGCCGCCCACCCCGGCGACCTGGGCCTGTCCGCCGAGTTTGCCCTCGGTGCCCACCTCGCGCGCCACGCGGGTCACCTCGCCCGCGAAGGCGTTGAGCTGGTCGACCATGGTGTTGATGGTGTTCTTCAGGTCGAGGATCTCGCCCTTGACGTCCACGGTGATCTTCTTCGACAGGTCCCCGGTGGCGACCGAGGTGGTCACGAAGGCGATGTTGCGCACCTGATCGGTGAGGTTGTTCGCCATGGAGTTCACGTTGTCGGTGAGGTCCTTCCAGGTGCCGCCCACCCCGGCGACCTGGGCCTGCCCGCCGAGTTTGCCCTCGGTGCCCACCTCGCGGGCCACGCGGGTGACCTCGAACGCGAAGGCGTTGAGCTGGTCGACCATGGTGTTGATGGTGTTCTTCAGGTCGAGGATCTCGCCGCGGGCGTCCACGGTGATCTTGCGGCTGAGGTCGCCGTTGGCGACGGCGGTAGTCACGTCGGCGATGTTGCGCACCTGACTGGTGAGGTTGTTCGCCATGCCGTTCACGTTGTCGGTCAGGTCCTTCCAGGTGCCGCCCACGCCGCGCACGTCCGCCTGACCGCCCAGGCGGCCCTCGGTCCCCACCTCGCGCGCCACACGGGTGACCTCGCCCGCGAAGGAGTTCAGCTGGTCGACCATGATGTTGATGGTGTTCTTCAGCTCCAGGATCTCACCCTGCGCGGCCACCGTGATCTTCTTCGACAGGTCGCCGTTGGCGACGGCGGTGGTCACGTCGGCGATGTTGCGCACCTGCCCGGTCAGGTTGGCGGCCATGGAGTTCACGTTGTCGGTGAGGTCCTTCCAGGTGCCGCCCACGCCGCGCACGTCGGCCTGACCGCCCAGGCGGCCCTCGGTGCCCACCTCGCGCGCCACGCGCGTGACCTCCTCGGCGAAGGCGTTGAGCTGGTCGACCATGGTGTTGATGGTGTTCTTCAGGTCGAGGATCTCGCCGCGGGCGTCCACGGTGATCTTGCGGCTGAGGTCGCCGTTGGCGACGGCGGTGGTGACGTCGGCTATGTTGCGCACCTGACTGGTGAGGTTGTTCGCCATGCCGTTCACGTTCTCGGTCAGGTCGCGCCACACGCCGCCCACCCCGGCCACCTGGGCCTGTCCGCCCAGTTTGCCCTCGGTGCCCACCTCGCGCGCCACGCGGGTCACCTCGCCCGCGAAGGAGTTCAGCTGGCCGACCATGGTGTTCACGGTGGACACGATCTGCAGGAACTGGCCCTGCATGGGCTGCCCGTTCACCTCGGTTGCCATCAGCTGCGACAGGTCCCCGTGCGCGACGGCGGTGACCACGCGCGTCATCTCGGTGGTGGGCCACACCAGGTCGTCCACCAGTTCGTTCACGTCCTCGATCAGCGCGGCCCAGCTGCCGGTGGTGGTGCCCAGCGGGATGCGCTGCTTGACGTTCCCTTCCTTGCCGACGGTGCGGCCCACCCGCGCGGCGTCCTGCGCGATCCGCGCGGATTCCTCCACGACGTCGTTGAAGGCGTCGGCGATCTTGCCGCCCACGCCGTCCCAGTTCACGGGCAGCCGCACGGTGAAGTCGCCACGCCGGTAGGCCTGGAGGGCGTGCAGCAGCAGACTGGGTTCAAAGTCCGGGACGGCGGTCACGCGGCGCCTCCGCGTGAAGGGCAGGACGTGATGAGGGCAGGGTTCACCAGCTTAAGATCGGGATTCCATGAAGGTCCGTGGTGCAGATGACTTCATGAAGCCTTTAGCTGATTCGCAGCTCAGTGGACCCCGGCGCACGCCCCGCCCACCTGCAGGGCCCTTCGGTCGGTCCACATCCACCTTCATGTCCTGCTCAGCACACTGCAGGCATCATGACCACGCCGTTCCATCTGCTGATCATTGATGACCACCTCACCGACCTGCTGCTGCTGCAGGACGCGATCGAATCGCAGTTCAGCGACGTGCAGCTCTCGGTGGCCCAGACGGCGGAGGCCGCCACCGCCCACCTCACCCGGCCCGACGCCCCCACCCCACACCTGATCCTGCTGGACCTGTTCCTGCCCGGCGACGGCGGGCTGAGCGTGCTGCGCCGCCTGAAAGCCGAACCCCGAACGCGCGGCATTCCCGTGGTCATCCTGACGATCAGCGCCGCTCCGGCCGACATCCGCGCCGCGTACGCCGAACACGCCTCGGGGTACCTGGTCAAACCGCTGCTTCAGAGTGAACTCGAGCGGCAGGTGCTGCACCTCATCGAGTACTGGCGCGGCGCCCGCACCGCCCCCCCGGACCCGCCGGGTGCCCCGGTCCCCCACGGCGCCGACTGAATGCGCCCCGGCGCCCGCACCGGCATTCATGCGGCCCGCTTGAAACGCTCCTGAAATAGACCGTGCGTACGATCAGGGTATGACGCCCCCGACTGACACCGAAGCCCCCGCTGACCTGTCAGTCCTGATCGTGGACGACAGCCCGGAGGACGCCGAGCTGTACCTGCGGCTGCTGCGCCGCGGCAACCCCCGGACCGTGCGCATTCACCACTGCCCGCTCGGCGAGGACGGCCTGGCGTGGCTGCGCGCCGCGGCCACCCCACCGGACTGCATCCTGCTGGACTACAACCTGCCGGACATGACCGGAGTGGAATTCCTGCGGGACCACCACCCCCCCTGCGCCGTGGTCCTGCTGACCGGCGCGGCCGGAGAGCAGATCGCCGTGGACGCCCTGCAGGCCGGCGCGCAGGACTACCTGAACAAGGGAAGCCTGTCGGCTGAACTCCTGCAGCGCGGCGTGGACCGCGCCGTCGAGAAGTTCCGGCTGCAACGGGAACTCCAGGCGTCCCGCGAACGCATGGCGGCCGTCCTGAGCAGCCTCGACGACGCCGTGATGGCCCTCGACCACGACTGCGAACTCATGTACGTCAACGAGGAAGCCGAGCGGCAACTGGGCGCGCGCGTCTACCACCCCCTGCCGGGATGGCTGTGCCGCACCAGCCTGCACCTCGCCGTGGAAGAGGTGCTCGCCAGCGGAGAGCGCCGCAGCGTGGACCTCAGCGACGAGACCGGACGCTGGTTCGACGGCCGCGTCCACCACAGCCCCGGCGGCGTCACCATCGTCCTGCGCGACGTCACCCGCGCCCGGCACGAACGCGAGCGGCTGCGCCTGCTGGAATCCGTCGCCGTCTCCGCCCAGGACGCCGTGGTGATCGCCGAAGCCAACCCCTCGCTCTACCCCGGTCCCCGCGTGGTGTACGTCAACGCCGCGTTCACCCGCGCGACCGGCTACACCCCCGACGAGATCATCGGACAGACCCCCCGCATCCTACAGGGCCCCGACACCGACCGCGCCGTCCTGGCCCGCATCAGCGACCGGCTGCGCCGCTGGCGCAAGGTCAACGAGACCGTCCTGAACTACCGCAAGGACGGCACGCCCATCTGGGTGAACCTGAGCATCGTGCCCGTCGCGGACGAACGCGGCTGGTACACGCACTGGGTCAGCGTGCAGCGCGACGTGACGGCCGACGTGCGCCGCACCCAGTTCGAGGAGGCGCGCCGCAACGTCCTGGAACTCACCAGCGCCGGCCGTCCCATCGAGGACGTCCTCGACGGCCTGTGCCAGCTGCTGGCCCTCTCCTTCCCCACCCGCGCCCCCACCGCCTGGCTGAAACACGACCAGCAGCTCACGCTGGCCGCCAGCAGCGCCGTCCTGCCCGCCGAAGTGCGCGAATACATCACCGCCCAGCGGCGCACCATCGACCTGACCGAACCGGTCGGCGTCACCCAGACCGCCGTCCGCACCGGCCAGCCCGTGATCATCGAGAACATCGCCGACTCCACCGAGGTCCGCATGGGCGACCTGCTGCTACGCAACGACCTGCGCAGCCTGTGGGTCCTGCCCATCTGCAGCGCCGACGGCCAGGACACCCTGGGCGTCTTCACGCTGTTCAGCGTCCACACCGGCGCCCCCACCGCCAGCGAGCAGCGCAGCCTGCACGACATCCTGGAGTTCGCCGCCACCCTCCTCGACCGCCGCGCCGCGCAGCAGCAGCTGCAGCGCATGGCCCTGTTCGACGGCCTGACCGGCCTGCCCAACCGCGCCCTGTACCTCGAGCACCTGCGCCGCGCGCTGAGCGAAACCCACCGCGCCGCCGGCAGCGCTCAGCTCGCCGTGGGCATGCTCGACCTGAACCGCTTCAAACACGTCAACGACACCCTCGGCCACACCGCCGGCGACGAACTGCTGCGGCAGGTCGGCGTCCGGCTGCGCCGCGCGCTGCGGCCCTCCGACGTACTGGCCCGCATGGGCGGCGACGAATTCACCCTCCTGCTGCCCTTCACCAACCGCGAGCGCTTCGAGACCGGCATCAAACGCCGCATCGACGACGTCTTCCACGAACCGTTCATGGTGTCCGGCCAGCCGCTGTTCATGTCCTGCAGCCTGGGCCTGACCTTCGCGCCAGTCCAGGGGCAGGAAGCCGAAGTCCTGCTCAGCCAGGCCGACATGGCCATGTACGACGCCAAACGCGCCGGCCGTACCGTGGCGACCTTCGACCCCCACGCCACCAAGGGCACGCCCGTCATCAGCCTGGAAAGCGACCTGCACACCGCCCTGACCGGCCAGGAATTCGAACTGCACTACCAGGGCCTCTTCCAGGCCGGCGCGCGCCACCCCGTCGCCGCCGAAGCCCTCCTGCGCTGGCGCCACCCCACCCGAGGCCTGATCAGCCCCGCCGACTTCATCCCCCTGGCCGAAAGCACCGGCCTGATCGTCCCCATCGGCGCGTGGGTGCTGTGCGAAGCGGCCCGGCAGGCCGCCCGCTGGCAGGCCACCCACCCCGGCCTGCGCGTCAACGTGAACCTCAGCGCCCGGCAGTTCTGGGCGCCGGACCTGCTGCAGCACGTCACCGACGCCCTGAACGCCAGCCGCCTCAACCCGGCCCTGTTGACCCTCGAAATCACCGAGTCGGTCCTGCTCGACGTGCCGAACGCCGCCGAGACCCTCGAGCAGCTGCACGGCCTGGGCGTGCACCTGAGCCTCGACGACTTCGGCACCGGGTACAGCAGCCTGAGCTACCTGCACCGCCTGCCGCTGCACGGCCTGAAGATCGACCGGTCGTTCGTGCACGACCTCGGGGAGGGGACCGGCGCGGCCGCGAAGATCGTGCGGGCGATCATCCTAATGGCGCACGCCCTGAAACTGCACGTCACCGTGGAAGGCCTGGAACGGGAGGTGCAGGTGGCGTTCGTGGAGGCAGTCGAGGGCGATTACCTGCAGGGGTACTTCTTGGCGCGCCCGCTGCCCGGCCCGGCATTCGAGCAGCAGGTGCTCGGCTGGCCCGCCCCCGACCCGGCCCAGCTCACCCACCGGCCCGACGTGCCGGCGTCCAGCGGCAGTCCGCACACTCACTGACTGCCGATCCCACCGCTGTGACTCCTGCGGTCAGGACCGCGCGGGCCAGGAACCGGGCGCCGCGCGCGCCAGCACGAACCGGAACGCACTTCCGTCCCCGCCCGACGTGACCGTCAGGTCCCCGCCCATCCGCCGCGCCAGCGCCCGCGCGATCGTCAGGCCCACCCCGCTCCCCTCACCGCGCGTGCGGGCCTCGTTCACCCGGTAGAAGCGCTCGAAGATCCGCTCCAAGTGCTCCGGCGGGATGCCCGGCCCGGTGTCCCGCACCGTGACGGCCACGCCCGACCCCGCGTCCTCGACCGTCACACGCACCGACCCGCCCGCCGGGGTGTGCCGCGCCGCGTTGTGCAGCAGGTTCGCCAGCACCTGTCCCGCCCGCTGCGGGTTGGCCATGACCCACGCGGGGGACCCGGGCAGCGTCAACTGCACGTCCCGCGCCACGAACACCTCCGCGAAGCGGTCCCGCGCCGCGTCGAGCAGCTCCTGCACCGGCAGCGGCCGCACCTGCAACTCCACGTGCCCCGCCTCCGCCCGTGAAACCAGACTCAGATCCTGCGCCAGCCGCTCGAGACAGCGCACCTCCCGCTCGATGGCGGGCGACACCGCCGCTGGCGTCAGCACCCCGTCAGACAGGGCCTCGCTGTACCCCCGCAGGGCCGCCAGCGGCGTGCGCAGCTCATGCCCCACCTCGCCGATCAGCGCCACGCGGTCCTGCTCCACCCGTTCCAGCGCCGCCGCCAGCCGGTTGAAGTTCCGCGCCAGGTCCGCCAGTTCATCCCGTCCCGATTCCGGCAGGCGCCGCGCGTACTGCCCGCCCGCCAGGTCCCGGCTGCCGTCACCCAGCAGCGCCACCGACCGCACCACCCGCCGCGACGTGACGAGCGCCGTCACGGCCGCCGCACCCGCCGCGAACGGCAGCGCCAGCAGCAGCGCCCCGTTCAGTGCGCCCCGCATGCCGGCCTCCAGGTCCGGCCGCAGGGAACGCCCCCGGTCCCCCATGGCCTGCACCATCTGGTCCACGTGATGCTGATACACGCCCGGCAGCGTCAGTTCCGCCACCAGCAGCAGCGCCCCCAGCGCCACCAGGATCGCCAGCAGGTGCGCCAGGAACAGACGCGGGAACAGCTTCACGCGCCGTCCCGGAAGCGGTACCCGACGCCGCGGACCGTCTCGATGAAGCGCGGGCGGGCGGCGTCCTCACCCAGCTTGCGGCGCAATCCGGCCAGGTGCACGTCCACCACCCGCTCCACCACCGGGTCGTCCCCGCCCCACACGCGGTCGAGCAGCCGCTCGCGCGTCCACACCAGCCCCGGGTGGCTGGCCAGTGTCAGCAGCAGGTCGAACTCCAGCCGCGTCAGCGTCAGCGGCTGACCGTCCAGCGCCGCCTCCCGCGTGCGCCCGTTCACGCTCAGGCCGCCGCCGCCCACCACGTCCCGCACGCCACTGCGCCGCAGCAGCGCCCGCACGCGCGCCACCACCTCACGCGGCGAGAAGGGCTTGGTGACGTAATCGTCCGCCCCGACCTCCAGGCCCGAGAGGCGGTCTTCCTCCTCCCCGCGCGCGCTGAGCAGCAGCATCGGGAAGTCCGGCTGCGCGCGGCGCTGCTCCCGCGCGAGGTCCAGTCCGCTCACGCCGGGCAGCATCCAGTCGAGCACCGCGAGGTCCACGCCGGGCAGCAGCGCGCGCGCCTCCGGGCCGCTGCGGGCTTCCAGAACGTCATGCCCGTCCGCCCGGAGGTACGCGCCCAGGATCTCCAGGATCGCCGGGTCGTCATCCACGATGAGTACGCGCGCCATGACCACCCAGCCTAGCGGCTCAGCGCAGCAGCCACAGGCGGTACTGGTACATCTCCTCCGCCTGAGCCCGCACGATGTCGCGCGACAGTTTCAGCACCCGCGCGTCACTGCTGCGCTGCAGCGCCCCGCCCGCCATCTCCAGCGCGCCCTGATGGTGCGGGAGCATGCCCTGCACGAACGCCCGGTCCGCATCCGCCGCCGTCTTCATGGGCGCGATCATGCCCGCCATCATGCCCTGCATGTGCATGCGCGCCGCTCCGTCCACCCCGCCCAGCGCCTTGAGCCACGTGTTCATCTGCGTGATCTCCCGGGTCTGGTCCTTGATCACGGCCGCCGCCCACGCCTTCACCTTCGCGTCTTTCAGGCGCGGCTGCGCGGCGCGCGCCATGTCGAGCGCGCCCTGATGATGCGCGATCATCATGCTCAGGTACGCCCGGTCGAACGCCTTCCCGCTCATGGCTATCAGGTTCGGCCCGCTGGTGCCCGCCACGCCCGTCATGGCATGCCCGGAGTGATCCATCTGAGCCAGGGCAGGGGAGACGCTCAGGGACGCGGCCAGCAGGAGGGTCAGGATCTTATTCATGCCGCCCACCCTAGCGGGCCAGTGTTCAGTTTCCGTAAAGCGCGCCCTGGCCGCGCGGCGCGCATACTCGGAGGCATGAGCGACGTGCTGACCTGCGCCGCGTGCGGCGCGAAGAACCGCGTGACCACCGTCCCCGCCGGGCAGGTGCCAACCTGCGCCCGCTGCGGCGCGGCGCTGCCCTGGCTGATCCAGGGCACCGACGCCACCTTCACGCAGGACGTGCAGGCGGGCGTGCCGGTCCTCGTGGACTTCTGGGCGCCCTGGTGCGGTCCCTGCCGCGTCATCGGTCCCGTGCTGGAAGACCTCGCGCGCGAACGTGCCGGGAAGCTCAAGGTCGTGAAGGTCAACGTCGACGACCACCCCCACGCCCCGGGGCAGTATCAGGTGCAGGGCATTCCCACCCTGCTGCTGTTCCGGAACGGGCAGCTGGCCGGACGGCAGGTGGGCGCCGCGCCGAAAGGCACACTCAGCGCCTGGATCGACGCGACCTGAAAGCCGCGTCCGGGGGGTGAACACCGGAGTGTGGACCGCCGCCCACCCTGCATGCTTCAGGGCGGCGTGAGGAACCGCTGCGCCTGCCGGGCCCGTTTCACCGCGTACATCCGCTGGTCGGCCAGGCGGATCAGGTGGGTGCCCTGCGCCTCGTCGTCCGGCAGGCGGGCGAACCCGGCGCTGGCGTCCATGTCGAAGCCGCTCTGCCGGGTGCCCTTGACCGCGCGGATCACGGCGCCGTTCAGGTCCTCGTCGCTCAGGGTTCCGTCCAGCAGCACCGCGAACTCGTCACCGCCCATCCGGTACACCCGGCCCTGCGGGAACGCCCGCGTCAGGGCCAGCGCGAACGACCGCAGCAGCGCGTCGCCCACCGCGTGCCCTTCACGGTCATTCAACCGCTTGAGGCCGTCGAGGTCCATGACGACCAGCGTCGACGGCCGCTGAGCCAACGCGTGCAGGTCGTCATCCAGCGCCCGGCGGTTATGCAGCCCCGTCAGGGCGTCCTGATGCGCGGCGCGGTTCAGGATGTCCAGCGCCCGGGTCCGTTCGGCCCGCACCCGCACTGCCTGCTGCGCGGCCAACGTCAGCCGCGCTCCCACCCCCGGCCGGACCGGCAGCAGCAGCAGCAGCCTCTCCTGCGGCCCGGTCGGCAGGGGCAGCAGCGTCACCGCGTCCGGCCAGCCGGGCGGGGCCGACCCGCCCTGCGCGGACCACGACGCCGGCGGTGCCGGCCACGGCGCGCCCGACGCGGGGAACACGCGGCTCTGGGTGGGCATGGCGGGGCTCACCAGCGCCGCGGCCGGCAGTTCCAGCGCCGCCCTCAGGATGCCGGCCGCGTCCACGGCGGCCTGCACGACCCGCCCGTCCGCCGCCGCCAGGGCGGCCAGGGCGGCGAGCGCCTCGGCCTCGCGGGTGCGTTCCTCCAGCTCACGGGTCCGCTGCGCGATCCGGTCCTCCAGGCCGCGTTCGTGGGTGCGCAGCGTGTCCAGCAGGTGCTGCAGCGCCGCGGCCAGCCGCCGGGCCTCCTCGTACTCCCCGACCTGCGGAATGCGGACGTCCCGCGCGCCGGTCTGCACCTGGGTGGCCGCGCCGCGCAGCTGCTGCAGCGGCCGCGTCAGGCGCCCGGCGACCACCACGCCCAGCGCCGCGAACAGCGCGGTCAGCAGGGCCTGCGCGGTCAGCGCCGCGCGGCGGAAGCGCGTCAGGTCCGCGTAGGCCAGCGCGGCGGGCTGGCTGACCTCGACCTGCCAGCCCAGCAGCGTGCCGTCCGGCAGCCCACTGGACGCCACCACGGCGCCGGTGGGCCGCGCCGGTCTCGGCGGGCCGATCAGCACCTGTCCGGCCGCGCTGATCAGGCGGATCGTGACGCCGGATTCCGGGTCAAGCTGCCGCACCAGGTCGGCGCGGGCCTCCTGCACCCACGCCCAGTCCAGGTGGGCGCCCAGCACGCCGCTGAGTCGGCCCTGCGGGTCGCGCAGCGGCACGGTGACGTCCACGAACCGGCGGGGGCCGTCCGCGGCGGGCGGCAGGAGCCGGGCCAGCAGTTTCGCCTCGTGCACGTCGCCCAGCCAGGGGCCCTCGCGGCCACGCTGGAACCAGGGCCGGGCGGAGACGTCCTGCCCTTCGAGCAGGCCGCCCGTCGCGGCCAGCACCCGCCCGGTGGGGTCGGTCACGCCGATCCAGGCGTAACTGGGGAACGCCGACTTGAGGCTGTCCAGCAGCGGGCGCCGGGGCGCGGCGCGGTCACCGAGCAGGCGGCTGAGCTGCGTGAGGTCGCGCAGTCGTTCGGTCAGGCCGGCGTCCAGCTGGGCGCTGAGCTGCTGCGCCTGACCCAGCAGCGCCGCCTGCGTGCGCTGCGCCAGGGCGGCGCTGGCCAGCCGGTCCAGGAGGATCAGGGTGACGCTGCCGAACAGCAGGATCGCCCCGGCGAACGCCAGGGCGAGGACCGTGTGCAGCTTCGGTCTCATCGGACATTCACTGTGACACACCCTCTGGCCGGGCACCATGCCCCCGGAGGGGCCGGTGCGGCCCGGTGGCCGTCAGGCGCGGGTGTGCGCGACCTGCCCGCCGATCCACACCTGCGCGACGTCACCGGGCGTGCCGGTGGCGAACGCGGCGGCCAGGGCCCGCTCGGGGCTGGCGGCGTGACGGAACACGGCGTCCAGCGGCGTGCCGGGCGCGGGCGCGAGGTGCAGGGCGTCGAACTGCTGGCCCGGCTCGAACGCGCCGACGTCGAGCAGGTCCAGCGCGTCGGCTCCGGCCTTCGTGGCGAGGTACAGCAGGTGCGCGGGGCTCAGGGGCACGCCGCCCGGCATGAGGTTCTGCATGAAATGCGCCTGCAGGCCCTCCTTGAGGAGGCTGAAGCCGGTGCCGCCGCCCACGTCACTGCCCAGGGCCACGTGAACGCCCGCATCGAGGTGGCGGCGCAGTGGGAAGAACCCACTGCCGAGCGCGGAGTTGCTGCACGGGCAGTGCGCGGCCGTGCAGCGCGCGGCGGCCATGACGCCCAGTTCGCGGTCGCTGGGGTGCACGTTGTGAGCCAGGACGCTGTGGCGCCCGATGAGTCCGGCGCGCTCGTAGGTGTCGAGGTAGTCGCGCGCGCCGGGGAACAGTTCGCGGACGACCTCGATCTCGCGGGTGTTCTCGTTGACATGGCTGGTGAAGCGCACGCCGGGATGCTCGCGCATCAGCGCGGCGCAGGCGTCGAGGACGCCCTCGGACGCCGAGAGGCTGAAGCGGGGCGTGACCGCATACAGGTTGCGGCCCACGCCGTGCCAGCGTTCGATCAGGGCCTTCCCCTCGGCATAGGCGCGTTCGGGGGTGGTGTGCAGTTCATCCCGCAACAGGCGGTCGCTGACGACCAGGCCCGCCACGGCGCGCAGCCCGGTCTGCGCGGCCTCCTCGAAGAAGGCATCCACCGCCCCGGCGAAGTGCGACCCGAACACCAGCGCGGTGGTGGTGCCCGCGCCGAGCAGGCCGCGCGTGAAGTCCCGCGCGACGCCGCGCGCGTAGGCGACGTCGGCCATGCGGGCCTCCTCGGGCAGCGCGCACTGGTCCAGCCAGTCCAGCAGCGGCAGGCCCAGCCCGCCGATGACGCGGACCTGCGGCAGGTGCACGTGCGTGTCGATGAAGCCCGGCAGCAGCAGCCCGCCGCGCAGGTCGGTGACGGGCGCGTCCGGGTGCGCGGCGCGCAGGTCCGCGAACGCGCCACGGGCGCGGATCACGCCGCCTTCGACGAGCAGACCGCCGTCGGATTCGGCGCGCAGCGCGTCCGCGTGCGTGAAGGGGTTTTCGGGGGTGTGCAGGAAGGTGGCGCGGTACAGCGTGGTCATGGGGTCCTTTCGGGGGCCGGGGTCAGGTCCGGCGTGAGCGTGAGGTAGGGAAGCAGCTGCGCAGCGACACTCAGCGCGATCACCGCCGGGTGCTTGCGCTGAGGTCCGGCGTTCAATTCGGGCAGGCCGATCGGGGAGGTCACGCGCGCCAGGGCCTCCGGGGAATGGCCGAGTTCGCGCAGTTGCGCCTGGAAGCGGGTCCACTTGGCGCTCGACCCGATCAGGCCCAGGAAGCCGTGGACGGGGCGGCGCAGCGCGGCGTCGAGAATCGCGGCGTCCTCGGCGTGGTCATGCGTGAGGATCAGCACGTGCGTGCCGGGCGGCAGGTCCTCCAGCACGAGTTCCGGGATGGGCGCATGGTGCGCCGTGACGTGAGCTTCCGCATCCTGCAAAGATGCGAGGCGCTCGGGGGTCAGCTGCGCGGCGCGCGAGTCGATCAGGTGCAGCCCCACCGGGTGCCGCGCGAGCAGCCGCGCGAGTTCCAGGCCCACGTGCCCGGCCCCGAACACCGCCACCTGCGCCCGCGCGTGCAGGACGGGGTCGAGGTGCAGCGCGACCTCGCCGCCGCAGCACTGCCGCCCGTGCTCGTTCGCGGCGCGGTCGGTCAGGCGCAGCGTCAGCGTCTCGGACGCCTGGACGCCGGTGTGGATCAGGGCGCGGGCGCGCGCGGCAGCGGTCGCCTCGAGGTTCCCGCCGCCCACGCTGCCCCACGTGCCGGTCAGGCTGACGACCATCCGCGCGCCCGCCTCGCGCGGCGTGTGCCCACGCGCGGCGCTGACGGTCACGAGCACGGCCGCCTCGCCCCGCGCGGAGAGCCGCGCGAGGGCCGTCAGCCATGCCGGGCCGCCCGCACCGACACTCAGGGTGTGCGGGTCCATTCCAGCGGCAGCAGGTCCTGCGGGCTCAGGGGCAGTTCGGCGTCCCATTCCAGCAGTGCCAGCGCGTCCGCGTCGAGCTCCTCGTCTTCGAGAAAGCGCGGGCCGTCCACGGGCAGGTCGGCGTGCAGCAGCTGGAGGTCGGCGGCGCTCAGGGCGCTGGCGGGCAGGGGGGCCGTGATGAGCAGGGCGGCTTCGGTCATGTCGGGTCTCCTTCGGTCGCGCGGGGCGCGTCGGGGTGTGAGGGGGTGCGGGCGGCGTGCAGCGCCCAGAACGCGGCCTCCGGCGTGGCCGGGGACGCGAGGGGGGTGGGGGTGCCGGGCGGGCCGAAGGCGGCGCACGCGGCGCGGATGGCCTCGCGGGCGGAGATCGCCAGCATCAGCGGGGGTTCCCCGACTGCCTTGCTGCCGTACACCACGCCGGTCTCGGTGGCCTGCCGCAGGAGCGCGGCGCGGAAGTCCGCGGGCAGCTCCGAGAGCGAAGGCAATTTATACGTGCTGGCCGCCTGCGTGAGCAAGCGCCCCCGTCCCGCTCCGGTGGACTCGTCCCACCGGAGTTCCTCCAGGGTCAGCCAGCCCAGGCCCTGCAGGTACCCGCCCTCGACCTGACCCAGGTCGATCAGCGGTGAGAGGCTGTCCCCGACGTCGTGCAGCAGATCGGCCCGCAGCACGCGGTACGCGCCGGTGAAGCCGTCGAGTTCCACCTCGGTGACGCTCGCGCCGTAACTGAAGTACTTGAACGGTTCGCCCTGCATCGCCTCGCGGTCCCAGTGCAGGTCCGGCGTGCGGTAGAAGCCTGCCGCCCACAGCTGCGTGCGGCGGTGGTACGCGTCGTGCACGAGTTCCCGGAACGTGAAGCCCCGCTCGGGGTGACCCAGCGGGAACACCCGGCCCGCCTCGAAGCGCACGTCGTCCGGGTGGACGGCCAGCCGCCCGGCGGCGACCTCCGACAGGCGGGCGCGGATCTGGTCGCAGGCGTCCTTCACCGCGCCGCCGTTCAGGTCCGCGCCGCTGCTGGCCGCCGTGGCGCTGGTGTTCGGGACCTTGTCCGTCCGCGTCGGCGCGAGCCGCACCGAGGCGAGCGGCACGCCCAGCGCGGTCGCGGCGACCTGCAGCATCTTCGTGTGCAGGCCCTGGCCCATCTCGGTCCCGCCGTGGTTCACGAGGACCGAGCCGTCCTTGTACACGTGCACCAGCGCGCCCGCCTGGTTGTACGCCGTGAAGTTGAAGGAGATCCCGAACTTGACGGGCGTGACCGCCAGTCCGCGCTTGACGTGTTCATTCGCGGCGTTGAAGGCCGCCACCTGATCGCGGCGGGCGTGGAAGTCGCTGGACGCCAGCAGTTCGGTCCAGATCGTCCCGAGGCGCTCGGCGTGCCGGACCGGCTGCCCGTACGGCGTGCACTCGCCCGGCCGGTAGAAGTTCCGCTGGCGCAACTCGTGCGGGTCCAGGCCCAGCAGCGGCGCCACGCGGCCCAGCAGGTCCTCCACGACCAGCATGCCCTGCGGTCCCCCAAAGCCCCGGAAGGCCGTCTGGGAGGTCTTGTTCGTCCGCGCGATCCGCCCGCGCGCCTCGACGTGTGGGATGAAGTACGCGTTGTCCACGTGGCACAGCGCGCGCGCCATAACCGGCTCGGACAGGTCCAGGCTCCAGCCGCCGTCACTGGTCAACTGCACCTGTAGCGCCGTGAAGCGCCCGTCCGCGTCGAAACCCGCCTTCCAGGCCGCGTGGAAGGGGTGGCGTTTGCCGGTCATGGTGAGGTCCAGCGTGCGGTTGAGCCGCAGCCGCACGGGCCGCCCGGTGAGCACCGCGCCGAGCGCCGCGATTGCCGCGAAGCCGTGCGGTTGCATCTCCTTCCCGCCGAAGCCGCCGCCCATGCGCAGGCACTGCACCGTCACCTCGTTCGCATCCAGGCCCAGGACGTGCGCGGTGATGTCCTGCGTCTCGCTGGGGTGCTGCGTGCTGCACTGGATGAACACCTGCCCGGACTCGTCCACGTGCGCCAGCGAGGCGTGCGTCTCGAGGTAGAAGTGCTCCTGCCCGCCCAGTTCGAACTCGCCCTCGAAGACGTGCGCGGCCTGCGCGAGGCCCACCGTCACGTCCCCGCGCCGCAGGGTGGACTGCGCCCCCTGGAAGGAAGACGCGTCCATCGCCTCGCGCAGCGAGATCAGCGACGGCAGCGGCTCGTACGTGACCTGCACGGCGGCCGCGCCCTGGCGGGCGGCGTCCTCGCTGTCGGCCAGCACCCAGCACACGGCGTGCCCGACGAACATCACCTCCTCCGGGAAGAGGGGCTCGTCGCCCTTGACGCCCGCGTCGTTCACGCCGGGCACGTCCGCGCGCGTCAGGACTCGCGCCACACCCGTCACCGCCAGCGCGGGCGAGACGTCCACACTCAGCACCCGCGCGTGCGCGTGTGGCGACCCGACCGGCCAGGCGTGCAGCAACCCCGCCATCCGGACGCCCAGGTCGTCGGTGTACAGCGCCTGCCCGGTCACGTGCAGCGCGGCGCTCTCGTGCGCCAATGCCTGACCTACGGGGGCGCCGGGGGGAACCTCGTGCCCGCTCATGCCGTCACCTCCGCCTGGGTCTCCCAGTGGACTTTCAGGAGGCTCTGTTCCAGCATGGCCGCGCGGTACGCGGCGCTGGCGCGGTGGTCGCTCAGCGGCGTGCCGGTCGCGCCCAGGATGCGGGCGGCGCGGCGGGCGGTGTCGGCCGTCCAGGGGTGCCCCTCCAGCGCGGCCTCGGCCTCGTACGCTCGCAGGGGCGTGGCGGCCACCCCGCCCAGCCCGATTCGGGCCTGCGTGACCACGCCGCCCTCCACGCGCAGGGCGTACCCGACCGCCACGCTGGAGATGTCGTCGAAGCGCCGCTTGGCGATCTTGTGGAACGCCGTCACGGGGGCCAGCGGCGTGGGGATCCGCACCGCCTGGATCAGCTCGCCCGTGGCGCGTACCGTCTGCCGGTACCCGGTGAAGTAGTCCCGCAGCGGCACGACGCGCACGCCGCCCGGCCCGACGAGTTCCAGCTCAGCGTCCAGCGCCAGCAGCACCGGCGGGCTGTCCCCGATGGGCGAGGCGGTCCCCAGGTTCCCGCCCAGCGTGGCGGAATTGCGGATCAGCCGCGACGCGAACTGCGGGAACCACGCCTGCAACAGGGGCACGCGGTCCCCCAATCGGCGTTCCAGGTCACTGAGGGTCAGGGCCGCGCCCAGCCGGATCACCTCCCCCCCGATCTCGAAGGCGCGGAGCTCCGGCAGGGCGTCCACGGCGACCGTCACGGCCGCGCGGGCGCGCCGAAGGTTCACGTCCACGCCCCAGTCGGTGCCGCCCGCCAGCACCCGCGCGTCCGGGTGCGCCGCGAGCAGGTCCAGCGCCTCCGCCAGCGTGGCCGGGCGGTGGAAGGTGCCGTCTGCGGCGTCCAGCCGCGTGGCCCGGGGGCGAGGAGCGGGCTGTGAGCGCCGCGCCGCCAGCGGATCGCCCGCCACGGGCGTTCCCAGCGCGCGGGCCGCGTCCACGATCGGGCGGTACCCGGTGCAGCGGCACAGGTTCCCGCTCAGCGAGTGCACGTCGAAGCCGTTCGCCTCGCCATGCTCGCCCGGCGTGCGTTCGGGGCGCAGGTACTCCGCCGCGAGGCTCACCACGAAGCCCGGCGTGCAGTACCCGCACTGCGACCCGCCCCGGAAAGCCAGTTCCGACTGCGCCGGGTGCAACGCCTGCGGGGAGCCCAGGCCCTCGCTCGTCACGACCTCCGCGCCGTCCAGTGCGGGCAGCAGCGCCAGGCACGCGTTCACGCTCTCCCAGCGCGTTCCCTCACCGTCCGCGCGGGCGACGAGCACCGCGCACGCGCCGCACTCACCCTCCGCGCAGCCCTCCTTGCAGCCCGTCAGGCCCTCGGCGCGCAGCGCGCCCAGCAGCGTCGTGTGCGCCGCCGCCGGCAGCCGCCGCACCGTTCCGTTGATCGTCAGTTCCACCATCACACCCACTCCCTTGCACCGAACACCGTCAATCGCGCCGCACCCCCGACAGCTCTGGTGGGGGAAACCGCGCATGGTTGACGCCTGAAGTGCGAACTGGGGGCGGGCTGACGGTTATCCATGCAGAACGACAGCCTGATTGTCCGATGCCCCAGGATACACCCCGCCCTGCCCGGGCCGCACAGGTGTCTGGGCAGGCGCGAGAACCACGCGGGGCCAGCCCGGGCGGGTTCCCTACCAACCCTTGAGCCTGAAGTCTCACCCGGCACCGGGCTGCTACCCTGGACGGGAATGCCGCACCTCGCCCCCACCCCCGGAGCCCGCCTGTGAGCGGCGGCCTTGTCGCCCTGCTCGACGACGTGGCCGCCATCGCCCGTCTCGCCGCCGCGTCCATCGACGACATCGGCGCCGCCGCCGCGAAAGCCAGCGTGAAAGCCGTTGGCGTCGTCGTGGACGACACCGCCGTCACGCCGCGGTACGTGACCGGCTTCACGCCCGACCGGGAACTGCCGATCATCTGGCGCATCGCGCGCGGCTCCCTGCGCAACAAGATCGTGTTCATTCTGCCGGTCGCGCTGCTGCTCAGCGAATTCCTGCCGCAGGCCATGCCGCCCATCCTGATGCTCGGCGGCGCGTACCTGTGCTTTGAAGGCGCCGAGAAACTCATCGAGGCGGTCCGCGGCGGGCACGAAGAGGAGGCCACCACCGAGGCCCGGCTGAGCAGCGCCGACCACGAGAAGAAGATGATCAGCGGCGCCATCCGCACCGACTTCATCCTCTCGGCCGAGATCATGGCCATCTCCCTGGCCGAGGTCGCCAGCGAACCGCTCGGGGAGCGCGCCGTGATTCTCGTGGTCGTCGCCCTGCTCATCACCGCACTCGTGTACGGCGTGGTCGCCCTGATCGTGAAGATGGACGACATCGGCCTGAAACTCGCCCAGGCCCGCACCGGCACGGGCCGCGCCATCGGCCGGGGCCTCGTCAAGGGCATGCCCATCATCCTGGGCGCCCTGGGCGTCATTGGTACCGCCGCTATGCTGTGGGTGGGCGGGCACATCATCATCGCGGGCCTCGCGGACTTCGGCTGGCACGCCCCTGAAGACCTCCTGCACGACCTGTCGCACGGCGCCGCCGAGGCCATCCCGGCCATCGCGGGTTTGGTCACGTGGCTGGTCGATACCCTCGTCAGCGCCGTCGTGGGGCTGATCGTGGGTCTGGTCGTCGCGGGCATCATGCACCTGATTCCCCGCCGGGGCGCTGCCGCCCACTGACCGCAGAATTCAGAGCGAGCACCTGAGCGAGGCGGCGGTGGGAGGTGAAGTGGAAGGGCGGGCCGTTCGCTCCTTCACTGCGACTGAACACCACGGTGAGGGCCAGCCGTCCCGGAAGCTCCGACCGGACGCGGACCGGCACCCTGGGGGCCGCGCGTTCCCGCCCGCAAGAGTCCGGTCAGAGGGGCAGGCGCAGCATGAACCCACGGCCCGAGGACCCATGAACAGAGTGCCGACCGCGCCAGAGCTGACCACCCGCACGACCGGCCTCACCGCCGACGTGACCCGGGTCAAGCTGCGCGGTTACCTGCTGGCCCTGCTGCTGGCCTCGCCGGGGCTGATCCTGCTGCTGCTGCACCTCGTTCAGGCCGGCGCGCTCGGTCTGGCGGTCACGCACGGCGCCGTGATGCTCAGCGGCGTCGCGCTGACCGTGCTGGTCTGGCGGGACCAGCACCGCCTGAATCTGGCCGAACGCGTCTTCGCGGGCCTGCTGTTGCTCAGCGGCCTGAACTTCCTGCTCGGCTACGCGCTGCACCCGGGCGAGGTACTGGGGCACGACCTGCTCGGCAGCGTCCTGCTGTTCATCGTGGCGGGCCTGCTGCTCGTCCTGCCCCCCCTGTGGTCCCTGCCGCTGTCGGTCGCGCTGCTCGTCACGTACCGCCTGGAGGTCCAGCTGCTCAGCGGCCTCCCGCCCGGCACCCGGTCCCTGAGTCAGTGGGTGAATCTGGGCATGTTCGCGCTGCTGGGCGTGGGGGTCGTCATGCGCCAGACGCTCGGTCAGGTCGTGGAACGTGCCCACCTCCTCACCTTCCTGGCCACCCACGACCCCCTGACCGGCCTGCTCAACCGCCGCGGCTTCGAGGACCTCGCGCAGCCGGGCCGGCCCCTGCTGGTGCTGGACGCCGATCACTTCAAGGCCATTAACGACACCCACGGGCACGCCATCGGCGACGACGTCCTGCGGCACCTGGCCCGGACGGTCGAATCCCAGCTCCCGCCCGGCACCCTGCTCGCCCGCTGGGGCGGCGAGGAATTCGTCCTCCTCGCCCCAGGAGACCTGACCGGCGGCGTGCTCCTGGCCGAACGCATCCGCGCGGCCGTGGGTGCCACGCCGCTGGCCGGGCTGCCCGTCACGGTCTGCCTCGGCGTGACCTTCTGGGCGGACGGCGAGTCGTTCCGTGACGCGTTCTCCCGCGCCGATCAGGCCATGTACCTCGCCAAACGCGGCGGCAAGAACTGCGTGCGGACGCACCCGGACGAGGCGCCCGGCGGGCCGGACTGACCGGACACCGCGGCGCTCCGCCGCCCGCCGCTCCGGCCCCGTGAGGATAGACTGACGCGCATCTGCCCGTCTCAACCCACCTCTGGAGGTCCCATGCCGCAGTCCCCGACCCTGACGCCGGACGTGTTCCAGCCTGATCACGAGTGTCTCCCTGAACCCCAGCTGCGCGCCCTGCAACTGCAGCGCCTGCAGGACATGCTGGCGCGCCAGTGGGCGCACGTGCCGCCGATGCGGGCCCGGCTGGACGGCGCGGGCCTGCGCCCCGACGACCTGCGGAGCCTGACGGACCTGTCGGCCTTTCCGTTCACGCGCAAAGCCGACCTGCGCGCCCACTACCCCCTGGGGCTGGTCGCCACGCCCCGCAGCGAATTGCGCCGCGTGCACGCCAGCAGCGGCACGAGCGGGAAGGCCACGGTCGTCGCGTACGACCAGAACGACCTGAACGTCTTCGCGGAGGTGGTGGCGCGCAGCCTGCACGCCGCCGGCGCCCGGCCCGGCATGACCTTCCACAACGCGTACGGGTACGGCCTGTTCACCGGAGGGCTGGGAACACACGCGGGGGCCGAGCGACTGGGCCTGTGCACCGTGCCGGTCTCGGGCGGCGGCACCGAACGGCAGCTGGACCTGATCCTGGACCTGCAGCCTGAGGTGATCGCCTGCACGCCCAGCTACGCGCTGGTACTCGCCGAGGGCTTCCGCCGCCGCGGCGTGGCGCCGCACGATCTGAGCCTGCGCTACGCGGTGCTGGGCGCCGAGCCCTGGGCGGAGAAGACCCGCGCGGGCGTGCAGGAGGGCCTGGGCGTGAGCGCCACGAACATCTACGGCCTGTCGGAGATCATCGGCCCGGGCGTCAGCGGCGAGGACACCCGGGAGCAGCGCGGCAGTTACATCTGGGAGGATCACTTCTACCCGGAGATCGTGCATCCGGAAACGGGCGAGCCCCTGCCGGACGGCGAGTGGGGCGTGCTGGTGCTGACGTCCATGACCCGCACGGCCCTGCCGCTGCTGCGCTACTGGACCGGCGACATCACGCGCCTGATCCCCGGTGAGAACGTCACCGGGCGGACCATGCGGCGCATGGACATCATCCGGGGCCGCAGCGACGACCTGATCATCCTGCGCGGCGTGAACGTGTACCCCACGCAGCTCGAGGCGGTGCTGCTGGGCCTGGGGCACGTCAGTCCGCACTACCACGTGATCCTGACCCGCACCGGCACCCTGGACGACCTGACCCTGCAACTCGAGGTGCCGCAGGGCAGCGCCGCGCTGCGCGAGGAGATCGAGCGGCAGATCAAGGCGCAGGTGGGCGTGACCGTCCGCTGCGAACTGTGCGAGCCGGGCCAGTTGCCGCGCAGCGAGGGCGGCAAACTCCGCCGCGTGACCGACCACCGCCCGCCCCGCTGAAGGTGGGGGCAATCCTGCCGTTCGGGTGACGAGGTGCGAAACCAGACCGGGGGGCGTGACGCACGCCCCCCGCTGGAACTGAGAACCGCGGTCAGTCCGCTGCGACGGGCGTGCGGGCGGCGCTGAGCGGGAGGCCGTCCTCGCCGAGGGGTTGTTTCAGGACGCCGAGCAGCAGGGTGCTGACCACGGTGCCGGCCACGATCGCCGCGACGTACATGGGGAGGTTCGTGACGGCGTTCGGGATGAACAGCACGAAGATCCCGCCGTGCGGGGCGCGCAGCAGGCACCCGGCGGCCATGCTGATCGCCCCGGCGACCGCACTGCCCGCGATCAGGCTGGGAATGACGCGCAGCGGATCACGCGCCGCGAAGGGAATGGCGCCCTCGGTGATGAACGAGATGCCCAGCACGCCCGCCGCCTTCCCGGCCTCGACCTCGTCCTTCGTGAAGCGGTTTTTGAACACCAGCGTGGCGAGGAACAGTGCCAGGGGCGGGGTCATCCCGGCGGCCATGGTCGCGGCGATCGGGCCGTAGACCTTGGCGCCCAGCAGGCCGGTGCTGAAGGTGTACGCGGCCTTGTTGATCGGGCCGCCCATGTCGAAGGCCATCATGCCGCCCAGCAGCGCGCCGAGCAGCGCGGCGCTGGTGTTGCCCAGGCCCTGCAGCCACGCGGTCAGGCCGGTCAGGGCCGCCGCGACGGGCTTGCCGATCACGAACATCATCAGCAGGCCCACGCCCAGCGTGCCCAGCAGCGGCAGGATCAGGGTGGGTTTCAGGCCTTCAAGGGTGCGGGGCAGTTTGATGCTGCGGGTCAGCCACAGCACGAGGTACCCGGCCAGGAAGCCCGCGATGATGCCGCCCAGGAAGCCGCTGCCGGTCAGGCCCGCCAGGAAGCCGCCGATCATGCCGGGCGCGAGGCCGGGCCGGTCGGCGATGGAGAACGCGATGTACCCGGCGAGCACTGGGACGAACAGGCCGAACGCGCCGTTCGCGCCGATCTTGAAGAGGGTGTTGCCGAGCGTCCCGGCGTACTTGTCCTCGTAGATGAAGATGCCCTGATCCCCGAACTGGAACGACCCGATGGCGAAGGCCAGCGCGATCAGCAGGCCGCCGGCGACCACGAAGGGCAGCATGTGCGACACGCCGGTCATCAGGTGCTTGTAGAAGGCGGGGGTGCCCGCGTTCTTCGCGGCTTTCGCGGCGGCGGCCTGCGCGACGTAGTCGGGACTGCTGGCGTCCGCGCCGCCCGCCGCCGACGCGCCGTGCACGGTCGCCTGCGCCTGAGCCGCCGTGATGACGGCCGCGCCGTCCTTGATGGCGGGCTTCGTGCCGGTCACGTAGACGCGCTTGCCGGTGAAGCGGGACAGGTCCACGTTGGTGTCCGCCGCGATGACGACCAGATCCGCGCGGGCGATGTCGTCGGGCGTCAGGGTGTTCCCGGCGCCGACGCTGCCCTGCGTCTCGATCTTCGCGGTGTACCCGAGTTTCCTCGCGCCGCCCTCCAGGCCCTCGGCGGCCATGAAGGTATGCGCGATGCCGGTGGGGCAGGCGGTGATGCCCACGACGTGCAGCGGCCCGGCCTGCGCCGCGGCGGCGGGCGCCCCGGCGCTTCCGGCGCGGGCCAGCAGCGCCCCCGGATCACGCATGGCGTCCTGCGTTCCGGCGTGCACGATGGTCTTCCCGGCGAAGCGGGATTCGTCCACGGCGACGTCGGTGGCGAGGATCACGAGGTCCGCCTGCGCGATCTGCGCGGCCGTCAGGGTGTCCTGCGTGCCGACGCTGCCCTGCGTCTCGACGTGCAGGGTGTGCCCGGCCTGGGTGGCGGCGCGCCGCAGCGACTCGGCGGCCATGAAGGTGTGGGCGATGCCGGTGGGGCAGGCCGTGACAGCGACAATCTGAGCCATATGTTCTCCTGAGAGTGGGTTGTGGGTTGTGGGTTGTGGGTTGTGGGTTGTGGGGGGTCAGGCGGTCAGGGACCCGGCAGGTTCGATCTGCACCTGCGCGGCCAGGGCGTCCAGTTCCGCCCGGGGGGGCAGGTGCGCGCCCAGGCGAGTGATGCTGCCCGCACTGAACGACGTGGCGCGCCGCGCGGCGCTCTCCAGGTTCAGGCCGTCCAGGTGGGCGCTGATCAGACCGGCGACCATGGCGTCCCCCGCGCCGACAGTGCTCTGCACGGTCACGCGCGGGGGGCGGGCGAACACGGCCTCCCGGGCCGTGACCAGCAGCGCGCCGCGTTCGCCCTGCGACACGGCGACCAGTTCGGCCCCGCGGCGGATCAGTTCACGCGCGGCAGCCAGAACGTCGGCGTCGGTAGGCAGCGGGTGACCGAGTGCGGCCTCCAGCTCGTGGATGTTCGGTTTGATCAGCTGCGGCAGCGTGTCGGCCGTCAGCGCGGCGCGCAGGGCCTCGCCGCTGGTGTCCAGCACTGCGAAGCGCCCCTGCTCGCGCAGGCGGGCGACCTCCTCGGCGTAGAAGCTCGCGTGGACGCCCGGCGGGAGGCTCCCGCACAGCGCCACGACCTCCACCCCGGCGGGCTGCGAGCGCAGTGTCGCCTGCAGGTGCGCCAGCGCGCGGGCGCTGACGGTCAGGCCCGGCAGGTTCAGGTCGGTGGTGTCGCCACGCGTGGGGTCCACGATCTTCAGGCCCACGCGGGTCGCGCCGGGCACGCGCACGAACTCGTCGCTGACGCCCTTGTCGCGGAACAGCGTCTCGAAGGGGGCGGCGTTGTCGCGGCCCAGCAGGCCGGTCGCGGCCACCGGGGCGCCCCAGTCGGCCAGGATGGACGCCACGTTCACGCCCTTGCCGCCCGCGTCCTGCTGCGCGCCCTGCGCGGCGTTCACCTCGCCCCGCTGCCAGCCCGCCGCCTGCACGGTCAGGTCCAGCGCGGGGTTCAGCGTGACGGTCAGGACGCGCGGGGTGACGCTCACGCGCGGACCTCGGGATCCTGCGGGTTCGGACTCAGGGTGCGGGTCAGGGCGCGCACGCTCGCCGCGTCGGGCTGCGTCAGCGCGCGGGCGGCCAGGTCGCGCAGCGTGGCGAGGTCATGCTGCCGCAGCGCGGCCTTCACGGCCGGGATCTGCGGGGCGCTGACCGACAGTTCCTTCACGCCCAGCCCGGTCAGGATCAGCGCGCCCACCTCGTCCCCGGCGGCGCCGCCGCACACGCCCACCCACTTGCCGTGCGCGTCGGCGGCCTGCACGGTCAGCGCCACGAGTTGCAGCACGGCCGGGTGCATCGCGTCGGTCTGGCGGGCCAGCTGCGGGTGCAGGCGGTCCATCGCGAGGGTGTACTGCGTGAGGTCGTTCGTGCCGACGCTGAAGAAGTCCACCTCGGGGGCCAGCTGCCCGGCCAGCAGCGCCGCCGAGGGCACCTCGATCATCACGCCCAGCGGAATGCGCGGCGCGTCCAGCTCGGCACGGACGTCGTCGAGCAGCGCGCGGGCGCGGCGGAAGTCTTCCAGGGTGCTGATCATCGGGAACATGACGTGCACGTTCGGGTGATCCCTGGCGACGCGCACGATGGCGCGCAGTTGCGGCAGGAACAGGTCCGGGCGCTCGAAGCACAACCGGATGCCGCGCAGACCCAGGAAGGAGTTGTCCTCGCGTTCCAGGCCCAGGTACGGCACGTCCTTGTCCCCGCCGATGTCCAGCGTGCGGATGATCAGGGTGCGCTCACCCAGGGCCTCGGCCATGGCGCGGTACTCGCGTTCCTGCTCATCCTCGGTCGGGACACTGTCGCGCTCGAGGAACAGGAACTCGGTGCGCATCAGGCCGACGCCCTCGGCCCCGGCGTCCAGCGCGCCGGGCGCGGCGGCGGCGCGGTTGATGTTCGCGGCGATCTCCACGCGGGCGCCGTCGCGGGTCGCGCCGGGACGGTGGCGCTCGGCGCGGGCGCGGTTCTCCTCGGCCTGCAGTTGACCCTGCCGGGCGCGGGCGGCCTGCACGTCCGCCGCCGAGGGATTCAGGTACAAAGCACCCGCCTGACCGTCCAGAATGGCGGGGGTGCCGTCCGGCACGTCCAGCAGGCCGGTCCCGGCGGCCACCACGGCGGGCAGGCCCAGCCCGCGCGCGATGATCGCGGTGTGGCTGGTCGGGCCGCCCTGCGCGGTCACGAAGCCCAGCAGGCTCCCCTCGCTGAACCGCGCGGTGTCGCTGGGCGTCAGGTCCGGCGCGAGCAGGATCGCGGGCGCGGCGCCCTCCAGGTGGTCCTCGCCCAGGCCCAGCAGGCGGCGCAGCACGCGGCGCTGCACGTCGCCCAGGTCAGTGGCCCGCGCGGCGAGGGTCGGATCGTCGAGTTTCTGCAGCTGCGCGATGCGCTCCCCGCTGGCCTTTCTGTACGCCCAGGCGGCGCCGTGCCCGTCCAGCACGAGATTCACGGCGTCCTGAACGGTGCCCTCGTCGGTCAGGAGTTCACGGTGCGCGCGGAAGATCGCGGCGCGGTCGGCGTGCCCCGCCTGGGTCTGCTGCTCGATCAGGCCGTCCAGTTCGGCGGCGGCGGCGTTCAGCGCGTCGTCCAGCGCCTGCGCCTGCGCGGCGGCCTCGCCGGGCTGGTCGGTGACGTGCAGTTCGGCCGGGCGGTACACGCGGGTCTCGCCGATCACCAGGCCGTCGCTGGCGGGAACGCCCTCGATGGTCGCGCCGACCTGCGTGGGGCGCCAGTCGGCCTCGCGCCGCACGGGCGCGGCCGGGGCGGCCAGGCTCAGGTCGTCGCCCAGCCCGGCGCGGATCGCGTCGGTCACGGCGCCCAGCGCGGCCTCGCTGTCGGCCCGCACCGTCAGGACGCTGCCGCGCTTGACGCCCAGGCTGAGCAGTTCCATCAGGCGCAGCGCGTCCGCACTCTGCCCGGCATGCTCGACGCACACGCGCCCACCCAGGCGGCGCACCAGATTGGCGAGCATCGTGCCGGGCCGGGCGTGCATGCCCAGCGGGTTGGGCAGCGTGACCTGCGCGCTGAAGGGCAGGTCCGGGCCGCTGACGGGCGCGGCTTCCTCGGGGGGGGCGTCGCCGGTCAGGGCGCGCTGCACCAGGGCCGGGTCGGCGGTCGTCGAGAGCTGCTCGACCAGCGCGTCGTCGGCGAGCACGCGGGTCAGGCGGCGCAGGATGTCGAGGTGCTCGTCGCTGGCCGCCGCGATCCCCACCACGAGGCGGACGGTCTCGCCGCCTTCGCCCCAGGCGACGCCCTGCGGGAGTTGCAGCACGGCGATGCCGGTCTGGCGGATGAGGTGGCGGGTGTCGGGCGTGCCGTGCGGGATGGCGATGCCGCTGCCCAGGTAGGTGTTCGCCTGACCTTCACGGGCGAGCATGCCGCCCAGGTAGGCGGGGTCGACGCGGCCCGCCTGGGCCAGCAGGGCGGCGACCTGTTCGATGGCGGCCTGTTTGCTGGTGGCCTGCGCGCCGAGGCGGATCAGTGAGCGGGGGAGGTTGATCATGGTTGCTTCTCCTGTGGGGAGAGCGGGACAGCCACCCGCTCACCTGCTGATTCCTGACGAATCGTGATCAATTTTGAGCAATTTCGATCATAGTTGACATGGGGCTGACCATCAAGTGCCCCCGTCACCCTTGCCTGGACACCCGCACCACCACGGCAGAAACCCACCCGCATGCCCCCCGCACCCCACGCGCTACCATGAGCAGAGATGAACGCTCCCCTCGCGGAGGACCGCCTCCAGCGCATCCTCGACCTGCTCTCCCGGAACGGCCGCATGCGCACCACCGCCCTGACCGAAGCGCTCGGCGTCAGCGGCGCCACCACCCGCCGCGACCTCGACCTGCTCGCCAGCCGCGGCCTGATCCGCAAACTCCACGGCGGCGCGGCCCTCGCCAGCCAGGACCAGCAGTACACCGACCGGCAGCAGCTCCACCAGGACGCCAAAACCCGCCTCGCTCAGACCGCCCTGAGCCTCATCCAGCCCGGCCAGACCCTCTACCTCGACGCGGGCACCACCGCCCAGGCCGTCGCCCACGCCCTGAAACGCACCCCCCACCTGACCCGCACCCTGCGCGTCGTCACCCACGGCATCGACGTCGCCTACGAACTCAACGGCGAATGCCCCCTCTACGTCGTCGGCGGCGAACTCTACGGCAGCACCTACAGCCTCACCGGACCCGACGCCCTGGACACCATCCGCCGCTACCGCTACGACCTCTTCCTCGTCGGCTGCACCAGCATCGACCCCACCCGCGGCCTGACCAACAGCAACCTCATCGAGGCGCAGCAGAAAGCCGCCATCATGACCCAGGCCACGCGCACCGTCCTCATCGCCGATCACAGCAAATGGGGCCCCACGGGCTTCGCTACCTTCGCCACCCTGAGCCAGATCCATGCCTGGGTCACCGACCACGCTGGACCCGTCGCCCGCTGCGCCTTCGAGGAAGCCGGCGTCACAGTCCACGACAGCGCCTGACCCGCCCCGTCCGCGGAGTCCGGCTCCCTGACCACTCACAGCAGAATTCAGGAGTATTGAAGGCTCCCTTCGATACTCCTGAACGAGCAGAGCGAGCATCTGAACAAGACAGCGGTCGGAAGTGGAATTGGAGGGCGGGGTGTTGGCCCCAGGGTGGAACTGGAAACCGCTGGCAGGGGGCGCGCTGAAGGTCCGTCGCGCCGGAGCGGAACCCCGCAGGGAACAGAGCCGGGCCGGGACAGGATCTCGCTGTGGGCCCGTTGCCTGCCCGGGACCGCGCGGTGCCGTTCACTCGGACCGGACCGGGGAGCCCGCCCCCAGGGCGGACTCACCGGCCCGAGCCCTGTGGCCGTCAGGCCAGTTGCGCGGCGGGCGCGGCGACCGGCTGCACCGGCACCGGGGGCCGGAAGCCTCGCAGGCGCAGGGCGTTGGTCAGCACGAACACGCTGGAAAAGCCCATGGCGGCGGCCGCCAGGACCGGGCTGAGCAGCGTGCCGAACGCGGGGTACAGCGCGCCGGCCGCCACCGGGATCAGCACCACGTTGTACGCGAACGCCCAGAACAGGTTCAGGCGGATGTTGCGCAGCGTCGCGCGGCTCAGGGCGAACGCGTTCGTGACGCCGCGCAGGTCGCCGCTCATCAGGATCACGTCCGCCGTCTCGACCGCCACGTCCGTCCCGGTGCCGATCGCCACACCCACGTCCGCCTGTGCCAGCGCGGGCGCGTCGTTGATCCCGTCACCGACGAACGCGACCTTCTGCCCGCCGGCCTGCAGCGCCTGCACGGCGTCACTCTTGCCGCTGGGCAGCACCTCGGCCCGCACCTCGTCGATACCGACCTGCCGCGCGATGGCGTGCGCGGTCCGCGCGTGATCGCCGGTGATCATCGCCACCGTGAGCCCCATGGCCCGCAGCGCCCGCACGGCCTCCACACTGCCGTCCTTGATGGGGTCCGCCACTGCGATCACCGCGGCCAGCTGCCCGTCCAGCGCGGCGTACAGCGGGCTCTTGCCCTCGTCGCCCAGCCGCGCGGCCTGCGCCTCGAAGGCCGTCACGTCCACCCCGAGCTGCCGCATGAAGCGGTCGGCGCCCACCTGCACCCGGTGCCCGTCCACCTGCGCGTCGAGACCGAATCCGGGCACCGCCTCGACCGAGGTGGGTTCCGGCAGGGCGATACCGTCCCGCCTCGCGGCGTCCACGATGGCGCGCGCGACCGGATGCTCACTCTGCGTTTCTGCCGCGGCCACCAGGGCCAGCGTCCGCACGCGGTCCACGCCCGGCGCGGTCAGCAGGTCCGTGAGCTCCGGGTGCCCCTTGGTCAGCGTGCCGGTCTTGTCCAGCGCGACGACCTGCACGGCCTGCAGACCTTCCAGGGCGCCGCCGCTCTTGAACAGCACGCCCAGTTCGGCGGCCTTGCCGGTGCCGACCATCACGCTGGTGGGCGTGGCCAGCCCCATCGCGCAGGGGCAGGCGATGATCAGGACCGCCACGGTCGTCACCAGCGCGTACGACAGGGACGCCGGGCCACCCAGGACCAGCCACAGCAGGAACGTCAGCGCCGCCACGCCCAGCACGATGGGCACGAACACCGCCACGACGCGGTCGGCTAGGCCCTGAATGGGCGGCTTGCTGCCCTGCGCGGTCTCGACAAGCCGGATGATCTGCGCCAGGGCTGTCTCGGCGCCCACCCGGGTCGCGCGGAAGGTCAGGGCGCCGTTCTGGTTGATGGTGCCGCCCACCACGGCCGCCCCGACCTGCTTGCGCACGGGGACCGGTTCGCCCGTGATCATGCTCTCGTCCACGAAACTCGCGCCCTGCGTGACCTCGCCGTCCACCGGGATCTTCTCGCCGGGGCGCACGCTGATCAGGTCGCCGACCAGCACCTCGTCGGCAGGCAGGTCCAGTTCCTGCCCGCCGCGCAGCACCCGCGCCGCCTTGGCCTGCAGGCTGAGCAGCGACTTCATGGCCTCGCTGCTGCGGCCCTTGGCGACCGCCTCAAAGTATTTGCCGAGGAGGATCAGGGTGATGACCACGCCCGACGCCTCGTAGTACACGTGCGCCGTGCCCGCTGGGAAGAGGCCCGGCAGGACCGTGGCCACCAGCGAGTACGCGAACGCGGCGGTGGTGCCGATCATGACCAGGGCGTTCATGTCCGGCGAGCCGCTGCGCAGGCTCTTCCGGCCCAGGCGGTAGAACCGGCGCCCAGGGCCGAACTGGATGGGCAGCGCCAGGGCCAGCATCACCCAGTTCAGCGCGGTCATGACGCGGTGGCCGAACGCGTCCATCAGTCGTGCCTCCAGACCGGGCACGACCATCGGCACCATCGCCAGCAGCAGCAGGGGGACGGCGAACACGGCGCTGAACTGCACCTGACGGCGCAGCGCCTGGACCTCCTGTTCGCGCGCCTGTCGTTCCTGCTGCTCCCGCGACAGGCCGGGCTGATCTTCCCGCACGTCGTATCCGGCGGCCCGCACGGCGGCCTTGAGCTGACCGGGGCTGACCTGCGCGGGCAGGTACGTGACGGTGGCCCGTTCGGTGGCGAGGTTCACGCTGGCGCTCAGCACGCCATCCTGTTTGTTCAGGGCGCGCTCGACCCGGCCGACGCAGTTGGCGCAGGTCATGCCCTGCACGCTCAGGTCCAGTTCGGCGCTGACGGGGTCGTAGCCGATGTCCCGCACCCTGGCCAGCAGGTCCGGTGGGGTGGTGGTGGCCGGATCGTAGGTGACCGTGGCCCGCTCGGTGGCCAGGTTGACGGTGGCGTCCAGGACGCCGTCCATCTTCTTCAGTCCACGTTCCACGCGGCCGACGCAGCTCGCGCAGGTCATGCCCTGCACGCCCAGTTCGATGGTCTTGGACATTCGCGCCTCCTATCCCCCCCGGGGGGATTTGACAGTGATCAGCATAGGGTCCGGCGGAGCAGGTCGCAAGTGTCGCTGGCCGTCAGGGCGCCGGGTCGTTCCGCCCAGCCGAACTCCCCGCCGATCTCCCGGCCCTGCCAAAGCGTGCGACCCCCTGGGGGAGGATCACTGGCCCCCGACCCTCCCCCAGGGGATTTAACGAGCAGGACCCCCCCCCGGGAGGATCTGCCAGCACTCATCCCGGGGGGAGGGTCCTGCAGATCGAATGCAACGTTCGTGGCAGGGCGCCTCATGGCCGCGCGGCGGCGCGGAGAACCGCCACCACCGACCCCTCACCCCACACGGAGGCGGGGTGACCCTCTGCGAACCGGAACTCAGTCCCGCAACGCCGCGTCGGGAGCCGGTTCAGCCGACGGTGAGTCTAGCAGCGCCGCCCCGAACGCGGTCAACGCCGCCTCATCTCCCGGCGGATGCGTCAGACCAGCCCGCGCGTCCCGCAGCAGCCGCTCCAGCGGCAGGCTGGCGGTCAGGGCCGCGCCCCCTGCCGCCCTCACCGCGAGATCACTCGCGGTCACGGCCGCGTTCGTCGCCACGACCTTGGCCGCCCCGATCAGCGGCGCGGACGCCGCGCCCGGCCCCGCGTCCCAGCCCTGCGTGGCGCTCAGCAGCAGCGCCCGCGCCGCCAGCACCTCCGCCCCGATGCGCCCCACCTGCTCCTGCACTCGCGGCACCGTGGCGATCGGCGCGCCTAGCGCCGTCGGCACCCGCTCGTGAGCGTACGCCCGCAGCGCGTCCAGCGCCGCGAACCCCACCCCCAGGTACGTGCCGGCCACCGCCGTCCAGAACCACGCGCTGCTCGCCGGATGCGCCGCGGCCGGCGGCGCATGCAGCCGCGCCGGCGCGCCCGTGAACACCACGTCGTGACTGCCGCTCCCACGCAGGGCCAGCGCATCCACCCAGGTCGGCTCGATCTGCACGCCCGGCCCCCGCAGGTCCACCAGGTACCGCCCCACCTGTCCGTCCGGCGCGGCCGCCGTCACCAGCGCCCACGTCAGCGCCCGCGACCCCGTGCTCCAGGTCTTGCGGCCCGTGACCCGCCACCCCCCGCCCTCGAAGCCCGTGCCGTCCGGCTCGGCCCGCGTGCGCGGCAGTCCCCCCCGCGACGGGCTGCCCAGCTCCGGCTCACTCGCCAGCGCGTTGAGCAGCTCACCCCGGCCGCTCGCCTCCGCCAGGACCGCCAGCAGCTCCCCGGGCAGCGTGCGCCCCTGGAAGGCCGCGCCGGTCACGTGCCCGTGCATGGCCAGCACCAGCGCCAGCCCCGCCCCGGCGCGGCCCAGCGTCAGCTGCGCCAGCGCGAACTGCGTCAGGTTCGCGCCCAGCCCCCCCTGAGCCGCGGGCACGGTCAGGCGCGTGTACCCACTCTCCGACAGGGCCCGCGCCGCGGCCGGCGTGACGTCCTGCGCGGCCTCGCAGGCCGGCCCATGAGCGCGGATCGCCTGCGCGGCCCGCGCGACCACCGCCGCCTGCGACTCACTGAGCACCAGAGGGACATCCATGACGCGCAGGGTACGCCCCGCCCGGCGCGTCACGCGGCCCACCTGTCCAGGGCAGCTGCATGAAGAGTTGCTGTAGGGTGGAAAGCTCGGAAACGCGCCACCCTCAGTGGTGTGCGGCGCGCCCCGCCCCGCAGGAGCGGCCGCGCCCGGAAGGAGAGACCCATGAACGCACTCGAACAGCTCAAGCAGATGACGGTCGTCGTGGCCGACACCGGCGATCTGGACGCCATCCGCCAGTACCAGCCGCAGGACTGCACCACCAACCCCAGCCTGATCCTCAAGGCCGCCACGCTCAGCGGCTACGCGAAGCTGCTGGACGAAGCGCGCGGCATGGACGACGTGGACGCCGCCATCGACTTCCTGACCGTCGCCATCGGCACCGAACTGACCCGGATCGTCCCCGGGTACGTCAGCACCGAGGTGGACGCCCGCCTGTCCTTCGACGCGGACGCCATGATCACCAAGGCCCGCCACCTCATCGACCTGTACGCGCAGCGCGGCGTGGGCAAGGACCGCATCCTGATCAAGCTGGCCACCACCTGGGAAGGCGTGCAGGCCGCCCGCGTGCTGGAAGCCGAAGGCATCCGCTGCAACCTGACCCTGGTCTTCAACCTCGCGCAGGCGGTCGCCGCCGCGCAGGCCGGGGCGTACCTGCTCTCGCCGTTCGTGGGCCGCATCACCGACTGGTACAAGAAAGCCGAAGGCAAGGACAGCTACCCCGTGGACGAGGACCCCGGCGTGAAGAGCGTCCGTGAGATCTACCACCACTTCAAAACCCACGGGTACGACACCATCGTCATGGGCGCGTCCTTCCGCAGCGCCGCGCAGGTCAAGGCGCTGGCCGGGTGCGACCGCCTGACCGTCAGCCCCCAGCTGCTCGGCGAACTCGCCGCCGATGAGGGCCACCTCGAACGCGTGCTGAAACCCGAAGCGGCCACACAGACCGAACCCGCCCTCACGGAAGCCGACTTCCACTGGGCGCTCGCCAGCGACCCCATGGCCACCGAGAAGCTCGCCGAGGGCATCCGCGGCTTCCACGCCGACACCGAGAAACTCCGCGCGCTGCTGCGCGGGTAAGCCCACCTGACCCGGCGGCCCGTCCTGTCCTGAACGGGCCGCCGGGTCAGGATGGCCTAACCGTCACCTGAACGTGCGACCCCCGCACCGTGCACGTCAGCGTGACCGGCTCGCCCCGGTTGAACCCGGTCGGCGAGGTGCGTACCGCCTAAACCTGCGCGCTGAACGTCCCCTTTTCCACCGTCACGCTGGACGGGATCAGCCGGCGCCCGTCCAGGTCGGTGCGGCCACTCAGGGCGTCCAGGCAGGCCTCGATGCCACCCTCCCGCGCGTTCCACGCAGCGGGGCTGGCGTGCGGCGCGAGCAGCGCCCCCACCAGGGCCGCGCCCATCATCAGGGACGTCAGGGCGCGGCCCTGCCACGCGGGCAGAGTGGCCGACGGAGCGGTGGCGCGGGCAGACGACTGGGGGGCGCGGTTGAGCATGGCCCGAGCGTGCGCCCGGCCCGCGGGCGGCGGTACTGGCGGACTGGCGGGGCCGGTCGGCCGACTGGCCAGCCCATCCGGGCCACCCGGCAGATGGCCCGGCACGCCGCCGAAGCGCAAGCTGGGCACCATGACCTGCCGCGCTCCTCGTTCCCCGGCCACCCAGACCTCCGTCCGGTCTCCGGCGGCCCGCGCCGTGGTGGGCGTCTGGACGCTGTTGGTGAGCCTGCTGGCCCTCTCGCACGCCCTGCCGCACCCGGCCGCCGACCAGGCGGGAACACCCCCCGACACGGTGCGCCCGGCGGCCGGGGAGGCGCACCACTGACACTCAGCCCGCCCGCACCGCCCGCCGGGCCGGTGGGGTGACCCGTAGTGCCAGCGCGCCTGCCGCGACCGCCAGCACCGCCGACGCGAGGAACGCCGGGGCGTAGCTGCCCAGCGCGTCGCGGGTGACGCCGCCCAGCCAGGACGCCAGGGCCGCGCCGACCTGATGCGCGCAGAAGATCCAGCCGTACACCGTGCCGACGTTCGCCCGCCCGAAGGTGTCGGCGGTCAGCGCGGTCGTGGGCGGCACGGTCGCGATGTAGTCCAATCCGAACAGCACCGCGAAGATCGTGAACGCCATGCCGGGCGGCACCAGCGGCAGCAGCGCCAGACTCAGGCCGCGCACCACGTAGTACGCCGCGAGCAGCAGCCTAGGGTCCACCCGGTCGGTCAGGTACCCGCTCGCCAGGGTGCCCACGAAGTTGAACGCGCCCATCAGCGCCAGCGTGCCCGCCGCGAATGTCGCGCCCAGGCCCAGGTCCCCGCAATACGCGATGAAATGCGTGCCGATGATGCCGTTGCTCGTGAACCCGCACGCGAAGAACGTGACGCTCAGCAGCCAGAAATCCCGGTGCCGCAGCGCCCGCGCCATCACGCCCGCGTCCGGCACGGGCGGCGCGACGGGCGGAGCGTCCGGGTCGGCCACCTCGCCGTCTGGGCGCAGGCCCACGTCCTCCGGGCGGTCGCGCAGCAGCGCCAGCAGCAGAGGCGCGAGCAGGAGTGCGGCGCCCGCCACGATCAGCGTCGCCTGCGCCCACCCCACCGTCTGCGCCCAGCGGGTCAGCAGCGGAATGAACAGCAGCTGCCCCGCGCTCGTCGCCGCGCCGAACAGGCCCACCACCAGCCCCCGGCGCCGCACGAACCAGCGCGTGGCCACGGTGGCGCCCAGCACGCTCCCCACCAGTCCCGTGCCCAGGCCACTCAGCAGGCCCCACGTCAGGTGCAGGCCCAGCTCGCTGCCCACCCGCGTACTCAAGGCGAAACTGACCGCCACCAGCAACAGACCCGCGCCTGCCACCCGCCTCGGCCCGAAGCGGTCCATCAGGCGGCCCGACAGCGGCGCCGCCAGCCCGAACACCAGCAGCCCCAGGCTGGCTGTCAGCGACAGCGTGCCCCGGCTGAATCCCAGCGACTCCTGCATGGGCAGCAGGAACACCCCCGGCGCGCTGCGCGCCCCCGCCGCCAGCAGCAGCGCCAGCACCGTCACCACCACGACCACCACCGGGAACCACCGCGCACGCGCTGAAAGCATGAGCGCAGTGTAGGCCGCGCCCGGACGGCGGGACATGGGGGAACCCGATGCTCACGCGGCTCCGTCCCGCCCGCCACCGATCCCTGGCGCAGGTGTGGCTCCCCGGCCCCGCTGCGCGCGCCACACTGGTGCGCGATGACCGACCCGATCTCCGTCCTGCGCGACTGGCTCACCGCTGCCGTCGGTGAGGCGCTCCCCGAGCAGCCGACCAGTCCGGCCCTGGACTCACTGGAGGACACCCTGAACGTGCGGGTGCCCGACGACCTGCGCCGGTACGTCCGGGTGATCGGCCCTTATCTGACGCGGGCGGAGCACGGCCTGTTCTTCGGCATGAGCGCCCTGCCGCTGGATTCCGGCTGGGGCGGTGAGCTGGTGCAGGCCAGTGCCGACTGGCCGCCGGTGGAGGCCGTGGATCCGCCGGGGACGCTGCGTCCCGTTCCCTTCGACCCGGCCTGGGTTCTGCTCGCGCATGACCACGGCGGCGCGTACCTCGCGGCGGACCTGCGGCCCGGCCCCGCCGGGCAGGTGGGGCAGATCATCTCCTGCGGCCCACGTGAAACCCGGCGGCTCCAGCTGGCGGTCAGCCTGACCGAGTTCCTGACGGACCTGCTGTGGCACGCGGCGCGCGGCACGGTGCAGGTCGAGCGCGAGGCGGGACGGCTGGACGTGTGGTTCACCGATCCGGAGGTCACCCACCCCATCGACCTGTGCCTTCAGCGTGGAGCGGCGGCCCTGCGGCGGAGTTGAGCGTTCAGGCGTATCCGCGTGCCTGGAGGTCGTACAGCGTGGCGTAGCGCCCGCCGAGGGTCATGAGGTCCTCGTGGCTGCCGCTCTCGACGATCTCGCCTCCGTTCAGGACGACGATCTGGTCAGCCAGCCGGACGGTGGAGAAGCGGTGCGAGATCAGCAGGGTGATGCGTTCCCTGGTCTGTTCACGGAGCGCCTGGATGGTCTCGAATTCCGCGCGGGCGTCGAGGGCGGCGGTGGGTTCGTCGAACACGAGGACCGAGGCGTCGCGGAAGTACAGGCGGGCCAGCGCGAGGCGTTGCCACTGCCCGCCGGACAGCTGCCGTCCGCCCTGGAACAGGCGGCCCAGCGGGGTGTCCAGGCCCTGTGGGAGGGTGCCGATGAATTCGGCTCCGGCGCGGTCGGTGGCCGCCTCGACGCCCGCCGCGTCGTCCAGACGGCTGACCTCGGCCAGGGCGACGTTGTCGCGGGCGGTCATCTGGTACTGCCCAAAGTCCTGGAAGATGATGCTCATCTCCTTCTGCACGCTGCGCGGGCTGAACCGCGCGGCGTCCATGTCGTTCAGGAGGATCTGCCCGCCGGTCGGGGCGAACAGCAGCGTCAGGAGTTTCACGATGGTGGTCTTGCCCGCCCCGTTCTCCCCGACCAGAGCGAGGGCCTGTCCGCGCTGCACGGTGAAGTTCACGCCCTGCAGGACATCCCGGTCGGTCAGGGGGTAGCGGAAGCTGACGTCCCGGAATTCGATGGTGTGGATCGGGCCGCTCCAGACCTCCCCGGCGTCGAGGTCGCGGGTGGGGAGTTCCAGGAACGCGAAGAGGTTGCGCATGTACAGCAGGTTCTGGTAGATGGCGGAGAAGCCGTTCAGGAGGTTGCTGACCGTGCCCTGGATCTGCGTGATGCCGAGCACGAACACGCTGAAGTCCCCGACGCTGATCTGCCCGTCGGCGGCGCGGCGCAGGATCAGCGCGCTGGCCAGCCCGATCAGCAGCGCACTGAGCAGCCCCGCCCCGAAGCCCCAGGCCGAGCGGCGCTGCACCAGCGTGACGAGCTGGCGGCGGAAACCCAGGTAGTACTCGCGCCAGCGGCCCAGCAGGTACCCCTCGAAGCCGAAGAGGCGCACCTCCTTGACCAGCGCGTCACTGGTCAGGAGGCTGCCCAGGTAGTTCTGCACGCGTGAGTCGTGCGTCTGGCGGCGCAGCATCCGGTAGCCTTCCACCCCGAAGCGGTTGCTGACGATCACGCCGGGAATACTCGCCAGGATCACCAGCGGCAGCACCCATGGGCCGAGCGTGCTCATCAGGGCGCCTACCGAGCCCAGCGTCACGACCGCGCCCGCCAGGGACACGAGTTGCGTGGCGACGCCCAGGGGCCGCGAGCCGACCTCCCGCCACGCCTGCTGGAGGCGGTCGTAGGTGTCGGCGTTCTCGAAGGCCTCGACGCTCAGGGTGGTGGCCTTGTCCAGGATGTGGCGGCTGACCGAGTGCTGCAGGGCGTCCCCGAGCAGCTGCTGCGCGGCGTTCTGCACGGTGCTGATCAGGTTCCCCACGACGACCAGCGTGACCTGCACGGCCAGCAGCGTCAGCAGCGCCCGGTACGTGACCTGTCCCTGCGCGGCGCGGGCGACCTCGTCCAGCAGCAGTTTGCCGACGTACAGGTTCGCGGCGGGCAGCGCGCTTCCGGCGAGGCTGCTGGCCGCGTATGTCCCGGCGTGCAGGGGGCTGGCCTGCCACACCAGCGCCAGCGTGGCGCGCAGGTCACGCAGCCGCTCCTGCAGGCTGAGTTTCTCGTCGGGCAGCGGCGCGCGCGGCGCGTCGAACCTCACGCGGGCTCCGGTGCGGGCCGCGGGGGCCGGGGCGTGAAGGCGGCAGGGGGGCGAATCATGCCTCACAGGATGCCGCACCGCGCCCATGACGCGCGCCCGGCAGCGAGTGGGGGAGCGGCCCTGGCCGGATGGACGGGGCGGGACCGGGTACGCCACGACTGTGTATCTCGGTTGTGCGCCCTGACTGTGCACCCCGACTGTGCCACTCCACTGGGCACGGGGCGCGCGCAGCGGCTACCCTGGGCCGGATGACTGCCTTCCTGTCCGCTGCCGCCCGGAGTGCCCGTTGACCCTCCCTGACCTGAACCTCGCGCAGATCGGCTGGACGCCGGAGTTCGAGCAGGCCGCGCGGGAGGTGAGGCTCGCCGCGCCCGGCCTGACCCTGCTGCCGGGACGGGTGGCGGGCGTGGGGCGCAACACGGCGACCCTCTGGACGCAGGGCGGCGCGCAGGAATCCGTGTTCGCCGGGACGCTGCGGCAGGCCGAGCTGAGCCCGGTGGTGGGCGACTGGGTCATGGCGGAACCCCTGCTGGACGCGCCGATGCGGGTGCACGCGGTGCTGCCCCGCCGCACGCAGCTGGCCCGGGCCGTGCAGTCCGGGATGCAGGTGCTCAGCGCGAACGTGGACCTGGTGCTGATCATGACGGCGCCGGACGGGGACATTGACGAGGCGCGGCTGTCGCGATATCTGGAGGCGGTACATGCGGGGGGCGCGCGGGCGGCGCTGCTGCTGAACAAGGTCGACCTGACCCGCAAACCCGAGGCGGTACTGGCGCAGCTGCGGGCCCTCGACCCGGCGGTGCCGGTGCTTCCCCTGCGCGCCAAGGAAGGCGAGGGTGTGGCCGAGGTCCGCGCCCTGATCGGTCACGGTGAGACGGCGGCGCTGATCGGCTCGTCGGGGATGGGCAAGAGCACCCTGACGAACGCCCTGCTGGGCCGGGAGGCCGCACAGACGGGCGAGGTCGGCGCGACCCGCGAGGGGCGACACACGACCACCGCGCGCACCCTGTACCGCCTGCCGGGCGGGGGCGTACTGGTGGACAACCCGGGCCTGCGGGATATCGAGGTCTGGCGGGACGACGCGGCGGCGGGCTTCGAGGACATCGAGGCGCTGGCCGCCGACTGCCGGTTCCGCAAGTGCACGCACGGCACGGAACCGGGCTGCGCGGTCGTGCGGGCCGTGTCCCGGGGTCAGCTGCCTCCCGAGCGGGTCGAGGCGTACCGCGCGGCGCAGGGGTGGACGTCCGGCGCGCAGCGGGCGCGCCGCCGGAAGTAACGTGCTGGTGCCTGGGGCAACCGGCCTCTGAACGCGGTGGCCAGCTGCCTTGAGCGGACGGGCCGTCCCAGGGTGGCCTGGCCAACCGCTGTCGTTCTCAGGTCCCCGCTCTGCGAGGCTGCTCGGCGCTGAGGTCACGAGGTGGTGTCAGAACGCCTCGGCATCCTGTCGTCAGCCATGTGTCTCACTGTTCGGTATATCGGGACACAGCTTTTTTTCGACTTAGACACCTGTTTCACTTGAGCGGCCAGCCGGGACCGGTCGGCGGCGACCGGCTCTCATGTTCACTGGCCGCGGACGTCCCTATGATGCCGGAGGTTCCTCACAACACAACCCCCTGAACAGCGTCCCAGTGGCGATGCACAGGGTGCCCCATTCCCAACCGAGGACACCACGGAGGCACACATGAACGCACGTCCCCTGCTCGTTTCCACCGCGCTCAGCCTGCTCCTCGCCGCCTGCGGGCAGCAGACCGCCGCCCCCCAGGCCGGTCAGCCCCAGGGCACGCCCGTCCTCGGCACCTCCAACCCCGAAGCCATCCCCGGACAGTACGTCGTGGTGTTCAACGACGACGTGCAGACCGACTTCACCGCACAGAGCGACTTCATCGGCGCCCTGGGTCTCGATCCGCAGGGCGTGCAGGTCCAGCACGTCTACAGCGCCGCTCTGAACGGCTTCGCCGCCAAACTCAGCAGCCAGAACCTCGCTAAGCTGCAGGGCGACAAGCGCGTCAAGTACATCGAGCAGGACGCCATGATGCACATGACCGCCACGCAGACCGGCGCCACCTGGGGCCTCGACCGCGTCGACCAGCGCAGCCGCCCCACCGACGGCAACTACATCTACAACTACACCGGCAGCGGCATCAAGGCGTACATCATCGACACCGGCATCCGCACCAGCCACACCAACTTCGGCGGCCGCGCCATCTGGGGCACCAACACCACCGGCGACGGCAACAACAGCGACTGCCAGGGGCACGGCACGCACGTCGCGGGCACCGTCGGTAGCAGCACCTACGGCGTCGCCAAGGGCGTCACCCTGGTCGCCGTGAAGGTCCTGAACTGCAGCGGCAGCGGCACCAACAGCGGCGTGATCGCCGGCGTGAACTGGGCCGTGACGAACAAGGGCTCGGCGACCGCCGTCGCCAACATGAGCCTCGGCGGGGGCTTCAGCCAGGCCGTGAACGACGCCGTGAACAGCGCCGCGGGCAAGAACCTGATCATGGTTGTCGCGGCAGGCAACGAGAACCAGAACGCCTGCAACGTCTCCCCGGCCAGCGCCGCGAGCGCCATCACGGTCGGCAGCACCACCAACACCGACACCCGCTCCAGCTTCAGCAACTACGGCAGCTGCGTGGACCTCTTCGCACCCGGCAGCAACATCACCAGCACCTGGAACACCAGCAACACCGCCACGAACACCATCAGCGGCACCAGCATGGCCTCCCCCCACGTCGCGGGCGCCGCCGTCCTGCGCGTCGCGGCCGGCAGCGCCGGCAACAGCGCCGTCACGAGCGCCGTGATCAGCAGCGCCACCACCAACGTCGTCAGCGGCGTCAACGGCAGCCCCAACCGCCTGCTGTACACCCGCTGAGCCAGCGCTCCCAAACGCCCCCGCCTGATGACAGGCGGGGGCGTTCATGTCCTGATACGGATTCCGTCTGTTTCGGTAACAACCAGGAAAGACACCGGGTTGCCAACTCCACGCCCGGAACCCGTTTCTCTCCTGCTCGCTCTGCTGCGCAGCTCTCCGAGTCCGCTCTGGTTGAACGTTTTTGCAAACCTTTCAACCGGAGTCCGCATGAGCGGCCCGCAGCAGCGCGTTCACGGCCGGGTTCTCCGGCGCGGCGCGGGTGACCAGGCCGACGTCCAGCGTCACGCGGTCCTCCAGCGGCACGAAGCGCACGCCCTCCTGCTGCGGGTTGATCAGCGTCTGCGGCACCAGGGTCAGGCCGATGCCCGCCGCGACGCGCGCCACCACCGCGCTCTCGCTGCCGCCCACCGCGCGCGTGCGTGGCACGAGGCCGAACGCCATGCACAGCGCCTGCACCTGTTCCGGCGGCAGGGTGGTGGCGTACGGCGTGCAGGTCAGCCATTCCTCGTGCGCCAGGTCCCGCAGGGACAGGCCGGGCCGGTCGGCCAGCGGGTGCTCCTCGGGGAGGGCCGCCAGCAGAGGGATGCGCGCCAGCGGCCGGGCCCTCAGGTCGTCGTGCCAGACCGGCAGGGCCATGAGTCCGGCGTCGAGTTCGCCGGCCAGCAGCGCCTGCCGCTGATCGGGCGTGCACAGCTCGGTCACGTCCAGTTGCACGTCGGGATTCGCCGCGCGCAGCGCGCGCCACAGCCGTGGGAGGATCGCGGCCTGCGCCGCGCCCATGTACCCCAGCCGGACGCGGCCGGATTCGCCCTGCGCGGTGCGGCGCGCCAGGCTGGCGGCCTGATCAAGCTGCGCCAGGATGGCCTGCGCCTGCGGCAGGAACGCTGCGCCCGCTGCCGTCAGGTCCACGCGGCGGGTCGTGCGGGTCAGCAGGGACGTGCCGATCTCGTCTTCCAGGGCCCGGATCACGCGCCCCAGTGGAGACGCGGCGAGGTTCAGGCGCTCGGCGGCCCGGCCGAAGTGCCGCTCCTGCGCCACGATGACGAACGCTTCCAGCTGTCGACGGTCCACACCGGATTATACCGATCATGGTCGCAATCCATGAACATTGCCGCCTTGATGGCACGGAATCTGGGGCGTACGATCCAGCCATGACTGCCACCGAAGCGAAAGTGCTGTTCACCGCCACCTCCGACGTTCAGGGCGGCCGCACCGGCCAGGCCCAGATCGGCCGCGACCGCCTGCCCGTCGCGCTGCGCCCCGCGAACTCCAGCGTCCAGGGCGCCGACCCCGAAGAACTCTTCGCCGCCGGGTACGCCTCCTGCTTCCTGAGCGCCCTGCAGAGCGTCGCCCGCCGGGACGGCGTCACCGTCGGCGGCACCCCCCAGGCCCGCGCGCACGTGAGCCTCAGCCAGGACGCCCAGGGGTACGGCCTGAGCGTCCTGATGCAGGTCTACCTGCCCGACACCCCCCTGGAGACCGGCGAGGCGCTCCTGCGCGCCGCGCACGCCGTGTGCCCCTACAGCCGCGCCGTGGCCGGAAACGTCCCGGTCGAACTCGAACTGCACGCCCAGCCCCTGAACTGATCCCGCTGCACAGCCTAGAGCCCCTCACCTGTGGTCAGGTGGGGGGCTCTGTCTGCACACCGGACACGAGCGGACTCGCAGAGCTGCAGAGCAGAGCGAGACGGTGGAAACAGCAGCGGCTGGCAGTGGGGTGAAGGGCGTGTCGTTGGCCTGTCAATGGAACTGAACACCGATGTGTGCTGTCCCGCGCTGCATGCGGGCCGGGCGCGCGTTCAGTCAAAAGGAGAGGGGCCGCACCGCAGCGCGACCCCTCCCTGTACTCAGGCGTGGATTACAGGTTGCCCTTGAGGGTGCTGGCGACCTTGAAGGCCACCTTCTTGCCGGCGGGAATCTGGATCTTCTCGCTGGTGCCGGGGCGCACGCCGGTGCGGGCGGCGGTCGCCTTGACGCTCAGGGTGCCCAGGCCGGGCAGGCCGACGCTCTGGCCGCCCTTGATGGCGCCCACGATGACGTCCAGCATGGCGCTGACGGCTTCCTCGCTCTGCTTCTTGGTCAGGCCGGTCTTATCGGCGACCATTTCCACGAGCTGGGTCTTGGCGACCTTGCTGCTCTCGGCCTTGGGAGCGGCTTTGGGAGCGGGAGCAGCCTTGGCAGCGGGCTTCTTGGCGGGGGCTTTCGCAGACTTTTTCGTCATGGTGAGCAGCATGACATAAGGCGGCGCCCTTGGGAAGAGGGGAAGGGAACAGGGAATGCCCACCAGCACGCTTTTTCAGAGCCAATGAAGACAAAAACTCCGTGTAGCACGCACTTTTGGCCAAAACCTTAATTCCGGCGTGTGGGACGTGAAAACTCCCTCAAACCGCCTCCGGAGGACGCCGGGGGCGCGGCCGCCCCGCCCGGCAACCGGTTTCGCGCTATGCTCGACACCTCCACAATTCCGTGCCCCTCCGCCCCCACGCGGAGCCGCCCCATTCCACCGGAGGTCGACCCGCATGACCCAGACTGCCCGCTACTGGCCCGAAGGCAAACCCCGCACGCTGACCCTGCCCCGCACCGGCGTCATGCACAACCTCCGCGTCAGCGCCGAACGCTACCCCGACCGCGTGGCCCTGTGGCACTACGGCCGCACCTGGACCTACGCGCACCTGCACGAGCAGGCCACCCGCCTCGCCGGGCACCTCGCCGCGCGGGGCGTGCAGCGGGGCGACCGCGTGGCCGTCTGGATGCAGAACAGTCCCGAATGGGCGGTCGCGGCCTTCGCCGCGTGGCAGCTGGGCGCCGTGGTCGTGCCCCTGGCCCCCATGCTGCAGGCCCGGGAATTCGGGTTCTTCCTGCAGGACGCCGGCATCCGGGTCGGCGTGGTCGGCGCTGAACTGTACGACCGCGCCCGTCAGGCCGGACTGGGCCACGCAGTCGTGGCGAACGTCATGCGCGGCGCGCAGGCCACCCCCGGCGTCCCCCTCCCCGACGGGCTGGACGTCACGCCCGACCTGCAGGGCGACGACGTGACGCTCGACACCGCGCTGCAGGCCGCGCCCGCCCCGGAAGCGGCCGTCACCGCCGACGACCTGTGCATCATGCCGTACACCTCCGGCACGACCGGCCTGCCCAAGGGCTGCATGCACACCCACGGCAGCGTGCAGGCCAACGTGTTCGGCGCCGGCGTGTGGGTGGACGGCAACGTCGAGGACGTGTTCCTGGCCGCGCTGCCGTTCTTCCACGTCACGGGCTTCATCAACAGCCTCATGAGTGTCCTGACCGTGGGTGCGCGGGTCGTGATCCTCTCCCGCTGGGACCGCGACGCCGCCCGCACCCTGATCCGCGAGCACGGGGCGACCCTCTGGACGAACACGCCCACCATGCTGATCGACATGATGGCCTCCCCGACCTTCGACCCGGCGGACCTGCGCTCCCTGCGCAACGTCACCGGCGGCGGCGCCAGCCTCCCGGCCGCCGTCGGGCAGCGCCTGCTGGACCTGACCGGTATCCTGTTCCTCGAAGGGTACGGCCTGTCCGAAACCATGGCGCAGTCGCACAGCAATCCCAAGGGCCGCCAGAAACTGCAGTGCCTGGGCATTCCGCTGTTCAACGTCGACGCCCGCATCGTGGACCTCGACACCGGCGCGGAACTCGGGGTCGGAGCAACAGGGGAGATCGTGCTGCGCGGCCCGCAGGTCATGCAGGGCTACTGGAACCGCCCGGACGCGACCGCCGAGGCGTTCACGAACATCGGCGGCGAGCGGTTCTTCCGCACCGGGGACCTGGGGTACGTGGACGACGAGGGGTACTTCTACTTCGCCGACCGGCTCAAGCGCATGGTGAACGTGTCCGGCATGAAAGTCTGGCCCGCCGAAGTCGAAAACCAGCTGCACGCCCACCCGGCCGTGCAGGAAGCCTGCGTGATCAGCGTGCCGGATGACCGCAGCGGCGAGCGCGCCCGCGCGCTGATCGTCCTGCGGCCCGGCATGACCGCCACGCCCGCCGAACTGGAAACCTGGGCGCGGGAACAGATGGCCACCTACAAGGTGCCGCGTGACTGGCAGTTCGTCGAGAGTCTGCCGCGTAGCCCCACCGGCAAGGTCGCCTGGCGGCAGCTGCAGGAGGCGGCGCGGGCCAGTCTCACCTGAACACCGGTCTCGCCTGACCGGAGCCTGCAGAGGTCGTGTGTCGCTCAAGCCTTCTCAATCGAGCGGACTCGCAGAGCTGCGGAGCAGAGCGAGTCCCTGACGAAGGATCGGGTGAAAGTGGAGCGGAGGGGCGTGATGCTGGCCCTGAGACGGAACCGGGCACTGCGGTGAGCAACTGCCCGGCCGTGAGCGGGGACTCGCTGCGGGAGCGCGCCAGATGGTGTGGCGCGCTCCCGCGTCCGTCTGCCGTGACCGCAGCCCGGCACGCGGCCGGGGAGCAGGGCAGGGCCGAGGAACAGGGCAGGTAAGATGAGCCGCAGCGCCCACCGCCCGAACCTGACGAGGAGACCCCATGCCGACCGGAATCCGGCTTTTCGAAGCGACGTTCGAACACGCCCCGATCGGCATGGCCCTCGTCGGCCTGGACGACCGCTTCCTGCGCGTCAACCGCGCCCTGTGCGACCTGCTCGGGTACACCGAAGCGCAGCTGCTGCGCGCCACGGTCGGCGACCTCACCCACCCCGACGACCGGCACGTGAGCGCGCCGCAACTCCTGACGCACCGCGGCGACCCGCACGCGGCCGAGATGATGAGACGCTACGTGCGCGGCGACGGACAGGTGATCTGGGCGCAGCTGAATGTCGCCGTGATCCGGGACGAGCGCGGCCAGCCGCTGCATGTCGTGGCGCAGGTGCAGGACCGCACGCTGGAACGCGACCAGCAGCAGCGCCTGCAGGCCGTGCAGGATCAGCTGCAGCTCGCGCTGGACGGCAGTCAGGCCACCCTCTGGGACTGGTGGGCCCAGGAGCGGCGCATCCAGTTCTCGGCCGGCTGGCTGGAACGGTTCGGGTACGCCCCGCAGGACGTCGGCACGCTGCAGGACGACTGGGTGGCCCTCATCCACCCGGCGGACCTCCCGGAGCTGCTGCAGGCCTACCAGACGCACGCCGACGCGCAGACCCCGTTTTACGAGGCCGAGTACCGGTTGCGCGCCGCGAGCGGCGACTGGCGCTGGATTCAGCTGCGCGGCCGGATCAGTGAACGCGGTCCGGCGGGCGAGCCCACCCGCATCACCGGCACGCAGCTGGACATCACCGCGCGCGTGCAGGCCAGCGAGGACCTGCACCGGGTCCGCGCGGACCTGCAGGCCATCCTGGACCACATGCCCGCCACCATCGGCTACTGGGACCGCCAGGAGCGCAACCGGTTCAGCAACGCCGCCTACCTGACCTTCTTCGGCCGCACGCCCGACGAGGTGCGCCAGCTGACCCTGCGCGAGCTGCTGGGTGACGACCTGTACCGCCAGAACCACGCGCACATCCAGGGCGCGCTGCTCGGCCAGAGTGCCGTGTTCGAGCGCAGCGTCCACACCCCCAGCGGGGAGCGCTACCTGCAGGCCGCGTACGTGCCCGACATCCAGGGCGGAGAGGTGCGCGGCTTCTTCGCCCTGGGCACCGACATCACCGCCCGCCGCCGCGCGGAACTCGACCTGATCGAGGCGCAGGACGCCTACCGGGTGACGCTGGACGGCATCACCGACAGCGTCCTGCGGCTCGACGCCGACGGCCGGGTGTGCTTCCAGAACGCCCGCGCCCGCCACCTGTTCGGCAAGGCGGACGGCCAGCCGCTGCGGGACGCGCTCGGCGGACCGGACGGCAGCGCCGCGGACCTGGTCGCGCAGGCCCAGCGGACCGGCGCGGCGCAGCACCTGCCACCCGAGCACGCCGCTGTGCTCGACACCGCCGCCGGACCCCGCGAGGTCGCCATGACCGCCTCCCCCCTGACCGGCAAGGACGGCGAGAACCGCGGCGCGGTGCTGGTCGTGCGGGACGTGACCGAACAGCGCGCCCTGAACCGCCGCATGACCCACCTCGCGCAGCATGACGCCCTGACCGACCTGCCCAACCGCGTGCTGCTGCACGACCGCGTCACGCAGGCCACCGCCGCCCATCAGCGCCGCCGCACCTGCTTCGCCCTGATGTTCCTAGACCTCGACCACTTCAAGGACATCAACGACACGCTCGGCCACCACGTGGGCGACGCGCTGCTGCGGCAGGTCGCGGCCCGGCTGCGGTCTCAGCTGCGCGCCGCCGACACCGTCAGCCGCCTCGGCGGGGACGAGTTCGTGCTGCTGCTCACCGACCTGAACGCCCCCCGCGACGCCCAGCACCTCGCCGGGAAGATCCTCGGGGTCATGCAGGAGCCCTTCGACGTGCACGGTCACCGGCTCAACGTCACCGGCAGCGCCGGACTCGCGCTGTACCCGGACGACGGCGCCGGGGTCGAGGACCTCATGCGGCACGCCGACGCCGCCATGTACCGCGCCAAACGCGACGGCCGCAACCGCTTCCACTTCTTCTCCGGCGAGATCCGCGCCGGCCTGCTGGCCCGCCAGCAGCTCATGAGCGACCTGCGCGCCGCCCTGGACGGCCAGCAGTTCCGCCTGCACTACCAGCCGAAGGTGGACCTGGACCAGGGCCGCGTCACCGGCGTCGAGGCCCTGCTGCGCTGGCCGCAACCCGACGGCACCTTCCGCCCACCCCTGGACTTCATTCCCCTGGCCGAGGAAACCGGCCTGATCGTCCCGATCGGCGCGTGGGCCCTGCGCGAAGCCTGCCGGCAGACCCGCGAGTGGACCGCCGCAGGACTCGGTCCCCTGTCCGTCGCCGTGAACGTCTCCCCGGCGCAGTTCTCAGCGCCGGATTTCACCGCGCAGGTCCAGCAGGCGCTGCGCGACACCGGCCTGCCCCCACAGCAGCTGGAACTCGAACTGACCGAGGGCCTGCTGCTGCACGACATCCCGCTCGCGCAGGGCGTCCTGACCACCCTGCGGGAACTGGGCGTGCAGACCAGCATCGACGATTTCGGCACGGGGTTCGCGAGCCTCAGTTACCTCAAGCGCCTGCCGGTCTCCGGCCTGAAGATCGACCAGTCGTTCGTGCAGGACCTCGGCGCGGCCGACACCGCCATCGTGCAGGCCATCCTGACCATCAGCGGCGCCCTGAACCTCTCGGTGATCGCCGAGGGCGTGGAGACGGCCGCGCAGGCCCAGCACCTGCTGAAGCTGCGCTGCTCCCGCATGCAGGGGTACCTGTTCGCGCGGCCCCTGCCGCCCGCCGACCTGCCCGCGTGGCACCGCGCCTGGCGCGCGCCGGCCTGGGCGGCCGAATCCAGCCCGGCGCGCTGACCCGCCTCCTCGTCTCCGGCGAACGCCGATGGCATGGTGTGCGACCACCGTGCTCTTCGAGCGGCTGCAACAGCAGAATGCAGAGGTCTTGAAGGGCTTCCTCAGTATCTCTGAATCGAGCTCCTGAGAAGGGCGGCGGTTGAAAGTGGAGTTCAGAGGCGTGGTGTTGGACCCTCAATGAAACCGGAAACCGCTGCGAGAAGAAGCCGGGCGGCTTCCAGGTGTGAAGTGCGCCCCCCGTGGTGGGAACCGGAGCCCCGGGGTGCCGCTGAACACCGCGGTCCGCCCCGGCCCCACGCTCAGCTCCCGGCCCTCACCGCAGGTGCCGCAGGGTCAGGGTCCGCAACTGCTCGAGGATGCCCTGCACCTCACCGGGTGTGGGCGCCTCCACGTACAGCCGCACGACCGGCTCCGTTCCCGACGCCCGCACCATGCCGTACCCGCCGTCGAAGGCCAGCTTCACGCCGTCCAGCGTGATTACCTGCTGCACGCGGTGCGCGCCCAGCTGAGCGGTCTGCGCCACGTCATCCATCAGGTCCGCGCGATTGACCGGTCCCGGCAGGTGAAGGTCGATGCGGTCATAGTGGTGCCGGAAGTCGACCAGCTGCTCGATGGCGCGGAACTGCTCGTCGAGGCTCAGGCCCGACGCCGCCACCGTCTCCTGCAGCAGCAGCCCGTTAAGCAGCCCGTCGCGTTCCGGCACGTGCCCCTGCACCCCGATCCCGCCGGACTCCTCCCCACCGATCAGGACCTGCAGCGCCGGGTCCCGTTCGCCCTCGAGGAAGTGATCGGTGATGTACTTGAACCCCACCGGAGTCTGCACGACCTCCAGTCCGTGATGCTGCGCCAGCCGCTCGATGATGCCGCTCGTCGAGACGGTCCGCACCACCCGGCCGCGCCGGCCCCGCTGCGCGAGGTGATGCAGCAGCACCGCGAAGATCTGATGACTGTTGAAGTACCCCCCACCGGCCAGAACCGCGCCGATCCGGTCGGCGTCGCCGTCCGTGACCATCGCGAACGCCGGCCCGCGCACCTCACGCATTGCCTGAGCCGTCACGCCGAGATTGCTCGGAATCGGCTCCGGATTCACCCCGCCGAACTGCGGATCGGGCGACTGCCGCACTCCGTGGAACTCGACACCCAGATGCTCCCGCGTGAACTGCTCGATCCAGCCGCCGGCCGCGCCGTGCATGGCGTCGTGGTACACCGGCAGGCCCGACGCGCGGATCACGTCGGTGTCCACCAGTCCGGCCAGCGCGCCCAGGTACGCGGCCCGCGCGTCCCCCTCGCCCAGCGTGCCGGCCGCCTGCGCCCCGGCCGGCGCGTCGATCCGCGACTCGACCTCCTGCACCAGGGCCGGGGTGGCGCTGCCCCCGTACGGTCCTTTCAGTTTGTAGCCCTGGTACTGGCCGGGGTTGTGACTGGCGGTGATCATCACGCCGCCCGCGTGCCCGCCGCGGCGGACCGCGTGCGACAGCGCGGGCGTCGGCGTGGGCCCCTGCAGCAGCGTCACGTCCAGCCCCGCCTGGGCGAGGGTCTGCGCCGCGGTCGTCGCGAACGCCGCCCCCAGGAACCGGGTGTCGTGCGCGACCACCGCCGACCGGGCCGCGCCGGGCGTGCTCAGCAGCGCCGCGGCGTGCGCCTGCGCTACCCGGCGGACATTGTCAAACGTGAATTCGTCGGCGATCACGCCCCGCCAGCCATCTGTTCCGAACGTCAGCTTCATGAGCGTCAGCCTACCTGAGTGCGCCGGCATCTACCGCGCAGGCCAGGTTCATGTCGGCGTCGTTCAGGCCGCTGTCACGGCGGACCCCGTAGAGTAGCCGCATGACCTTCTACCCGGTGATCCTCGCGGGCGGCAGCGGTGAGCGCTTCTGGCCCCTGTCCCGTAAGAGTAAACCCAAGCAGTTCCTGACCCTGGAAAGCAGCGGCCGCAGCCTGCTGCAGACCACCGCCGAGCGCCTGACCGCCGGACAGGACGGCCTTGAGCACCTGATGATCGTGACCGCCAACGAGCACCGCGGACACGTCCTGGAGCACCTCCCGGACCTGCCACTGGAGAACCTGCTGGTCGAACCGGTGCCGCGCGACACGGCCGCCGCGATCCTCTACGGCGCCCTGACCGTTCACCGCGACGACCCGGACGCCGTCATGGGCGTCTTCCCGGCCGACCACCGCATCGACGATGCAGACGGATTCCATCAGGTGCTCGGGCGTGCCGTGGAGTACGCCCGCACTCACGACGTCCTGGTGACCCTGGGCATGACGCCCGGGTACGCCGCGACCGGTTACGGGTACATCGAGCAGGGCCAGGAGGACGGTCAGACTGGCGTCTACCGCGTGCAGCGCTTCACCGAGAAACCCGACGCGGATCTCGCCCGGCAGTTCCTGAGCACCGGACGCTACCTGTGGAACTCCGGGATGTTCATCTGGCGGGTGGAGACCATCCTCCGCGCCTTCGAGACGCTGGTTCCGGAGCTCTACCAGCAGATGCTGGAGGCTTCCAGGGTGCGCGGCGGCCTGCGGCAGGTGTACCCGACGCTGCCGAAGATCAGCGTGGACTACGCCATCCTCGAGCAGGCGAAAAACGTCGCGGTGATTCCCGCCAGTTTCGGCTGGGATGACCTGGGCGACTGGAACGCACTGGAACGGCTGTTGAAGGGTGACGGCGGGAACGTCGCCGTGGGCCGGCACGTGAGTCTCGACACCGGCGGGGCCATCATGTACACCACCGGGGGCGAGGACCTGATCGCCACCATCGGCCTGGAGGACGTGGTCGTCGTGCGCGCCGGGGACGTGACCCTGGTCGTCCGCAAGGACCGCACGCAGGACATCAAGAAGGTCGTGGCTCAGCTCAAGGCCAACCCGGACCTCGCGCGCTTCGCGTAACGCCCCGCGCCTTTCTCCCCCCGCCAGGCGGCGGGGGGTTCGTCGTCGGCCCGCCCGGGATCACACCGACGCGGCGTCTCGGGGGCGGGCGGGGGCGCCCGGGTCCGGCCCGAACGCGGGCGCGGCGGCGCGCAGGGGCCAGCGGCGCACCTGATTGCGCCCCCCGCGTTTGGCCGCGTACAGCGCCTCGTCCGCGGCGCGCAGCAGCGCGTCGCCCCGGGCGTCCCGGCCGCGCGCCGCGCCGATCGAGACGGTCAGCGTCCACGGAACGGCCGGGAAGACGCCGCGTTCCACGGCGGCCCGCACGCGTTCGGCCACGCCGTCCAGCGCGGCCGGGGGCACCTGCCGCAGGATCAGCGCGAATTCCTCGCCGCCGTAGCGGTAGGCGCGGTCCTCGCCGCGACTGGCGCGGGCCAGCAGGCGGCCCAGCTGCGCCAGCACGTCGTCGCCGACCGGGTGCCCCAGCGTGTCGTTCACGCGTTTGAAGTGGTCGAGGTCGATCAGCAGCAGCGCGTCCTCGTCGGTCAGGGTGGTCAGGTCCTCCTGGAACTGGCGGCGGTTGCCCAGTCCGGTGAGCGGGTCGGTGAGGCTGAGGTGCTGCACCTGCGCGTGCATGGCGCGCAGTTCATTCAGGTGCCGTTCCAGCGCGGCGTTGCGGGCGCGGGTGTCGTCCATGCCGCGCAGGATGTCCATCAGGCGCGCCGCGTGCCGCGTCTGCCCGGCGTGGGCGCGCCGTTCGTGCTGCCGCGCGACTTTCAGGTGCCGCAGCGCTCCCCGGTCGTCCCCGGCGCGTTCCAGCGCGCCGGACAGCTGACTGTGCAGCAGTCCGAGGCGGTAGTGGCTGCCCAGGTCCGCCCGGCTGAGCAGGGCGCGCAGCAGCGCGGCCGCCTCGGCCGGCGGGAGAAACAGGCTCAGGGCGGCCGTCACCTCGACCTGCACGTCCAGGTGCGCGACCGCGCGCAGGGCCTGCAGGCGCGCGAGTTCCGCGTCCGGGCGGGGCAGGCTGCCCTCGTGCGCGGCGCGCGCGGCGCCGTGCAGCGTCCACGCCTCAATGCCCGGGTGCTGCCTGATGAGCGGATCGGCGAGCGCCGCGCGGTGATGCGCCAGCGCCGACGCGTACTGCCCGGCCTCTCGGTCGAGTTCTCCGAGGTTGCCGTGGACGAGCAGGTTGCCGATCGGGTACCCGCAGCGGCGGAACGCGTCCTGCGCCTGCAGCAGCAGGTTGCGCGAGCGGGCCGGGTTCACGTCGCGCAGCTGCACCGCGAGGTCATGAATGCCGGACGCCCACAGTTCGGTGAGGTTCAGCGCCTCGCACAGCCGGATCTGCTCATCGAGGAGTTGCAGCGCCACGTCCGGTTCGTTCAGGTCACCGGCCAGGCACGACAGGACGCTGGCCGCGCGGGCCTGCCACCGGCCGGGGTCCTCGGCGCGCAGGACCTGCAGCGCGGCGGCCAGCGTGCGGGTGGCCGGTTCGAGGCGACCCTCGCGCCAGTCGAGATACGCGAGCACCACCTGCGCTTCCAGTTCGGCGTGCCCCTGGCCGCAGCGGGTCGCGAGCGCCCGCGACCGGGTGGGGTCCAGGTCGCGGAGCGTCCAGGCGTGATCGGCGAGGGGCAGGCTGACAGGCACGCGGGGGTCCTCCTTCAGTGAGTGTGCGGGGCCGGGCCTGTCGAGTCCCTTGCGGGGCGTCAGGTGAAGACCATGCTACCTTCGGTGGACCTGGGTCAGGGGAAGTCCGGTGAGAATCCGGCGCTGTCGCGCAGCGGTATGCGTTCATGGAACGCGAGCCCGAATGCCTCCCAGGGACGCCCCGTTCGGGCACCTCTCGCCGTCAGAGGGTCTGGGAACTGCTGACCTGCCGCCTCTGGCGGCGCTGCGCTCCGGCCCCGCTGAGTTTCAGCGGTTTTTTTGTGCCGCCGCTGGGACAGACCCACCCGCGCACGCCGGAGACCCACCATGCGAATTCCCCTTCTGGCCCTGAGCCTGCTGTCCACCGCGGCCGCCACCTCCTACCCGCTGACCGTCACGGACGACCTGGGGCGCCGCGTGATCCTGAACGCCGAACCGCGGCGCATCATTGCCATGCTGCCCAGCCACACCGAGACGCTCGCTGCGCTCGGCGCGGCGGACAAACTGGTCGCCGTGGACCTGTACAGCAACTACCCGCAGGCCGTCGTGAAGACCCTGCCGAAGGTGGGCAGCGCCTACCAGCCGAACCTGGAAGCGATCGTCGCCCTGAAACCTGATCTGGTGCTGGCCGACGAGTCCGCCGGGTCGCGCCTGACGCAGAAGCTCGCGCAGGCGGGCCTGACGGTGTACGGCGGGACGGGGCAGTCGTTTGGCGAGGTGTTTGAGAAGATCGCGGTGCTGGGGAAACTCACCAACCGCGAGGCGAACGCCACGCGGCTGATCACGTCTATGCGCGCCGACCTGAACGCCCTGCAGCGCAGCGTGGCGGGCCTGCCGAAGGTCAGCACGTACTACGAGATCGACCCCAGCCCGTACTCAGTCGGACCGAACTCGTTCATCGGGACGCTGATCACCAAGGCTGGCGGGCAGACGATCGTGCCGCCCGCGCTGGGGGACTTCCCGAAACTGGACCCGGAACTGATCGTGCAGCGCAACCCGCAGGTCATGGTGGGGCTCACGCTGGACGACGCCCGCGTCCGGCCCGGCTGGGCGAACCTGCGCGCCGTGACGACCGGAAAGGTGTTCAGACCCACCGCCGAGGAACGCGACGCCCTGAGTCGTCCCGGCCCGCGCCTGGCGCAGGCGCTGCGCGCCCTGATCCGCTACCTGCACCCCGAGGCGCGCCTGTGACCGGCGGCCCCACCCCGGATCAGCCCAGCACCGAGGAACGCCGCGCGCGCGCCATGCAGGAACTCACCGCGCAGCGCGACGCGTACCGCAAGCCCGAGGGGATCAGCAAGGGCCGCCGGGGCCTGCTGATCGTGAACACCGGCAACGGCAAGGGCAAGACGACCGCCGCGCTGGGCCTGATGATCCGCGCGCACGGGCGGGGCCTGAGGACGCGGATGTTCCAGTTCCTGAAGCACGACACCGCGAAGTTCGGCGAGCACCGCACGCTGGACCTGCTGGGCATCCCGTACCAGGGGCTCGGGGACGGGTGGACGTGGCGCAGCCGGGACCTGGAGAACTCTGCGGCGCTGGCCGCGCACGGCTGGGACCTCGCCAGAGCGGCAATCCTGGCCGGTGAGGACGACCTGATCGTCCTGGACGAGTTCACGTACCCCCTGAAGTACGGCTGGGTGCCGTGGGCGGACGTGGACGCCACCCTGCGCGCCCGGGATTCCCGGCTGCACGTGGTGATCACCGGCCGGGACGCGCTGCCGGAACTGGTGGCGCTGGCCGACACGGTGAGTGAGGTCAACCCCGTCAAGCACGCCTACGACCAGGGGATCGGCGGGCAGACCGGCATCGAGTACTGACAGCAGAGTTCAGAGGGGGTGAGGGTTTCCCTCACGACCACTGGATCGAGCGGAGTGAGCACCGGAGAAAGGCGGCAGTGGACGCGGCTGCTGCCGACCCCAGGCTCTGCTGGACATCTGCGGCCGTGTCCAGGAAGGTTCACGGCGCGGTCAGGAGGCTGCGGGCGGTGGTCTCGTCGACGATCAGGGTGGTCATGAGTTCCCCGGCCAGCGCGGCACGCAGCGCGTCGACCTTGCCGAGGCCGCTGGCGACGCAGATGGCGTGCTGCGCGCGGCGGGTCAGCGCCAGGTCGGGGCCGCTGCTGCGGGCGTTGATGGGCAGCCCGGCGAAGCTGCCGTCCTCGCGGAAGAACACGGTGGCGATGTCCCCGGCGACGCCCTGGGCGCGCAGCGCGGCGAGGTCCGTCTCGTCGAGGTACCCGGCGGCGTACACGTGGCTGGGCACCTGCGCGCTGGCCGCGCCGACCGAGTACAGCAGCACGTCCGCCCGTTCCTGCAACTCCAGCACGTGGCGGACGCTGCGTTCGCGCCACATGGCGGCGCGGGTGGCGGGGTCGTCGAAGAAGGTCGGGACCGGGAAGAGGTGGGCGCGCGCGCCGTAGTTCGCGGCGAAGCGGGTGATGGTGTCGGTCACGAAGCCGCTCATGAAGTCTAGGGCGTTGGCGCTGCCGTTGAGCTGCACGACCTGCAGGCCCTCGATGGGACGGGGCGTCAGCGCGCGGGAGACGGCGTCGACGGTGGTGCCCCAGGCGAGGCCGACGGTCTGTCCGGGGCGCAGGATCTGCCCGAGGTGCCGCGCGGCGGCCACCGCGACCCGGTCGAGCCAGGCGCCCTCGGGGCTGCCGGGGGGGACGCTGACGACCTGCGGGGTCAGGAAGGGGTAGCGCGCCCGCAGCTGCGCCTCGAGGCTCTGCGGCTGGGCCTGCGGGTCGTGGATGCGGATCTCGACGAGGCCGGTGCGGCGCGCCAGGGTCAGCAGGCGGCTGACCTTGGGCCGCGACAGGCCGAGTTCGCGGGCGATGGCGTCGGTGGTCAGCCCCTGGTGGTAGTAGAGGCGGGCGACCTGCACGGCCTGCGCGGCGGTGTCGTCCGGGGTGGGGTCGGTCGTCACGGGCCTGAGCATACCCCACACCCCGGACTCTGAACATCTGTTCATGGAGTGTTGACGGCTGTTCAGCCCCGGGGCAATGATGGGCGGGACCGCCCCACCCCCGCTCTCCCCCACAGAGGTTCCCCGCATGCCCGAGCAGTTCATCCTCGCCCTGGATCAGGGCACCACCAGCAGCCGCGCCATCGTCTTCGACCGCCAGGGTCAGGTGCGCGCCCGCGCGCAGAAGGAATTCACGCAGCACTTCCCCCGGCCCGGCCTCGTTGAGCACGACGCGAACGAGATCTGGGGCACGCAGATCGGCGTGGCGCAGGAGGCCATCACCCGCGCGGGCATCCGCGCCTCGGACGTCGCCGCGATCGGCATCACCAACCAGCGCGAGACGACCCTGATCTGGGACCGCCGCACCGGGCAGCCCATCCACCACGCCATCGTGTGGCAGGACCGCCGCACCGCGCCGTACTGCGACGAGATCCGCGCGGCGCACGAGGCGACCTTCCAGCAGAAGACCGGACTGGTCCTCGACGCGTACTTCAGCGGCACGAAGGTGCGGTGGCTGCTCGACCACGTCCCCGGCGCCCGCGAACGCGCGGAGCGGGGCGAACTGGCGTTCGGCACCATCGACTCGTGGCTGGTGTTCAACCTGACCGGCGGCGAACTGCACGTCACGGACGCCACGAACGCCAGCCGCACGCTGCTGTTCAATATCCACACCGGCGACTGGGACGACGAACTGCTGAACATCCTGAACGTGCCGCGCAGCGTGCTGCCGCAGGTTCGGGACTCCTCGGAGGTGTACGGGCAGACCGCCGAGGGCCTGCTCGGGGCGCGCATCCCGATCGCGGGGATCGGCGGGGACCAGCAGGCCGCGACGTTCGGGCAGGCGTGCCTGGAGCCCGGTATGGCGAAGAACACCTACGGCACCGGCTGCTTCATGCTCATGAACACCGGGAGCGAGGCGGTCCCCAGCCAGAACAAGCTGCTGACCACCGTGGCGTGGCAGCTGGGCGGGCAGCGCACATACGCGCTGGAGGGCAGCGTGTTTATCGCGGGCGCCGTGGTCCAGTGGCTGCGCGACGGCCTGAACCTGATCCGTGACAGCAGCGAGGTCGAGGCGCTGGCCCGTTCGGTGAGCAGCAGCGAGGGCGTGATGTTCGTCCCGGCGTTCGTGGGGCTGGGCGCACCGTACTGGGATCCGTACGCGCGCGGCACCCTGATCGGCCTGACGCGCGGCACGACGAAGGCGCACGTGGCCCGCGCCGCCCTGGAGAGCGTGGCGTTCCAGTCGGCCGAGCTGCTGGAGGCCATGCAGAAGGACGCGGGGCAGCCGTTGCGCGAACTGCGCGTGGACGGCGGGGCCAGCACGAACGACCTGATGATGCAGTTCCAGGCGGACATCCTGGGCGTGCCGGTCGTGCGCCCGCAGGTGACCGAGACGACCGCGCTGGGCGCGGCGTACCTGGCGGGGCTGGCGGTGGGCTTCTGGGGCAGCGCGGACGAGATCGCCGCGCAGTGGCAGGAAGGCAAGAGATTCGAGCCGCAGATGGACGCCGCGGAGCGGGAGCGCCTGATGCGCCGCTGGAAGAAGGCGGTCAGCCGCGCCCGCGACTGGGAGGACGAGCGCTGAACGGGACCGGGCGGAGGCGCTGTGTAGTCCACGCCACTGCACAAACGTTCAAAGTGTGCGAACATCCGTTCATACATTGTTTGCTCCTCCTCACCCCACCGGAAGGTTGACCCCATGACCCCAGACGCGCACCCTGCCACCCCGACCCCCGACCCCCGCCACGCCGCCCTGAGCGCCGCCACCACTCCCGACACCTGGGACCTCCTGGTGATCGGCGGCGGCGCCTCCGGGCTGGGCACCGCGCTGGAGGCCGCCACGCGCGGCTACCGCACCCTGCTCCTCGAAGCGCACGACTACGCCAAGGGCACCAGCAGTCGCTCGACGAAACTCGTGCACGGCGGCGTGAGGTACCTCGCGCAGGGGAACGTCTCGCTGGTGCGCGAGGCGCTGCACGAACGCGGCCTCATGAAGCAGAACGCCCCGCACCTCGTGCGCGACCTGGGCTTCCTGATCGCCGCGTACAAGTGGTGGGCCGCGCCCTTCTACGGCATCGGGCTGAAGATGTACGACCTGCTCGCCGGGAAACTCAACCTGCAGGCCAGCCGCTACGTGAATAAAACCCAGGCCCTGACCCGCACCCCCACCCTGAAAAAGGACGCCCTGAAGGGCGGCATCCTCTACTTCGACGGGCAGTTCGACGACGCGCGCCTGGCCGTGACCCTGCTGCGCACCCTGGAAAACCACGGCGGCGTCGCCCTGAACCACGCGCCCGTCGTGGACCTGATCAGGGACGGGGGCCGCGTGGTCGGCGCCCGCTTCCGCGACGACGAGACCGGACAGGTGCACGAGGTCCGCGCCAGGGCCGTCGTGAACGCCACCGGCGTGTTCGTCGACGACGTGCGCCGCATGGAGAACCCCACCGTGAAACCCATGCTGTCCCCCAGCCAGGGCGTGCACGTCGTCGTGGACCGCCACTTCCTGCCCGGCGACAGCGCCATCATGGTGCCGCGCACCGACGACGGCCGCGTGCTGTTCGCCGTGCCCTGGCACGACCACGTCGTGATCGGCACCACCGACACGCCCGTCCCGGACACCAGCCCGGAACCCCGCGCGCTGCCCGAGGAGGTCGAGTTCATCCTGCGCACCGCCGCGCAGTACATGGACCCCGCCCCCACCCGCGCGGACGTCCGCAGCGTGTACGCCGGCCTGCGCCCCCTGGTGAAGGCCGCCGAGGGGACCGATACCAAGAGCCTCTCGCGCGATCACGTCATCCGCATCAGCGACGGCGGGCTGATCACCCTGACCGGCGGCAAGTGGACCACCTACCGCCGCATGGGCGAGGACACCGTCAACCGCGCCGCCGCGCAGGCCGGACTCCCCGAGCGGCTGAGCCTCACGGCGGGTCTGAAACTGCACGGCGCGACCACCCAGGACATGCCGGACCACTGGAAGGTGTACGGCACCGACGCCGAACGCGTCCAGGCGCTGCCCGGCGCGAACGTACCCCTGCACCCGCAGCTGCCCTACACCGAGGCCGAGGTCCGCTGGGCGGCCCGCAGCGAACAGGCCCGCACCGCCGAGGACGTCCTCTCGCGCCGCCTGCGCGCCCTGCTCCTGAACGCCCGGGCGAGCATCGAGGCCGCCCCCCGCGTCGCCGCGATCCTCGCGGAGGAACTCGGCCGCGACCAGGCGTGGCAGGACAGTCAGGTCCTCGCGTACACCGACCTCGCACAGGGCTACGTGCTGCGCTGAAGGTCGCCCCGGCGCGTCAGGACGTGCGGGGTAACGAGAACCAGAAGGTCGCTCCCGCCCCGGGGCGACCTTCCGCCTGAATGGTCCCCCCGTGCCGCTGGATGATGCGCCGCACGTTGGCCAGCCCCACGCCGGTCCCGCCGAACTCCTCGGCGCGGTGCAGGCGCTGGAACACCCCGAACAGCTTGTGCGCGTACGCCGGGTCGAACCCCACGCCGTTGTCCCGCACGAACACCTGCCACTCGTCCGGCGTGCCCTGCGCCCACACCTCGATCAGCGCGTCCGGTTGCCGCTCGGTGTACTTGACGGCGTTGGACAGCAGGTTGGTCATCACCTGACGGATCAGCGCCGCGTCCACCTGCACAGTGGGCAGCTCCGCCACGCGGAACGTCACGTCCCGCCCGGCCAGTTCAGGCCCCAGGGTGGCCTGCACGCCGGCCACGACCTCGTTGAGGTCCACGTCCCGCAGGTGCAGTTCCTGCCGCGTGACGCGCGAGAGGGCCAGCATCGCGTCGATCAGCGCGTTCATCTGCCCGGCGGACTCGGTGATGATGGTCAGGTACCGCTCGGCTTTCGGCGTTCCCGACAGGTCCCCCAGCGATTTGCGCAGCAGGTCCGTGAACCCGGAAATGTGCCGCACCGGCGCGCGCAGGTCGTGACTGACCGAGTACGCGAACGCCTCGAGTTCCTCGTTGGCGGCCTGCAGCGCCGCGTTGCTGCGCGCGGTGTCCTGCGACGTGCGGCGCAGCTCTGCCAGGCTCGCGGCGCGGTCCAGCGCCAATTGCAGGCTGCGCGTGACGCCCTCGATCAGCGCGCGGTCGGCCGGGGTCCACACGTGCGGCTCGTACTGCCCGATCGCGAACACCCCCACGGGCACCCCGCCCTGACGCACTGGGACCGTCGCCGACGCGCCCACGACCGCGCCGGCCCGCGCGAGGTGATCGGTGTCCGGATCGTACTGGTCCTGGTAGTACGGCGCGCCGCTCTGCCAGGGCGTCGTGAGGTTGCGCGCGCTGTCGAGCGGCAGCCCGCGGTCCACCTGCTGCTGGAGCAGGTCGTCGCGCAGGCTGCCCACCTGCGAGCGCAGCCGCCAGAGCTCGCCGTCGGGTTCGTAGTACACGGCGAATCCGGCCGGCAGCAGGCTGAGCGCCACCTCCTGCGCGCGGCGGATCAGGGCGTAGCGGTCCTCCTGTACGCCCAGGTCCGCGCTGAGTTGCGCGAACGCCTGCAGCGAGCGCGCCTGCGCCTGCAGTTCCGCGTGCTGGCGCGCCAGCCGCCGCTCGCGCGCCTCGCGTTCCACCGCCTGCGCCAGACTCCGCCCGACCGTGCGGAACACGCTGCGTTCCCGTTCGGTCCAGTCCGGCGCGCGGTTGGTGGCCATGGCCAGCAGCCCGGTCAGCTGCCCGTTGACCAGCATGGGGTGCAGCGCGACTGCCCCGAAGGCGTCCATGCCCGGCACGTGCTCCAGCGCCGCCGACTGCAGCGGCAGGAACATCGCGTGACCGCCCTGCAGCGCCTCGCGGGTGTCGGCGTCCTGCATGGGCACCCCGGCCCGCAGCTGCTGCGCCAGGCGATCAGGCAGGTCGCCCTGCAGCACCTCGGCCCGCCAGCGGGTCCCGTCGGGCACGAGGTACCCGACGGTCAGGCGGTCGAGCATGTCGCGCAGCACCTGCGCGGCCTGCCCGGCCAGGTCGCCCACGTTCATGGAGTGCGCGGCCCGCTCCTTGAATTCGACCAGGGCGCGCAGCGTGGCGCGCTCCAGGGCCAGCTGCTGCGCGCTGGCCACCCGGTCGAGCGCGTGCCCGTAGGCGCGCGCCGCGCCGCTGAACAGCGCCCGGTCCTGCGCGGACCAGTGGCGGCGCGCGGTGCAGCCCGCCGTGAGGACCGTCCGGGGCCACTCGGGCAGGTCGAACGCCTGCGCGGCCGCGATCCGGTAGGCGTCGCTGGCTGGAACGAGCTGCTCCTGCGCGTTCCAGTCCTCCACGAACACCGGCCCGCGGCTGCGTTCGGCCTGCCGCAGCAGCGGCACCTCGGCCGCCAGCCCGTCGGGTTGCGGGACCCGCAGCGCCGTGGTCGCCACGTCGGAGATGAAGCGGATGGTCCAGCTGCGCTCGGCACGTTCCAGCACGCTGACGGTCAGGCCGGGCAGCAGCTCGCGCAGCACCTGGTCCATCAGGAGGTTCAGCGCCCCGAACTCGATCTCCGAGCCGAGCCGCTCGGTGACCTGCAGGAAGGCGCGCAGCGTGTCGTCCGCGCCGCTCAGGGCCGTGAGGTGCCAGCTGAGCAGCCGCGTGAGCGCCTGCGCCTCGCGCGCCGGCGTCCGCCCCAGGTGCAGGGTCGCGGGTTGTCCGTCCGGGCCGGGCAGGGGCACGCCGTCCGGTGTCGTGCCGAGGACGAGCGCCGCGTCGAGACCGGCGTGGCGGGCCAGTGGACCGGCGAGCAGGGCCTGCACCTCGTGAAGGCTCTGGGTCTGCGTCAGGGCCAGCGTCAACTCCAGCCAGGCGTCCGCAGGGGCACGGTCGTTCGTCATCTGCTGAAAACCATAGCGCGCCCGCCTGCGGCCCCGCGTCCGCCGCGCTGCCCTGGCCCGACCTCCGTTCCGTCCGGGCCGTAGCGCGGCTGGACTGGGGCGGGCCACCGGGCCGGGTGGGCACGCTATGGTGTGCGGGGAACACACCCCACGCTCTGTTCAGGGCAGAATAGGACCATCATGGCCAGACCCAAGACCAAATCCGAGCCCGCCTCCGCCACCCCGAACCCCTACCGCGCCTTCGACGCCCTGATGGCCACGGCCGCCGTCGACAGCCAGATCGACGCGCTGGTCCAGAGCGGCGTCGACACGCCCACCCTCGACCAGGCGCTGACCGAGGCGCTCGGCGCTGCGCAGCGCCGCTGGGGTCTGGGCCTGCACCACCTCGCCCACGCCGCCCGCACTGACGGCACCGACATCGACTTCCTCGTGGACGGCCGCCCGGTCGCGCGGCTCAGTGACGGCGTCGCCGCGCTCGCCCAGGCGTACGAGGACATGCGCGCCACCGACGAGCGCGGCCTGAGCCTGTGGGGCGCGCTGCCCGACGGCCCCCGCGTTCCCGGCGACGCGCCCGCCGCGCGCCTGAAGGTCCTCATCGAGGACGCCCGCGACTTCGAGACGCTCTGGACGCCGGGCCGCGGCGAGATGCTGCACCGCACGTGGCGTCAGGGCGAGACCCTGTTCGTGGAGGCCGCCCGCCCCGCCAGCGCCGAGGCGGCCCTGTCCGACGCCGCGTGGGACGTCATCACCGGCATCAAGGACCGCACCTTCCAGCGTGAACTGATGCGCCGCAGCGAGGAGGTCGGCATGCTGGGCGCGCTGCTCGGCGCGCGGCACGCCGGCGCGCGCAGCAACCTCAACCTGCTGCCGGACGCGCACTTCACGGTTCAGGCCACCGTGCACTCGGCCACCGGCGCCGAGGCCCGCAACGCCGAGAGTCACCGCGCGCTGCTGCGCGCCGCGGCCGCTGAACTCGAGGAGTTGCAGGGGCACACCACCCGTCAGCTGTCCGAGGTGCTGCGTCACGGCCTGACCAACCGCTGAGGCGGCGACCGGGTGCCAGAATGGCCCGGTGACTCCCCTTCGACTGGGCCTCGATCTGGGCGGCAGCCGCAGCAAGTGGCACCTGCTGCGCGGCGAGACGACCCTCGCCCACGGCTTCGCGCCGCCCCTGACGGCCGCGCTGCTCGGCACGCCGGGCGGGCAGGCGAGCCTCGCCGCGCTGACCGGCGCGCTGCCCGCCCGGCCGGACTGGGTGCACGCCGGCCTGCCCGGCTTCGGTCCCGGCCGGCCCGACGCGGCTGACCTGCACGCTCGCCTCGCGGCGGCGCTGGGGCTCCACCCGGAGCGGGTCCGGCTCGAGAGTGATCTGGTGCTGGCCTACCGGGCGCACTTCCGGCCCGGTGAGGGCGTGCTGGTCTACGCGGGGACCGGCAGTCTGGCGTGTCATCTCGCGGCGGACGGCACGCTGCTGCGTGCGGGCGGGCACGGCTACCACATCGACGACGACGGCGCCGGGTACGCGCTGGGCCGCGCGGCGCTGCGCTGGGTGACCGGGCAGCTCGACCAGGGCCGCGACCCGCAGGGTCCGCTGGCCGAAGAGGTCCGCGGCGTCGCCGGTGGCCTCGACTGGGACACCCTGCGGCACCTGGCGTATCACGCGCCCGGCGCGGCGGCGGTCGCCACCCTGGCGCCCGCCGTGGGCCGCGCGGCCGACCGGGGCGACGCGGCCGCGCAGGCGATGCTGCGCGACGCGGCGCACGCTCTGGCGGCGCTGGCGCGCACCGTGCAGGCACGGCTGCCTGCGCCGCGGCCCACAGTGGTGTCCGGCGGGGCGCTGCGGGTCAGTGCGCGGTTCGAGTCGGCGCTGGCGCTGGCCCTGCCGGGCATGAGCGTGGCCTTCAGGGATCATGCCGTGGCCGCAGCCCGCCTGGCGGGTCCGTCCGTGGTGTTTCCCACAGCCGGACAGCCCGATCTTGATCATGATGAACAGTGAGAGACGTGTTAGATCGCGTCCGGTATCCTGTGGGCGACGCCCAGCGTGTTCCGGTCCGGACCTCTTCTGTAACGTTTTCATGAACATCTGCTGAGCGGTGTACACTCAAGCGCACCACGAACCAAGGAGCTATTCAACATGCGGAGATCCCTCACCTGCGCCGCCCTGACCCTCAGTCTTCTCTCCGCCTGCTCCACCAGCCCCGTGCCCGCCCCGTCGGCCGCGCGTCCCGCCACGCTCGTGACGGTACCCGTGACCCCGACCACGACCGACGCGGACCTCGCCCGCCGGTACGGCGGGACCGTCGAGGCGCGCACCGCCACCTTCGCGGTGATCGGCAACCCGACCGCCGCGCCGCTCGCCGCGTCCGGTCTGAAGGCCGAGCGCAACGAGCGGCGCGTCAGCGTGCCGGACAGCGAGACGCACGCCAGCGGCGACAAGATCTGGGCGACGGGCATCACGGCATGGGCCAGCGGCGACAAGATCTGGGCCACCTCCCTGCGCAACTTCGGCGAGCACATCGGCAACGGCTGGGATGGCAACCGCTTCACGGTATTCCCGCAGAACTCCCAGGAATTCCTGGCGATCGGCGTCAGGGACGCGCAGCTCAGCAGCCGCTACCACGGTGACCCCGTCATCGCCGTCATCGACGGCCCGATGGACACCGCGCACCCCGCGCTGAGCGAATCCCTCGTGAACAGCAACAACTGGTACGACTTCGCCTCCGATGACGCGAGCCCCACCGTGACCGGCGCGTCCGGCACCGGCGCCGCCTACGGGCACGCCACCGCCGTGGCCGGCGTGGCCCTGCAGGTCGCGCCCAAGAGCCGCATCCTGCCCGTGCAGGTGCTCGCCGAGGACGGCAGCGGCTACGTGCTGGACCTCGTGCAGGGCATCATCTGGGCCGCCGATCACGGCGCGGACGTCCTGAACCTCAGCGTCGGCACCGACACCGACTCGCCCGCGCTGCGCAGCGCGCTGGACTACGCGCAGTCCAGAGGCGTCGAGATCGCCGCGGCCGCCGGGAACTCCGGAGCGGCCCAGCTCGACTACCCCGCCGCATACCTCGCGGCGACCGGCAGCGGCGTCGCGGTCGGCAGCGTGACCGCCCAGGGCCAGCCCAGCAGCTTCAGCGCCACCGGTCCCCGGATGCTCTTCGCGCCCGGTGAGGGTCTCCGCTCGCTGTACCCGGCCGGGCGGGAAGCCAGCTGGTCCGGCACGTCGTTCAGCACCCCGATCGCCGCGGCGGCGCTCGCCATGCAGCTGTCCGAGTCCGGCACCCCCGCCAACCACTACGCGCGGCTGTTCTCGCTCGGCACGGCGATCACCCCGGCTCACTCCGACTGGAAGAGCCTGGACCTGCATAACCTGCTGGACTGATCCGTGTCCGGAGCTCCAACGTCAGACTGGCCTGGCCTGCTCGACTGCGTCCGCACGCAGCCTGCACGTCAGGCCGCCCAGTGCCTCGAGGCGTTCCCCTTCCAGGACCACCCCGAGGAGTACGTCTACTACGCCACGGCCCTCTATCACCGATTGCACAGCGACCTGAGCCGCGCGGAGATCGCCGTGAAACAGGCGCTGGAAGCGGCCGCCGTGCGCGGCAACCTGGCGATCTACTCCGACAGTCTGCTGCTGCAGTCCTACGTGGATTACGCCACGTTCGACAGCGCCGCCGCCATCGACGCGCTGCGGGCCGCGCAGCAGATCAAGGCGGAGATCGGCGACACCATCGGTGAGATCAAGATCCGGTGCAACCTCGCGAACCTGGCGATCAGCCAGCAGAAACTCAGCGAGGCCCGCGAGCACCACGAGAGGGCCTCCGCCATCTACGGCGCGCTGCCGCCCGCCGAGCAGGACGTGCAGCTGGAACTGTACCTGCTGAACATCGACGGCCTGATCCTCGAGCAGCTCGGGGATTACGAGGCGGCCGCGCGCGCCTACAACTACGGCCTGGCCAAGTGCGTCTCGGCCGGTCTGGCCAACCTGGAGCCCAGTTTCGGCCTGAACTACTACGAGGCGCTGGCGCAGCTGCCGCAGGCGGCGCCAGGCGTCGCCGAGGACTTCAGCCGCTTCCTGACGCGGGTGCAGCGCCCTGACGCGCTGCTCGGCACCCTGGCCCCCGCGCGGATCTACCGCGCGCTGGGGCAGGTGGACGCCGCGCGGGACGCCGCGCTGGCCGTGGCGGGCCGCGCGCGCACGCAGGGGAACTTCACGCTGGAACTCGAAGCGCTGATCGAGGTGCTGCAGGTCACCGAGTCCAGTGCCAGCATCGAGCGGGCCGATCTCGTGAGCGTCCTCGCGCAGGCCCGCCAGAACCACCGCCTGAGCGAAACGCTGATCCTGCTGAAATTCATCGTGCGCGACCCGCGCTTCTCCGAGGCCGAGCGGCTGAACGAGTTCGTGCCGAGCCTCGTCGAGGTGCAGCAGGCGATCTTCGATTCGGTGCGCGACCAGACCGTGCAGAACCTGTCCAGGAAGGCCGCGGTGGACAACGCCCAGCGGCTCGCGGAGTACGAGCAGCAGCTGCGCGTGCAGGCCGAGCAGACCATCCAGCGGCAACTGGAGGAACTCGAGCGGGGCCGCCTGTTCGACGCGCTGACCGGCCTGCCCAACCGGGTGATGCTGCTCGCGCAGCTGTCCCAGCGGGCGCAGCCGAACGCCGCGCCGTTCCTACTGCTGACCCTGGACGTCAACCGGTTCCAGCTGATCAACGACACCTACGGGCACGACCGCGCCGACGAGGTGCTGCGCGTCCTGGCGCGGCGCATGCAGCGCGCCCTGGCCCCCGGCGATCTGGTGGCGCGGGTGGGCGGCGACGAGTTCGCGCTGCTGCTCGCCGCGGGCCGAGACCCAACCGCGCAGATCGACCGGCTGCTGCAGGTGGCTTCGCAACCGGTCGAACTGCCGGGTCAGCTGGTCCGGGTGTCCGTCTCGGCCGGCGCGGCCCGCTGGCCCGAGCACGCCCGGGACGCGGAGTCGCTGCGGCAGGCGGCGGAACTCGCGCTGCTGGACGCCAAGGCGCAGGGCGAGCGCGTGGTGCAGTTCGACGCGGCCGCGCACGCGCACGCCGGGCTGGAGGGCGCGCTGTCGCGCGCGCTGGCCCGCGGGGAGTTCGAGCTGCACTTCCAGCCGCTGGTGGACACCCACGCGCGCCGGGTGGTGAGCGCCGAGGCGCTGCTGCGCTGGCACAGTCCCGAACACGGCCTGCAGGCGCCGGGTACGTTCATGCCGATTCTCGAACGCGGTGATCAGATCGTGGAGGTGGGCGCGTGGGTGCTGCGCGAGGCCTGCCGCGCGGCGAGCGGGTGGGGCGGCGTGCGGGTCGCGGTGAACCTCTCGGCGCGGCAGTTCGCCAGTCAGGACCTGCTGGAGACCGTGCGGGCGGCCCTGCGGGACGCGGACCTGCCCCCCGAGCTGCTGGAACTGGAAATCACCGAGAGCCTCATGATGCTCAACCCCGACCGCACCGCGCGGGTCCTCGACGCGCTGCGGTCGGACGGCGTGCGGGTCATGCTGGACGACTTCGGCACCGGGTACAGCAGTCTGGCGTACCTGTCGCAGTTTCCGCTCAGTGGCCTGAAGGTGGACCGGTCGTTCGTGCGGCAGATGGTCCGCGAGCCGCGCGGGAAGAGCGCGGCGATCGTACGGGCCATGGTGAGCCTCAGTCACGACCTGGGTCTGGAACTCGTGGCGGAGGGCGTGGAGCACCGCGGCGACCTGGAGTGCCTGCGGGCCGAGGGCATCCAGGTGATGCAGGGGTACTACTTCGCGCGGCCGTCGAAGGACTGGCGGCCCCTGCTGGACGGCAGCCGGTCTGCGCTCGGCGAGGAGTGACCGCTCCGGCGGCGCGCGTGCCACCGCGGTGCTGGACCCGGAGGAACCGAACAGGGGCACGGCAGAACGGATCTCGCGCGGTCCTGTGCCGTTTCCCTGTGCTGTTGCTCACAGCAGAATTCAGGAGTCTTGAAGGTACTCGTCGATGCTCCTGAACGAGCGGAGCGAGCACCTGACGGCACCAGCGGTTGGAAGTGGACTTGAAGGGCGTGATGTTGGCCCTTCAACGGAACTGGAAACCGCTGTCAGGATGCCGCTCACCCCGAATCCGGCAGGCCACTGATAGCGAATAGAATGGATGGATGTCCGCCCTGACTTCCCTCTCCGCACTGGATCAACTCAAGGCCCTGGCGCAGGACACCCGCTATGAGCTCATCCGGCACCTCGCGGGTGGGGAGCGCTGCGTCTGCGACCTGGAGGCTCTGCTGAACCTCCCGCAGTCGAAGGTGTCCTACCACCTCGGTATTCTGCGGGACGCCGGGCTGGTCACCGCCGAGCAGCGCGGCAAGAACATGTACTACAGTCTGTGTCGGCCTGCCCTGTACCGGCTGGGCGGGGCGCTGCTGACGGACCTCCTGCCGGATTCGCGCGCCCTGACACATCAAGTCAAATCGGTGTGTTAGCGTCTGAGGCATGACCCGCGTCCTGATTCTCTGCACGCACAACTCCGCCCGCTCGCAGATGGCCGAGGCCCTCACCCGCGACGCTGCCCGCCGCCTGGGCGTGAATCTGGAAGTGCACTCCGCCGGAACGGAAGCCACCCGCGTGAAGGACGACGCGAAGACCGTCATGGCCGAGATCGGCCTGGACCTGACGGCGCACACCAGCAAGACCCTCTGGGACGTTCCGGACGCCCAGAACTTCGGTTACGTCATCACGGTCTGCGACAGCGCCGCCGAGGCGTGCCCCGCGTACCCCGGGCAGACCACCCGGCGCCACTACCCCTTCGTGGACCCGTCCGGTGGCAGCCTCGACCGCTGGCGCGCCGTGCGGGACCAGCTGCAGACGCAGTTCGACGCGTTCGTGCTGGCCCTGCGCGACGGCCGGGACGCGCCACCCACCTACGAGGACAGCCCCGCCGTTCCGGTGGCCTGACGTCATCCGCCGCCCGCGCCGTGACGGAGCTCCGAGTCGAGGGGACGCGCTGAGTCTCCTCACCGGCCGGGCGGAGCCGGTCCCGGCTGGGGTCAGGGCAGCGCCTCACCCCGGACGCGGGGGCGGCCGGGCACGTCCACGGGACTCAGGGCGCGGCCCTCGACCGGCGTGAGGGGCACGTCCACGTTCCACCCGCGGTCCACGCCGGTCAGCGTCAGGGCCTCGTCCGGCGTGACCGGATTGCCCAGCGCGTCCCGCACGTCGCGGTACAGGCCGGGCCGTTCCGGGGCAGGCCGCAGCTGCCGGGCCGGACCGGGAAGCAGGTCGACCTCGCCGACCTCTCCGGCCGCGCCGCCCGTGGTGGCCACCACCCGCATCAGGCCCGTGACCCGGCCGGGCGGCAGGTACGTCTAGGACGTCAGGTACTCGACTGGCCGGGTGCGGCGGAGCGTGACGCCGTCCGGGCGGCGGATCAGCACGTCGACCGGCAGGCGCGTGACGTTGCCGTGCCGGTCCAGTGGGTGCAGCACCAGCGCGGGGGGGCGGCCCTGCGTGACCCGCACCGCCCGGGCGCCGACCTTCAGGGTCAGGGGCGTCACGGGCGCGTCCGGTTCGCGCTGCACCTCGCCGCGCAGGCGGTGCCCGGCCACGTCCACCGTGAAGGGCGTGCGGCCGGCGCGCCGGTAGGACACCAGCACGCGCAGCAGTCCATTCTCCTCGGCCCGCCCCTCGGTGACGAGCGTCCCGGCGCCGGTCAGCAGCGTGACGGTGGCCCGCGTGCCGCGGGTCACGGCCGGGCCGCTCAGCGTGACCTGCAGACCAGCGCCATCCATGCGGGTGAACACCGCCGGGGGGGTCGTCCGCGCCGGGGCGCCGCAACTGCACAGCAGCGCGAGGGCCGAGGCCAGCAGCGCCCGCGTGGGCGGCCCGGCCGTCACGGCCGCTCCTGGGCGGGGAGGGTCACGAAACTGACACGGTACGCGCCGCCGCCCGGCAGGGGAAACGAGCCGGGCGCCACCGGGCTGGGCGGCACGGTCGCTTCGTCCGTCAGTGGCGGTGGGGGGACAGTCATCAGGCGGGTCGCGCCCGGTGGGGGAGAGGCGGGCAGCGTGAACGGCCAGCTCGCGCCCGGCGGCAGTTCCGGGCCGACCGCGGCGTACACCCAGCTCACGCCCCGCGCGTCATACAGGGTCAGCAGGGCCAGCGGCGTCGCCACGGTCACCGTGGACTCGTTGCGCGCCTGCACCACCACCCGGCCTCCCTGGACGCGGCTGCGGGTCACCATGGGCCGCTCGAGGTGACGGCCGGTCACGACAGCGCGCGCGTTCACCTCCACGCTCAGCGCGGCCGGGTCGGTGCCCTCGGGGAGACGCAGTGGAACCCGCAGCGGCGTGCGTTCTCCACTGCGGACCTTGTGCTGCGCGTACAGCCCGACGTTCTCCTCCGCCAGCCGCTGGCCGTCCCGCCGTACGATCACCGTGACGGTCACGTCGCCGGGGCGCGCGTCGGCGCACAGGACCTCGCCGACGTACCAGACCTGCCCGCGCGCGTCGCGGACCAGTCGCCCGCCGAGCACGCGCAGCACCGGGCGGTCCAGCACGTCGGCGGGCGCGGTCACGTTGGTCGTGATCCGCCGGGGCGCGCGGTAGAAGGTCACGCCTGGCTGCGGACTCAGCGGCTCGCGGCGCAGGTTCAGGACCGAGCGGGTCGCGCCCTGCACCTGCCAGCCGCGCCAGGTGAGGCGCAGCGTCACGTCGCGGGTCGTGACGCGTGGTCCCAGCGGCGTCCACCACCGTGCGGTCAGGCGGGCCGTGGCGGCGGTCAGGCCCCCACGGCGCAGCTGCTGCTGCAGGCCGTCCAGACGCGCGTAGGTGCCGCGGAGGCCTCCCTGCGTCGGTGTGAGGGCCGTCTCGCTCAGCACGAACCGCTGCGTGACCCACACGGGCCGGTACTGGGACGCCCACAGCAGCAGCAGGGCCAGCGCGGCCATCGAAAGCGGCACGCGCCGGAGATCCTGACCGCGCAGCACGGCGCGTGGCAGGGCGGGCTGCACGTGCCACGCCACCCCGGACAGGGGCAGCAGCGTCACGACCAGCAGCAGGCTCAGCAGCGGTCCGGCCCCCCATGCGGCCGCGGCGGGCAGGGGCAGGGCCGGGCGGGCCACGCGGGCGGGGACGGGAGGGATGTCTTCACGCTCCCAGACGTTCACGCCGTTTTCCAGCGTGCCGATGTTGTGCCAGCCGTGCAGGAACAGCAGCGGATCGAGCACGTCGCTGCGCGCGTACACGAACTTCAGGTACGCCCGCTCCGGGTGCGTGAGCAGCGCCGCCAGCGCCCCCTGCCCCGGAATGGACCGGCGTTCCGGCAGCGCCGCTGCAGCGCCGGGCGCAGGGAAGGGCTGCGGCAGGTCCGGCGGGACGTGCCACAGCCCGGCGGGCGTCCCCGCGCGCGTCTGCGCGCTGAAGGCCCCCAGCTGCCGCCCGAAGCCGACCGTCAGGAACCGGTAGCGCCAGTGTTCGTCCTTCTCGATGAAGTTCAGCAGCGGCGTGAGATTCAGCGGCGGGCCCTCCAGCACGCGAGTGGCCGGCAGGGCATTCAGGCTGACGGTCGAGACGATGACCAGCGTGGCGGCCGCCAGCAGCGTGAGGAGGGACGCGCGCGTCTGCCGCGCGTCGTCCCAGGCGCGCAGCGCGACCAGCGCCGCCAGTGGCGTCAGCAGCGTCGCGGCCAGAATAGTCAGTGCCTCGGGTGGCGTGCGCCACGGGACGGGCGCTGCCAGAGACAGCAGGGCGCCCGCCAACAGAGGCGCCCCCAGCAGCGCCGCGCGGACCGGGAGGGGCGCAGCGGTCCAGTGGCCGCGCCACGGAGCGGCGCCGGGACCCGCCCAGGGGAAGCGTGCGGCTCGAACCACGGCAGGCAGCGCCCACGCCAGCGACCAGAGCGGGAGCGCGGCAGTCAGCCACACCGTCCGGCCCAGACGCAGGTCGGGCGGCGTCACGCGCGTCACCGGCCCGCTCCAGAGTCGGTCCGGCAGCGCCAGCAGCAGCGCCACCAGCGGAATCAGTGCCGCTGCCCAGCGCTGCCGCGACCCGGGCACGCTCAGGGCGAGGGCGGCCAGCAGCAGCAGGGGCGCGGCGCTGTGCGCGCTCGCGGCGGCGAGCAGCGCGGCCGCCCAGCGCAGCAGGTCGCGGCGGCGGCCGCGCTGGACCCACATGACCAGATTCGGCGTGCCGGTCAGGGCCAGTCCGGCGCCGAGAATCAGGCCGAGCTGACCGAACACCGTGAGACTCAGGGTCAGGGCGCTGCCCAGCAGCGTCAGCAGGCTTGCCACACCAGCGCCGCGGGGGCCGCAGCCGAGCAGCAGCGCGAAGCGGTACGTGCCGTACAGGAGCACGAGGACCGAGATGAACTGCGTGGCGGCGAACGCACCGTCCAGGCCGAGAGTCCCGCTCAGCAGGGCCAGCAGCTGCGGCGCCAGGGGCGCGTGCCCGGTGAGGGGGACGCCGCCGTACCAACGGTCGTCGAACGGATCCAGGGGTGCGCGCACGTACGCGCTGGCCAGGTAGAGCAGAGAGGACGCCTGATCGGATTTCAGGCCGGCCCGCGTGAGTACCAGCACGCCGTGGTACGCGCCGGTCAGCAGCAGCGCCAGCAGCAGCAGGCGCGGCCGCGTCCTCGCGGCGGGTGGCGGGGTGAGGGTCACGTCTGCAGCGTACCGTGCACGCACACCAGTCTGTCCCGCCACACTTGGCAATATATCCAAACGAGCTCAGTGCGTCGTGAAATGGCCGACGATTCGCAATGACTTGCCCCAGCGGCGCGTTCTTACTGTTTCTTTTCAACCGGCCCGACATCTGCGGGCCGGTTTTCGATCTGTGGTGGTGCCTTTGCTGTACATCTGACGGCAGCGTAAACCATACGGGAACTTTATCCGGAGCTGGATATGAAAATTTACCTACTTCTCTTCAGCTTCGTCAATTCGGATCGCTGAGGAGGAGGGTCTACCCTATGTGCTTCTGCAGTGGCCAGTGCTTGGGAAAGGCTGATTGGTGACGTGCGAATCCTCTGCGTGTCGACAAGGTAAGGTTTCACCCGGTAGGAGAGACCTATTCGATGTTTCGTATCCAGCTCCGGATACAATGATCAGCATGACCCACCCGGAGGATCAGCTCGCCCGAACCCTCACCCGCGCCCTCACACATGCTGACCCAGACACCCTCATCACCACCCTGCACCAGCACGACCTCATCCGCGGCACCCCCGCTCAACTGATCAGCAACCTCAAACCCATCCTGGCGGCCGCGGACCGCGATCACGTCAGCATCCTGCACCCCCCAGCGGACTTCCACGCCTGGCTGCACGCAGTGCTGGCCACCAAAGCGGACGGAACGCCCAGCAGAGCCAACACCCGCATCAGCCGCGTCACGACGCTGCGCAGCCTCTACCGGGCCCTACGGGCCCTGCACCTGATCACCGGCGATCCACTGCTGGACTTTCAGAACCCCAGCGCGGAACGCCGCGACACACCGCTGCCGACCCGGGACGACCTCGACCGGCTGGTCAGGGCCAGCCAGAAGGACCCGGCGCTGCACGCCGCGCTGCTGCTGCTGTGGCATCACGCCCTGCCCATCACCGGGCTGCTGCGCCTGACGTGGGCGGCGTACACCCCCGAGGACGGCACGCTGCTGCGCGGCGACCTGATCACGACGCTCACGCCACAGGCCGACGCCGCCCTGACCCGGCTGCATCAGCGCGCCGGGCACGACCCCCTCTACCCGGAAACGCACGGCACCACCAGCCACCTGCGCCTGTTCCCGTACGACACGCAGGACGCCCTGCGGCTCTCGATCCTGAGGACCACCCGCGACGCGGACCTCGCGTTCATTCCGCCCGGTCAGGTCCGCCGCGCCGCGCTGCGCGATCACCCCAGCGCCGCCCACCAGCTCGGGTACACCCGCGACAAGGAATACCAGCGGGCTCTCAGACACGCCCAGGCGGTCGCTGACACCGCCCAGACCGACTGACCGGCAGGAGGCCCGAGGGGGTCGGCAGCCTGCCACAGCAGCCTGAATGAAGTGCGGCAGCTGCAACCTGGAGACACACGCTCCTGGGTACAGCTGCTGCCACTGTCACGTGCTGGCGCTGCTCCGCTGCTCTGCGAGTTCGCCCCATCCAGCGATCATCGAGGGACACCTCCAACTCTCCGCTGTGACGCAACGACTTCCTCCGTTCCCGGTCGCGCGCGAGGGCATCTCAAACCGGGCTGGACGCCGTGATGCCGTGACGTCACGGGTAGCTGACCACGGTGCTGGGCGCGGTATTCGTGCCGGGTTGCGGGGCGACCGGGCCGGTGGTGTTGATGACGTGGTCGATGGTGCCCACGTTCCCCAGGGACACGGTCAGCAGGTCGCGGAACTTCACGCCGGGCGTGCTGGGCACCTCGAAGCCCCGGTCGACGTGCACGCCGGGGTTCACGTTGAAGTAGGAGTACACGCCCATGCCCCAGCCCTCGTGCGTGGTGACGGTGTCCGCGACCTTGTACGCCGCGTAGCCGTTCGCGCCGCTGCGCCAAGTGGCCTGGTCGGGTACGTCGTAGGGTTTCTCGTTCTGGAAGAAGATGGTCCTGCCGCCCTGGCCGTTCCAGATCACCTCGTACTTCTGGTAGTGCTCGACGAACAGACCGGTGGCGAGGACGCTATGGCCATTGACGATCAGACCGGTGTCCGCGGTGTTGATCGTCCAGCCGGTCGGGCTGGTGCCGTGGTCAGCCCGCCACGCCCAGATGTGATCGACCAGGGTATGGTCGCTGTTCACGATCAGGCTGGTGGTGGCCTTCCCGGCGACCGCTCCGCCGATGCGGAAGAAGACGTCCTGCACGCTGGTGGGGTTCGCGGCGTGATTCACGTGTGATCCGGCGGTGCCGACCGTGAGCAGCGCGGCGCTGTTCACGGTGCCCGCGTCGAACAGCAGGCCCGAGATGCGGATGCCGTCCACGTCGGCGGTCTGCATGGCGTTCACGCCGCCGTCGGGGATCAGGGTGGGGAAACCCAGGCCGTAGATGACTGTATTCGCGCGGGTGACGTTCAGCGTCTGGTTCAGGTGGTACACGCCCGGCGTGAACAGCAGGTTCAGGCCCTGCGCGAGCGCCTGATTCAGCGTGGCGGCGCTGTCACTGGGTCTGGCCACGTAGAACTGACTCAGGGGCAGGCTGGTGCCGGGCGTGTTCGGCCACGTGGCGCCGGCCGAGGCGCTGCGCAGGGCGGGCAGGAACACGCGGTACTTACCGCTGGCGTCGATGTACAGGTACGGTTTCTCACGGGAGACGGGCGTGGTGGCCAGCGTGGTGTGCGGCGGGTTCGGGAAGGCCTGCGCGGGCGCGCCCTGCACGCCGCTGAACACCATGTTCCACACGCCGCCGGTCCAGCTACCCAGGCTGCTGTCGCGCGTGTACCACTGCTGCTGCGACCCGGAGCTGACCTGGCCGTCCACGCGGGCGTCGGCGAGGTACCCGCCGGAGGCGTACCCGGTGGGATTGCCCATGTTGCTGGGCCCCAGGGTGAGGTTCCCGCGGATGTGCACGCGGCGCATCGGGGCGGCCTGCGAGACCGCCCAGCGGTTCGTGCCGCCCTCGGGGATCACAGCGAGGTTCTCGGCGCTGCGCCAGAAGTTCTGCGTGGCGTTCGTCTCGTCTCCGGCATTCCAGCCGCTGTCCACGTTGACCGCGCCGCTGATGGTCACGTCGTCGGGGTTCAGGCCCAGCCCGGCGACGTGCGTGTAGAAGCCCACGTTCGCCCACACGCGGCCGTAACTGCCGGGTTTGAACAGGAACGTGTACCGCTGCGCGCCGAACTGCGCGCCGGCGTTGCGGTTCCAGGCGTTGAACGCGCTGTCCAGGTCGGCCTGGATGGTCGCGGCGGGGACGCTGGGGTCGTAGATCTTCACGTTCGGGCCGAAGTTGGGCGTGTCTGATGTGGGGAGGGTCGTGCTGGACACGCCGTTGACAGTCATCTCCCACAGAGAGTACCCGTAGCCGGTGGTGCGCTGCGTGCCGTACATTCGCACGTAGCGGCCACTGCCGGTCACGGGGATGGTCTGCACGCCGCCCGCGCCGGTGGTGGTGCTGTACAGCGTCGTCCAGGTGCTCGCGTCGTTCGACACCTGGATCTGGAAGGCCTTCCCGGCGGCAGCCTCCCAGTTCAGCGTGACCTGACACAGGGCCTGCACGCTGCCCAGGTCCACGCGCAGCCACTGCGGGTCGGTGAACGCGCTCGACCAGCGGGTTGCGGCGTTCCCGTCGAAGGCTGCGCCGGAGAGGGTGGTGTTCGTCTCGTTGCTCGACGACAGGGACGGGCGGTTCAGCGCGAGGTTCGTGGTGGCGCAGGTCGCCTGGGGGTGCAGGGTGGCGACGGGACCACCCTGCTGGGCGCAGCCGCCAAGCAGCAGGGCGACGCTGGCGAGGACCGTGGCGGGTGTGCGGGTGGGGCGGAGTGCGGTCATGTGAGCTCCTATGCCGGTTCTGCCGGTGCGGCAGTGGGGGTGAAGGCAGGGCAGGGTCGGGTAGGGCCAGGTCAGCCCGGGCGGCGCGTCGGCACCTCCCACAGCGAGGGGCCGGGCCGGTTGCCGCGCGGTGTCCTGAAGACACTCGACCAGCGGGCACCGGCGTTCGAGTTCACGGCAGCGCTGGAGAGGTCAGACGCGACGCCGGGGCACGCGGAGCGGACAGGGGGGCGGCGCACAGGTGCGACGGGAGGCGGTTCAGGGGAGGGAGTGAGCGCAGGGGAAGACCTCCTGAAAACGCGCGGTCAGACGGATGGGATTGCCGCTCGGACAGGCGCGGGGCTGGGTTGTGGACGTGAGGTCAGTGTAAAAATATTATCTTTACTTTGTCAAATAAAGATATCTAGATGCGGGGGTGCGGTCCGCCCCGTATCCCCGGCCCCACAGACAGGTAGCATGCAGGCCATGCGCGCACGAAAAGTCGACCAGGGCGCCGCCCGGGCCATGAACCGCCGGCTGATCCTGGACGAACTCCGTCGTGAAGGCCCCCTCAGCCGCACCCGACTGGCGCAGCAGACCGGCCTGAGCGCCGCGTCCATCACCATCGTCAGCACCGACCTGCTCAGCGAGGGCCTACTGATCGAACACCCGGAACTCGCGCCGCACCTGCCCCGCCACCCGGTGCCGCTCGGCATCAACTACGCCGGGCACCACGCCATCGGCATGAAACTCCTCGAGACGGAACTGCAGGCGGTCCTGACCGATCTAGCCCTGAACGTGGTGGATCAGATTCACGTGCCGCTGCGCGGGCCCACCCCGGCCGATGCGGTCGACGCGGCCCGCCGCGCCAGCGCGCACCTGACCGCGCCCCGCCACGCGGCCCGGTTGATCGGCGCGGGCGTCGCCATGGCCGGTCTGATCGACACGCGCCGCGGCGTGTGCATCGTCTCGCACCGCACCGACTGGCATGACGTGCCGTTCGGCGCGCTGCTCCGCGACGCGCTGGGCGTCCCCGTGTGGATCGACAACGACGCCAACGCCTTCGCCACTGCCGAGCGACTCGTCGGCCAGGCCCGGCAGGCCAGTGACTTCGTGGTCGTCACCCTGGGGCGGGGCGTCGGCGCGGCCCTGGTGCTGGGCGGGCAGGTCTACCGCGGCCTGCGCGGCGGCGCCGGGGAACTCGGGCACGTCCTGACCGAACGCGGGGGCCGCCCCTGCGAATGCGGCCTGCGGGGCTGCCTGCAGGCGTACATCTCGAACGGCGACCTGGTCGCGCAGTTCAACGAGCAGCAGGGCGAGCAGACCCGTCAGGTGGAGGACCTGCTCGCCCTGCTGGCCGCTGGGGACGACCGCCCCCGCGCGGTGCTGGCAGACGCCGGACGCCGCCTGGGTGAGGCGCTGGCCAATCTCACGGACCTGCTGGACCCGGAACTGATCCTCATCGGCGGTGAGGGCGTGATCGTGGGAAGCGCGCTGCTGGACCCCATGCGGGCGGCACTGCAGGAGCGGCACCTGCCGGACGCGCCGCCGCCCGAGATCATCACCCACCGCTGGAGTGACGACGCCTGGGGGCGAGGCGCAGCGGGTCTGGTGGCCGAGCATTTCTTCGAGGGCGCGTCGTCCCATCCGGACCGGACCAGTGAGGCGTCGTCCTGACCGAGGTGTCCCATCTCAATGCGGAGCTCACAGCACGCACCAGAGCGCCACGTCCAACCACGTTCGTTCCTTCGCTGGTCGTCGATCGGCCCCACAGCTCTGTGCGCCCGCCCGGATTCTGCGGTGCGGGACTGTCAAGTCTGTTGGCCCGTGACCTGTCTGCCTCGGCGCGGTTGCGCTGCCTCTGGCGAGCCGAGATCTCCGAATCGATTCGCATTTAGCACTAACTGAGATTAGTGTGAAAGCAGGTGATCCGGGTACACTCCAGTTCCCCAAGGGGTGAATTGCCCCCTCACCAACGCCGTCCTGCACGCATGTTTTCAGCACGAGGCCACAGGAGGGCCAGGAAGGCCCCTCCAGATGACGCTGAGGGGTACAGGACCCTGGTGGTTGCAGACCGCAATCACTCCATCAGGGGTCGTCGGTGCCCCGGGCAGTCAGGCGGATGCTCGGCAGGAGCGCGGTCGGGCTGCCCACGCCCAGCAGGTGCATCACCTGATCCCGCGGGTACGCCGCGAGGAAACGCTCGGCCGCGTGGTTGCGCAGCGCCTGCCACGCCCGGTACGGCACCTGCGCGCGTTCGCACGCCCGGAAGATCCGCGCCCGCAGCTGCATGTCGGTCAGGGCGGCGCCCGCATCCGTGATCAGCAGGCCCCGTGCCACCTGCCCGAGCAGCGGCGTCTCCCCACGCGCTTGCGCCAGTGCGCGCAGCGCCGCGTGCAGGTCGTCGGTGCATGGCACGGTCCGCGAGCGGCGCCCACGGATCTGCACGGCACGCCGCTCGGCGTCCACGTCCGTCCAGGTCAGGCGGCACACCTCCGGTCCCGTCAGGCCCGCATGCGCGCCGAGCAGCACCAGCACCCGGTCCTCGGGTCCGGCATGACCGAGCAGGGCGTCCACCTCGGCCGGGCTGTACCGGCGGCGGCGCTGTTCCGCCGGATTGTGCTGCCCGCTGCTGGCCGCGAAGGGATTGGCATCCACCAGCTCGAGGGCCTGGAGCAGGGTGTACAGGCGCCGCGCCTGACTCAGCCGGTTGTTGACCGAGGCGACCACCCCGCGGTACTCGCGGTGGAGCCAGCGGTCGTACGCCCTGGCCTCGACGGGACCGAGGACGGTGCCGCCGGACTCGTCCAGCCAGCGCTGGAAGACCCGCCAGCCGGAGCGGACGGCCTTGCGGGTGTTCCAGGGGCCACCGAGGTCCTCCAGCAGCAGCGCGAAGGCGTCGTCGGGGTGGGTATCGAGGGCGCGGCGTACCTGCTCACGGTCCGGGGGCATGAGCGCAGCGTACGTCGTCGTTTGGATATATTGCAAGCAGGCGGCCGCAGGAAGCCGCCCGGGGAACCGCCGCGCCCGGGCCGCTTCCTGCTCACAGCTCAGCTGTACTGGTCAGCTGTGGGGCAGCGTCCCGACGATCACCGGGACCGGGTCCGGCACGGTGAAGCGGAACGTGGCGCCGCCGCCGGGCTGCCCGTCGGCCTGCACCTGCCCGCCGTGCCGGTCCACGATGCGCCGCACGGTCGCCAGGTCCGCGCCCGCGCCCGGGTACTCGTTGTGGTGATGCAGGCGCTGGAACAGCCGGAACAGCTTGTGCGCGTAGTTCTGATCGAAGCCCACGCCGTTGTCCTGCACCTGCACCTCCCACGCCTGATCCACCCGCTGGGCCCGCACCTGAATGTGCGCGTGCGGCTGGGTGCGCGTGAACTTCAGGGCGTTGCTGCACAGGCTGCGCAGCACCTGCTTGAGCTGCGCGGCGTCCCCGGTCAGCTGGGGCAGCTCGGCGATCTCCCACGTCACGGCGCGGCCCTCGGCCCCCGCGGTCAGTTCGGTCTGCACGTCCCGCATCAGCGCCGCCAGGTTCACCTCGCTGCGCTGGATGGGGTTGCGGCCCGCGCGGCTGAACTTCAGGACGCCCTCGATCATGCCGCTCAGGTGCTCGGCGCTGCGTTCCACGATGCCGAGGTACCGGTCCCGTTTCTGCTCGTCACTCGTGCGGGCCAGACGCGCGAAGCTGAGCATGTGCCGCACCGGCGTGAGCAGGTCGTGGGACATGGAGTACGCGAGGTTTTCCAGTTCCTCGTTCGTCTGCAGCAGCGTCTGCCGTTCGCGGCGCAGCGATTCGGTCTGCCGCTGCACCTCCGCGTGAAGCTGGGCGTTCACTTCCGTCAGGGCCTGCTGAGCCCGGAATTCCGCGGTGACGTCCCGCGAGATGATCACCAGCGGACCGCCAGCGCCGCGCGTGACCGGGTCGTGCAGGGGCGCCAGGGTCACGTCCCACCAGCGCGGTTCGCCCTTCATGGTGGGGCAGTAGCCGGAGAAGTGCGCGGCCTGCCCGCCCCGGGCGCGTTCGAACGCGGCGAGCATCGCCTCACGGACCTCGCCCTGCCAGAAACTCAGCCAGTCCGCGCCCTGGCAGGCGCTGAAGTCGTCCACCTGCATGGCCGCCTGGCCGTTACGGTTCATGCTGAGCAGTTCGCCGTCCGCCGAGACGATCTTGATGCAGTCGAGGCTGAGGTCGTGCACCTGATGCAGGTACGAGAACTGCAGGTCGTCTCCCCCACCGCTCGCGAACATGGGGGGGTCGAGGGCCACCTGGGGCCGCGCGGGGGCAGAGTCGGACGCGGTCATCCCTGACATGATACGCGCGGTCGGCGCCGCGCACTGTGGCGTACCGCCGACCGCCCGCGCGCTTCCCCCGGCGGGGGGCACGCGCGGAGCCTCACTGCCCGACGAGACTCACTGCTCGACGCTGAGGGTCAGCGTCCCCCCGGCCTCGGCGGCCACCGAGGTGACCTTAAACAGCCCGGTGAGGTCCAGCAGGTACTCCTGCCGGTGGGTCATGCGGTCACTGTTCTGAAGGGTGAACGTGCGCGTGGTCTCGCCGGTGACGGTGACGGTCACGCTGCGCACCGCGGGGTCGGCGACGCTGACGCGGACGCGTCCGGCGGTGACGCGGCCCAGGCGTAGAACAGCAGGCTGCCCAGCTGGATCGTGAGGGACGGGGCGCGGGCGGGCGTGAGGGCGTACGCGAGCAGGAACAGCGGCAGGAACAGCAGCAGGAAGACGTAGGAACTGAAGACCATGCGGGAATCACCACCTTGCACAGAAGTTGGGGGTACCGTAGGGGTCGGGTCCTTGCGGGTGTCTGACAGTCCGGTCAGATGAATAGGGTGGTGAAAGCCGACTGGGAAAGCATTGAGCTAATCTTCAGCGTTGTCAGAAAATGGACAGCTGCTCTGTTGTACAAGGTTGGAAGAGTGTTAGGCTCGCCGCATCCATGAGAGGTCCAGACCAATGACAGCATTCCCGCCGGAGGTGCTGAAAATCCTCCTGATTGACGACGACCCAGCCGACCGCCTGCTGGCCGAGGAAGCCTTCTCCGAACACGCCTCACGCGTCACCGTCACCACCTGCGAGGACGGCCCACAGGCCCTCGCGGCCCTGCAGGGCCGACTCGAGGACCTGCCGGACGTCGTGATCCTCGACCTGAACATGCCGGTCATGACCGGCTTCGACGTCATCCGTGAGATCCGCGCCACGCCCGGACTGCGCCACCTGCCGGTCGTGATCCTCTCGACCAGCGACAGCCGCGCCGACGTCGCGCGCGCCTACGACCTGCTGGCCAGCTCCTACATGGTCAAAAGTCAGAGCTTCCCCGGCTTCGTCCAGCAGATCGATCACTTCGTGCGGTACTGGCATGACTGTCGCTTCGTCCAGTGAACCCACCCTGCTGGCGCGGCTCAGGACCGACACCCGCCCCCAGCACGAGCAGGCCGAATCGGCCCTGAACCTGCTGCACCCGGGCCTGACCCGACCCCGCTACGCCGCCGTGCTGGCCCGCCTGCACGCCCGGCACGCCCAGCTCGAACCGCGACTCGACGAGACCCTCGGTGCGGTCCTGCCGGCCGACCTGCGCGCGGCCCTGGACCTCCCGGGCCGCGCCAAGGCCGGCCTGCTCGCCCGTGACCTCGCAGCGCTCGGCCACGCCCCCCACCCCGAGCCCATCGACCTGACCTGGCTGCGCAGCGAGGCGCAGGCCTGGGGCGCCGCGTACGTCCTTGAGGGCGCCACGCTCGGCGGTCAGGTCGTCACGCGGCACCTGCGCCGCGCGGGCTTCACGCCCGACACCCTGCACTACTACGGCAGCTACGGCGCCGACGTCGCCACCCGCTGGCGGACGTTCGGTGCGCTGCTCACCGCCCGCCACGCCGCCGCCGCCGACCCCCGCGCCTTCGCGGACGCCGCCACCGACGCCGCCCGGCGCGTCTTCACCGTGTTCACCCTGACCCCGCCGATGGAGACTGCATGACCCACGAACCTGCCCGCGTGACGTCCCTGGACGCGCCAGTCGACCTGACCAACTGCGACCGCGAACCCATCCACATTCCCGGCGCGGTGCAGCCCCACGGCGCCCTGGTCGCGCTGCGCGGCGGGCACGTCGTGCAGTTCAGCGAGAACCTCCCCCAGCTGCTCGGCGCGGACGCGAGCGCGCTGCTGGGGGCCGCCCTGGAGCACGTGGTCGGCGCGGACGTCGCCGGGCAGCTCAGCAGCGCCCTCGGCGCGCGGGAACTCGACCGCAACCCGCTGTTCCTGCTCAGCGCGTCCGTGCGCGGCCAGGGACCGTTCGACGTCACCGCGCACCGCCTGGACGACCTGACCATCCTGGAATTCGAGACGGTCCCCGCGCAGGCCGTACACGCCGACGCCTACACCCTCGTCCGCTCCGCCCTGACCCGCATGAACGCCGCGCCGAACCTCGAACAGTTCGTGGACATCGCCGCGCACGAGGTGCAGGCCCTGACCGGCTTCGACCGCGTCATGATCTACCAGTTCGCCGACGACGGCACCGGCACCGTCATCGCCGAGCGGTCCGCGCCCAGCATGACCCCGTACCTGGGCCTGCGCTACCCCGCCTCGGACATTCCCAAGCAGGCGCGGGCGCTGTACGTGCTGAACATGCTGCGATTGATCGGCGACGTGAACTACGAGCCGGCCCGCATGCTCGCCCAGCCCGGCGAGGCGCCGCTCGACATGAGCTACTGCGTGCTGCGCAGCGTCTCCCCCATCCACCTGGAGTACCTGCGGAACATGGGCGTCGGCGCGTCCATGAGCATCAGCCTGCTGCGCGGCGCGGAACTCTGGGGTCTGATCGCCTGCCACCACAACAGCCCGCGCACCCTGAGTCCCAACGTCCGCGCCGCCTGCGAACTGATCGGGCAGGTCGCCAGCGTCCAGCTCAGCGCGTGGCAGGAACGCAACGACCAGACCTACCAGCTGCACCTCAAAGACGCCCAGACGCAGCTGATGGAACGCCTCTCCAACGCCCCGGACCTGATGGAAGCGCTGGTCGGGCAGAACTCGCAGCTGCTGGAATTCGTGGACGCCACCGGCGCCGCCGTGTGCCTCGACGGCGAGGTGATCCGCATGGGCCGCACCCCCAGCGCCGCGCAGGTCCACGGGCTGCGCGACTGGCTGGGCACCCAGTCCAACGCGGAGGTGCTGCACACCCGCGCCCTGGGCGAACTGTACGCGGGTGCCGACCCGGCCACCGCCAGCGGGCTGCTGGCCGTGCAGCTGTCAAAACTGCGCGGAGACTACGTCATGTGGTTCCGGCCAGAGGAGGTGCAGACCGTCACCTGGGGCGGCGACCCCAACAAACCCGCCGAGATCGCCAGTGACGGCAGCGAACGCCTCTCGCCGCGCCGCTCGTTCGAGGCGTGGCAGCAGACCGTGCGCGGCCGCAGTCACGCCTGGCTGCCCGAGGAGGTCGCGGCCGCCCGGACGCTGCGGCGCGCGCTGCTGAGCCTGGTGCTGCGCCGCGCCGAGGAACTGCGCGAACTGAACGACGACCTGACCCGCAGCAACGCCGACCTGGCCCGCAGCAACGCCGATCTCGACGCGTTCGCATACATCGCGAGCCACGACCTGAAAGAACCGCTGCGCGGCCTGCACAACTACTCGGTGTTCCTGCTCGAATCGTACGCGCAGCAGCTCGACGAGGACGGCGTTGCCAAACTCACCACCCTGGTGCGCCTCACGCAGCGCATGGACGACCTGATCGACTCGCTGCTGCTGTACTCCCGCGTGGGCCGCGTCGACCTCAGCTTCCGCGCCACCGACCTGAACGACCTGCTCGACGACGTGCTCGACGTCCTGTCCGCCCGGCTCGAGCAGGTCGGCGCGCAGGTCACCCGCGGCCCGCTCCCCACCCTGGACGTCGACCGCGTGCGGGTCGGCGAGGTGCTGAACAACCTCGTGTCCAACGCCGTCAAGTACACCGAGGGCGCGCCCCGCATCGAGGTGGGCGCCCTGCCCCCCGGCGAGCGCGGCGACCTGACCCCGCCGCCCGAGGTGCCGGACGACGCGTGGATCCTGTACGTGCGCGACCACGGCATCGGCATCCGCGAGAAGCACTTCGAGAACATCTTCCGGATCTTCAAGCGCCTGCACGCCCGCGACCAGTTCGGCGGGGGAACCGGCGCGGGCCTGACCATCGTCAAGAAGATCATCGAGCGGCACGGCGGACAGATCTGGGTGACCAGCACCTACGGCCAGGGCAGCACCTTCTACTTCACCCTGCAGCCCGGCGAGGCCGGGGCGTGACCCCCCACCGCCTGCTGATCGTGGAAGACAGCGACGAGGACTTCCAGGCCATCCAGTGGGCGCTGCAACGCCTGGACCGCCCTTACCCCCTGGAACGCTGCGTGGACGGCGACGCCGCCCTGAGCTGGATTCAGGACGGCGAGCACTGGCCCAGCCTGATCCTGCTGGACCTGAACCTGCCCGGCACCGACGGCCGCGAGGTGCTGACCGCGCTGCGCGCCGACCCCCGCACCCGGCCGCTGCCGGTCGTGGTGCTGTCCACGTCCGCCAGCGAACGTGACGTGAACGAGTGCTACCTGCTCGGCGCGAACAGCTACCTCACCAAACCCGTGAACTTCACGCAGTTCACCGAACAGCTGCGCCTGACCCTCGCCTACTGGCTCGACGCGGTGCGCCTGCCCCAGGCGCCGGAGCACCGGTGAGCCGCGCCCTGCACGTGCTCGTCGTGGACGACAGCCCCGAGGACACCGCCACGTACCTGCGCTACCTGCGGTCCTGGCCCGACTGGAACGTCACGCTCAGCCACGCCAGCCTGGGCGACGCCGCCGCCGACCTGCTGAGCCGCGCCACGCCCGACCTGATCCTGCTGGACTACCAGCTGCCCGACACCACCGGCGTGGAATTCCTGCAGGAGAACCAGCCCGACTGCGCCGTGATCGTCCTGACCGGCGTCGGCGACGAGGAGATCGCCGTGCACGCCATGCGCGCCGGCGCGCAGGACTACCTCGTCAAGGGCCGCCTGACGCCCGACAGCCTGCGCCGCGCCGCACAGAGCGCCCTGAACACCTACGCCCTCAGCCGGGAACTCGACACCGCCCGCGCGCAGCAGGCCGCGCTGCTGCGCAGCATCACCGACGGCGTCCTGCAGGTCAACGAGGACCTGTGCGTCCTGAACCTCAACCCTGCCGCGCAGACCCTGCTGGGCACCGGCGACGACCTGCGCGGCCAGGCCCTGACCCAGCTCAGCTGGCTGAACGACACCGCGCTGCCCACCCTGCTGCGCGCCGCCGAGGGCGGCAGCACCGACCTGCGCACCCCGGGCGGGACGTGGCTGCACGCCCGCGTGTACCCCGGCGAGCACGGCCAGACCGTGTACCTGTACGACGACACCGCCCGGCGCGACATGCAGGCCCGCCAACGCACCCACACCCGGCAGCTGAACGACCTGTACAGCGTGGCCGCCACGCTGAACGCCGCCCGCACCCGCGACGAGGTGCGGCGCGCCGCGGGTGCCACCGCCCCCGCCCTGCTCGGCACCGACGCGGCGCTGCTGCTGCCCGGCGAGGTGATTCCGGGCCACCTGCCCGGCGACCTGCGCGCCCGCCTCGCCAGCGGCCCGGACGGCGCGGCGACCGGCGCGGACTGGCAGGTCACGCCGCTGCGCGACGCCGGCGAGTGGATCGGCACGCTCGTACTGCTGGGCCCGGTGGACCCTCAGCGGCCCTGCACGCTGTGCTCCACGTTCGCGCAACTGCTGCAGACCGCCCTGCTGCGCGCCGCGCTCCTCGAACGCGAGCAGCAGGACCGTCAGACGCTCGAGGAACGCGTGCAGGCCCGCACCGCCGCGCTGGAACGCAGCAACCGCGACCTCGAGCAGTTCGCGCACGTCGCCAGCCACGACCTGAAAGAACCGCTGCGGACTATCGGGTCGTTCACGCAGCTGCTGCAGAGCCGCTACGCCACCCAGCTCGACAGCCGCGCGCAGCGCTACATGCACATCATCGTGGACGGCGCCCAGCGGATGTCCACCCTGATCGAGGACGTCCTGGCGATCAGCCGCCTGCACAACCGCGCCGCGCCCCCCACCCTGACCGACCTCAACGGCCTCGTGCAGGACGTCCTGACCCAGCTGCACACCCTGATCGCCGACACCGGCGGGCACGTGCACGTGCAGCCCCTGCCCACCCTGACCCTCAATCCCACGCAGTTCACGCAGCTGTTCCTGAACCTGATCGGCAACACCCTGAAATTCCACCGGCCCGGCGTGGCGCCCGACGTGCACCTCAGCGCGCGGCGCGAGGGCGACAGTTGGCACTTCACGGTCCGGGACAACGGCATCGGCATTCCCCAGGAGTACGCCGAGCGGGTGTTCGTGATCTTCCAGCGCCTGCACACCCGCGAGCAGTACGCCGGCAACGGCATCGGGCTGGCCCTGTGCCGCCGCATCGTGGAAGGCCGCGGCGGCCGCATCTGGCTCGACCCGCTTCCCGACGACGCCGGCACCATCCTGCACTTCACCGTCCCGATCGCTCCCCCGCACGCCGACCCGGACCGGCCCTTCGTGGCCCCGCCGGAACTCACGCTCGAGCAGCGCTGACCGCCGCGGGTGACGGGCACCTGCAGGGGGAGGTCCGCTGCGGGCGCGGCGGCGTGTGTCGCCCGGGCAGGAGTCGGGGGCCGGTCACCTCCTGCGTGACCGGCCCCCGTGCGCCGTGATGTGCTGCTGGGTTTGTTACCGCAGGCCGTTGGCGACGGCTTTGGCCAGGGTGCCGTTGGCGTCGTCTCCGTCGAGTGACCAGGCCATCGCGCCGCCCAGGCCCCTGCTCTTGACGTAGGCCATCTTCGCGGCGATGACCTGCTCGTCGTCGTAACTCCAGAAATTGGTGCCGTCGTACTTCCACATCTGGCCGGTGGTGGCGTTGCGGAACACGCTGCCGGGGGCGTTTTTCAGGATCTTGTAGTCCTCGATGCCGGCTTCGTAGGTGCCGCGGGCGGGTCCGGTGGCACTCTGGTACAGGCCGTTGTTGCCGCCGGGCACGCCGGTCCAGCCGCGACCGTAGAAGGGCACGCCGATGACGATCTTGTTCGCGGGCATCCCAGCGCTGATGAAGGCGTTCACGGCCGTGTCGACCGAGTAGGTCTTCGCGGGGCCGGTGCCCGGGCCTGCGGGATCGGTGTACAGGTTGCTGTGGAAGTTGGTGGGCCCGGCGGCGTCCCACGCGCCGCGGAAGTCGTAGGTCATGATGTTGATCCAGTCCACGGCGCTGCGGTACCCGGCGGGGTCCTGGTTGGCGATCTTGTCGGGGCCGCCGGGCGCGGCGATGGTCAGCAGCAGGCCCGGGCGCACGGCGTCCAGCTGACGGCGGAATTCCTGCAGCAGCAGCGTGAAGTTCTGCTTGTCGGCCGAGCTGACGGTGTTGTACGCCAGGCCGCCGCCGCCGGGGTATTCCCAGTCGATGTCGATGCCGTCGAACACCCCGGCGGCGGAGCCGGGGCCGGCCGACGCGTCGGGCGTGGCGGGGAGGTTGCCCTTGATGTACAGGTCGATGCAGGAGCTGACCAGCGCCCTGCGGGACGCGTCGGTGCTGGCGGCGGCGCTGAAGTAGCGGCTCCAGGTCCAGCCGCCCAGGGAGATCAGGGTTTTCAGGCCCGGGTGTTTGGCCTTGAGTTTCTTCAACTGGTTGAAGTTGCCCTTGATGGGCTGGTTCCAGACGTCCGCGACACCGTCGACGCTGGTGGCCGCGTCGAAGCTCTTGCCGTAGTCGGCGTAGGCGTCGCCGCCGTCGCCGCTCCCGCTCTCGGCGCGGGTGACCATGTCGCACTTGTAGGTGCCGCCGGCGTTGTACACGTTCCCGAAGGCGTAGTTGATGTGGGTGAGGGTGGCGGCCGTTCCACTGGTGTCGATGTTCTTCACCTGGTAGTTGCGGCCGTAGATGCCCCACTGCGCGAAGTACGCGACGCGTTTGTAGCCGCTGCTGGGGGGTGGGGTGGTGCCGATGTTCACGGTGACGCTGGCAGCGGCGCTGACCTTGGTGTTGCCGGCGGCGTCGAAGGCCTTGGCGGTGTAGCTGCGGGTGCCGTTCTGGGCGCTGGTGACGGCCTCGGCAGCACTGTAGGGGGCGGTGGTGTCGGTGCCGAGCAGGGTGGCGCCCTGGTAGAACTCGACTTTCGTGACGCCGACGTTGTCGCTGGCCGTCGCGTTCAGGGTGACCGTTCCGGCGGCGGTGACGGTGGAGGGGCTGGCGGTGACGCTCACGGTCGGGGCGGTGGTGTCGCCGCTGCCCGCGATGTTCACGGTGACGCTGGTGGCGGCACTGACCCTGGTGTTTCCGGCGGCGTCGAAGGCCCTGGCGGTGTAGCTGCGGGTGCCGTTGTTGGCGGCGGTCAGCGAGACGGCCTGGGTGTAGGGCGCGGTGGTGTCGGTGCCGAGCAGGGTCGCGCCGTCGTAGAATTCGACCTTCGTGACGCCGACGTTGTCGCTGGCCGCAGCGGTCAGGGTGATGGTCGAGGCGGTCGTGACGGTGCTGGCGCTGCTGCTGACACTGACCGTGGGGGCGGTGGTGTCGGTGCTGCCGCTGTCGCAGGTGCCGCCCGCCTTCCACAGGCTGGGGGTGTCTCTGGGGTTCCAGTTCGTGCCGGCGTAGGCGGTGTGGGTCTGGATGGCGGTGTACGTGAGCCCCTGGTAGGTGACGACCTGCCCGACCGTGTAGGTGGGGCCTTCGGTCCAGGCGGTGCAGACGGCCTGGGCGCGCAGGCCGGGGCTGACCTGGGGGGATTCACCGCAGGCTCCCAGGGCCAGGGTCAGGGCGAACAGGGCGGAGACGGACAGGGCAGTCTTGGGCATACCTCACCTCATGAAGGGGGGAGAAGGGAACGGTGGGTTGCAGGAACACCCGCATCATGCCGATCCATTTTCAATCTGTCAAGACTCGAAGGGAATTTTTTTCAAAGATGGGCCACTGGGTCTGGTCAGAACCCGGGAGGCAGACCTGCGGGGTGATGTCCGGAACCGTCCGCCCTCGTCAGGCCACCGGAGAGACGACCATCCGGCCAGCGTCGATGGGCGAATCTGCGTGGAGTCTGCCCGGGCGACCGGACCCTCCATGGGGCCTGCCCGGTCGCCGCTGAAAATCACAACCGCAAAAAACGCCGACTTGACAAAAATAATTTTCAACTTCTACAGTAGGTCATCACCACCGACCCCCCAGGAGTCACATGAGTCAGACCACCGCCCGCCCGGCCCAGACCCCGGGGGCCATCAGCCGCATCCGCCTGCACGCCCACAGCCTCTCCCCCTCCCTGCGCCAGGTGGCCGACCACGTCCTGCGCGAAGCCGACACCGTCATCCACCAGACCATCACCGAACTCGCCACCAGCGCCGGCGTCGGCGAGGCCACCATCACCCGCCTGTGCCGCAAACTGGAATTCGCCGGATTCCACGCCTTCAAGATCGCGCTGGCCGCCGACGTCGCCGGACGCGACACCCAGGGCGAACGGCCCACCAACCTCGAAGGGCACGCCGCCCGCCTCGTCAAACAGGCCAAACTGACCCTGGAAGACACCGGCCGCCTCCTCACCCCGGACGCCATCGAAGCGGTCGCCGAACACCTGTCCCGCGCACCCCGCGTCGACCTGACCGGACAGGGCAACAGCGGCATGATCGCCCAGCTGTTCGCGCACCGCCTGCTGCGGCTGGGCATCACCGCCCAGGCCTTCACCGACCCGCACGTGGCGGCCGTCAGCATCTCCACCCTGCCGCGCGGCGGCGTCGTGATCGGCCTGACCAGCTCCGGCAGCACCATCGACACCGTGCAGCACCTCCGCCTCGCGCAGAGCCACGGGCACTACACCGTCGCCATCACGCACCGCGCGTCCTCCCCCGTCACGCGCTACGCCAGCCGCGTGCTGTTCACCTCCCGCCAGGAAGAACCCCTGACCGACGCGGTCATGGACACCCTGATCTCCCAGACGTTCGTGCTGGAACTGCTGTACACCGCCCTGCTCGCCCGCCGCCCCGAAGCCGCCGCCATGCTGCGCGTCACGGCCGAAAGCGTGGTTGAGAAAAAGTACTGACCCCCCCCGCCGCGCCCCCGCCCCCCAAGGAGAGCCTCATGAAACGTACCCTGAAAGCCCTGACCCTCGGCCTCGCCCTCGCCGCCTCTACCGCCAGCGCCCAGACCACCGTCACCTTCTGGACCTGGTACCTGAGCCCCAAATTCGACGGGTACATCAAAGACACCATCACCGCGTTCGAGAAGGCCAACCCCGGCATCAAGGTCCAGTGGTTCGACAAGCAGGACTCCATGGTGCAGGACTTCATCGCCAGCGTGAACCTCGGCTCGGCCCCCGACGTCGTGAACCTGAACATCGACGAGACGCAGAAAGCCGCGCAGAACGGCTTCCTGAGCGCCGTGAACGGTCTCACCAGCCCGTCCACGCTGCGCGCCACCTTCTACCCCCAGAGCCTGAGCAACTTCACCTCCGGCGGCAACACCTACGCCTACCCCTGGTACGGCTGGCTGAACGAAGGCGTGCTGCTGTACAACCCCGACCTGTTCAAGAAAGCCGGCCTGACCCGCCCCCCCCGCACCGCCAGCGAGATGCTCAGCTACGCCAAGACCATCAAGGACAAGACCGGCGCCTACGCCTGGGTGCCCGCCCTGAAAGACCCCAACACCGCGTCCTTCCTGGGGTACTTCTACGCCGAGGGCCTGCCCGTCACCGACGCCAGCGGCAAGGCCGCGTTCAACACCCCCCAGCACGCCAACCTGCTGGCGCAGTACGTGACGCTCTACCGCGGCGGGTACATCCCCGAAGACGCCGTGCGCCGCGAAGCGTTCCAGCTGGCCACCGAACTGTACGCCCAGAACCGCGTGGCCATGATCATCGGCGGCCCCCAGGCCCTGACCCGCATCAAGGACACCAACCCCAGCCTGTACGCCAAGACCGTCGTGACCGGCGCCCCGCTGGGCAAGGCGTTCCTGCAGACCGGCGGCAGCATGGGCCTCGTGATTCCCAAGGCCAGCAAGAACCCGCAGGCCGCCGCGAAACTCGCCGCGTTCTTCACGAACAACGCCAACCAGCTGGCCTTCGCCAAGGTCGTGCCCGTGGTGCCCACCACGCTCGGCGCGCAGACCAGCGCACAGTTCAAGACCACCAGCAGCGACCCGATCGCCCGCGCCACCGCCCTCGTGGGCGCGTCGGGCCGCCTGATCAACCCCGGGTACAAGGCGCCGGGCAACAGTGACGACCTGTACAAGAACTTCAACGACAACATCGAAGCGGCGCTGCTGGGCAAGAAGACCGCGCAGAAGGCCCTGGCGGACGCCGCGACCTACTGGAACGCCAACCTGAAGAAGTAACCGCCCCCGGCGCCGGGTGGCCCGCCCGCACCGTGGGCGGGCCACCCGCCGTCTGCACCCCCCGCAACAAGGACGTACCCCCATGCCCCACTGGCGTCAGACCCTGATGTCGTACACCTTCCTGGCTCCCGCCCTGATCCTGCTGGCCGTGTTCACCTTCTACCCGCTGCTGTACGGCGCGTACCTGGGCTTCACCGAATACAACGGCGCGAGGTTCGCCAACAACCTGCCGCCCCAGTGGGTGGGCGTGAAGAACTTCGAGACGGTCCTGTCCGATCCGCTGTTCCGCACCGCGCTGGGCAACAGCGTCAAGTACCTGCTGGTCGTGCCCGCGCTGCAACTCGCGTCGCTGGCCGTCGCGGTACTCGTCGCCAAGAACCTGCCCGGCATCGCCGTGTTCCGCGCGGCGTACTACATTCCCGTGATCACCAGCGTGTCCCTGGCCGCCGTGATGTGGGAATGGGTCTTCAACCGCGAAGGCACCCTGAACTGGCTGCTGGGAGCGCTGCACCTGACCACGCCCGAAGCGGCATTCGGGTGGCTGAACAGCGAGCAGTGGGCCTTCTGGGCGGTCATGCTGGTCACGTTCTGGCGCGGCTTCGGGTACTACATGGTCCTGTACCTGGCGGGCCTGCAGGCCATCCCGGAGGAACTGGAGGAGGCCGCCATCCTGGACGGCGCGAACGCCTGGCAGCGCTTCTGGAGCGTGACCGTGCCCCTGATGCGGCCCACCATCCTGCTGTGTACCCTGCTGAGCACCATCGCCGCGCTGCGCGTGCTCGAAGAGGTGCTGGTCCTCACGAACGGCGGGCCGCTGAACAGCACGTACACCGCCCTGATGTACGTGTACGCCAAGGCCTTCCAGGGATTCGACTTCGACTACGGCCTCGCCAGTGCCGCCGGCCTGATCGTGGCCCTCGTGGCGCTGCTGCTCTCGGCGCTGAACTTCCGGCTGTTCCACCGGGACGGAGAGCAGGCGTGAGCGCCCGCACCGCTCCCACCCCCGCGCAGGCGGCCCGGCCGGTGCGGTGGCGCCGCCCGGTGAACACCGCGCTGCGGTACCTGCTGCTGACCGTCATCCTGATCTTCGCGGTGTTTCCGTTCATCTGGACGCTGGCCATCGCCCTGACCGACAAGACCGCCGGCACCAGCATCTACGCGTTCCCGCAGAGCCTGCTGCCCAGCCGGGTCACGCTGAACAACTTCACGGACGTGTTCCGCACCTTCAGCCTCGCGAAGTACCTGCTGAACTCCGTGATCATCACCGCGCTGACCGTCGTGGGGACCCTGCTCGTTTCCGCGCTGGCCGCGTACCCGCTGGCCCGCTTCCGCTTTCCCGGGCGGGGCGTGCTGTTCGGACTGATCGTGGCGACCCTGGTGCTGCCCAGCGAAACGACCTTCATCGTGAACACCCTGACCCTGAAGAACCTGGGTCTGCTCGGCACGCACGCCGGGGTGGTGCTGCCCACCATCGCGGGCGCGTTCGGCATCTTCCTGATGCGGCAGGCGTTCCTGGCGATCCCGGCGGCGCTGCTGGAAGCCGCGCGGCTGGACGGCGCGAGCGAACTGCTGATCCTGACGCGCATCATGCTGCCCCTGACCCGCCCGAGCCTCGCGGCGCTGGGCATCTTCACGACCGTCACCACCTGGAACGCGTACTTCTGGCCGATGCTGGTCCTCAGTGGCGCGCCCGACAAGGCGCCGCTGGCCGTGGCCGTCCTGAAACTCAAGGGGCAGTTCAACTACGATCCGTTCAACATCGCCGCCGGGTCGATCATCATGATGCTGCCCGTGCTGCTGGTGTTCCTCGCGGCGCAGCGGCTGTTCCTGCGCGGCATGGAAGGAGCTGTGAAATGACCGAACCGCTGATGCTGACCGAGGCGCGCGAGGCGCCGCAGGTGGCCGCGCGGCAGGCCGGCAGCGCCGCGCTGGACGCGGCCGTGCGCGCCATCCGTGCCTTCGCGCCCAGCTTCGTGGTGACCCTGGCGCGCGGGTCGTCCGACCACGCCGCCACCACCCTGAAGTACGCCCTGGAAACGCAGGTGCGCCTGCCTGTCATGAGCGCCGCGCCCAGCGTGAGCGGCGTGTACGGCGCGGACCTCGACCTGCGCGGGGCGCTGGTGCTGGCCATCAGTCAGTCGGGCGGCAGCCCGGACCTGGTCGAGGCCCTGAGCCGCGCGCGCGCCGCCGGAGCCCTCACCTGCGCGCTTGTGAACGTGGAGGGCAGCCCGCTGGCGCAGGTGGCCGATCTGGTCGTGCCGCTGTGCGCCGGAGAGGAACGCGCCGTGGCCGCCACGAAGAGTTACCTCGCGGCGCTCGTGATGGGCGCGCGGCTGGTGCAGGCCTGGCAGCCCGACCCGGCGCTGGCCCGCGCGCTGGACGCGCTGCCCGGCACGCTGGACGCCACGCTACGCGCCGAGGTGCGCGCCCGGGACCTCGCCGCGCAACTGGCGCGCGAGGTGCCTCACCGCCTGCTGGTGCTGGGCCGCGGGCTGCACGCGGGCGTAGCCGCCGAGGTGGCCCTGAAGTTCCAGGAGACCGCGGGGCTGGCGGCGCTGCCGTTTTCCACCGCCGAGTTCGCGCACGGCCCGGCGCGACTGGCCGATCCGCTGACTCCCGCGCTGTTCTTCCAGGCGCGCGACGCCACCGCACCGTTCACGGCCGACACGCTGCGCACCCTGGGCGGGTACGGCACGCCCGTCACGGTGATCGGGGCGGCCACGCCGGACCGCGCGGCCGACCTGCCCACGCCCGACAGCGGCCACCCGCTGACCGACCCGGCGGTGTCCGCCCTGGCCGCGCAGCTGTTGATCGCGCATCTGGCCGTGCAGCGCGGCGAGAATCCGGACGCCCCGCCGCGCCTGAGCAAGGTGACCCGCACCCGATGATCCGCCCGGAATCCACCCTGATCATCGACCTGCCCGGCGCGGACCTGAGCGCCGCCGACGCGCGCTGGCTGGCCGCGCACCCGGTGGGCGGCGTGTGCCTGTTCGCGCGGAACATCACCACTCCGGACCGCACCGCGCGCCTGATCCGCGAGGTCCGCGCGGCCCTGGAACGCGACGTGCTGATCGCCATCGACCAGGAAGGCGGAGCGGTGCTGCGCCGCCTGGACGTGCCCCCACCCCCCACCCCGCAGGCGCTGGGCGCGCTGGCCGACGAGGACGCCGCGTTCCGCGCCGGGCAGATCGCGGCGCGCGGCCTGCTGGACCTGGGCATCAACTGGAACTTCGCGCCCAGCCTGGACGTGAACGTGGACCCCCTGAACCCGGTCATCGGCGAGCGGTCCTTCGGCACGGACCCCGCGCAGGTGGCGCGGCTGGGGGTCGCGTGGGCGCGCGGCAGCGAGGCGGCGGGAGTCCTGAGCGCCGTGAAACACTACCCCGGCCACGGCGACACCCGGGTGGACAGCCACGAGGACCTGCCGGTGGTGAACAAGAGCCGCGCGGCGCTGGAGGCGGCGGAATGGGTGCCGTTCCGCGCGGCCGCGCACGCCGCCCTGGGCAGCGTGATGACCGCCCACATCCTCTACCCGCAGCTGGACCCCGAGTGGCCCGCGACCCTCTCCCGGACGCTGCTGAGCGGCGTGCTGCGCGGCGAGTGGGGCTACCAGGGCGTGATCGTCACCGACGCGATGGACATGGGCGCCATCGCCCGGCGCTACCCCGGCGGGCAGGCGGCCGGCCGCGCCCTCACGGCCGGTGCGGACGCGGTGCTGGTGTGCGGGCACGGGGACCGGTCCGTCACGGACGCGCACGTCCGCGCGCTGCGCGCCGCTCAGGCCAGCGGCGCCGTCAGCGAGGCGCGGCTGCACGAGGCCAGCGCCCGGCTGCGGCTCGCCGAACAGCGTTTCCCCGGTCAGGTCCAGCCCTACCGAGCCGGGCAGCAGGCGCTCGACCAGACGGACCTCCTGGCGTGGGCCCGCGCGGCCCTGCGCGTGCAGGGGAACGGACCGCGCCTGGACCCGGCCGCGCCGGTGGTGCTGCTCGCGCCGTCCCACACGGCCCTGGGCGGCCCCTACGGTGATCACGTGACCCCCGCGCAGCTGGAAGCCGCTCTGCGCCCCCACTTTCCGCAGCTCACCACGGCGGACCTGCTGGACGAGGCCGCCGCCCGGCAGGCGACGCGGGCGCACCCGGACGCGCCGGTCCTGCTGGCCAGCACCGGCCGCTGGGGCGCGACCCCGCAGGCGCAGCACCTGGCTGCCACCCTGACGGGCCGCGCCTGGCACCTGTGCCTGTGGAATCCGGACGACGCGGCCGCCCTGCCGCTACCGGCCATCGTCACGCACGGGTTCCGCAGCCCGAACCTTCAGGCCCTCGCAGAAACGCTGATCGCCCGGTGACCGGTCGGGCCGCCATCGGACCGGCTGAGGCAGCCCCGTTCCGATGGGGTCGTGCCGACCGCTGGGCAGCGGATCCGCGCGGGTCAGTCGAGCTCCGGGGCTGACGAGACGCGCCACCGGACCGCGTCCATCCCGTGAGAGTTGACGCCCGCTCACCGCATCGTGCAGAGGTCCTGTGATCCTCAAGACCTCTGCATGATGCGGACTTTCCGCGTTGCGCGCACCTGACCAGGACCGCGGTCGGGCAGCGCAGCGGTGGGCGGCCCAGGCCGCCCGGGTGGGATCACGCCGGGAGGGGCGCGGGCTCCGGCACCGCCTCGATCCGGATCGGCGTGCCGTTCAGGGCGGCGTTGCCGGTCAGTTCGTCCAGCAGCAGGGGATCGGTCAGGTCGTTCAGGCTCACGCCCGGGTGGGCCTGCGCCACGCTCAGCTGCACGCCGGGGCGGGCGTGACCGAAGCCGTGGGGCAGGCTGGCGACGCCGGGCATCACGTCGGTCGTGACGTCGACCGGCACGGTCACGGACCCGACCCTGGACGTGACCCGGACCAGCTGGCCGCTGCGCAGGCCGGGCGCGTCGGCCGGGTTCAGGTGCAGGGTGCAGCGGTCGGGGCCGCGCATCAGGCGGGGGGCGTTGTGCATCCAGGAGTTGTTGCTGCGCAGCTGCCGGCGCCCGATCAGCACCAGGGGCGGCACCGGCGCGCCGAGGGTGGCGTGCAGGCGGGTCAGGTCGCGGCGCATGGGGCCGGGCAGCGCCTGGATGCGGCGGTCGGCGGTCAGCAGCCGCTCGGGGAACACCGGGGTCATGGGGCCCAGGTCCAGGCCGTGCGGGTGGGCGCGGACCTCGTCGAGGGTCAGCTGGTGCGGGCCGTGCCGCAGGCCGACATTCAGGCGGTCGCCGGGCGTGGCGAGTCGTTTGCCGCTGAGGCGTTCGGTGAGGCCCGCGAAGATCTGATGATCGAAGCGCTGGTCGGCCGAGATGGGGAACACCGGGGCGTTCAGCCGGGTGGTGGTCCGCACCGCGAAGTGATGGAAGATCACGTCGTAGTGCTCGACTTCCAGGCCGGTGGCGGGCGGCAGGATCACGTGCGCGTGGCGGGTGGTCTCGTTCAGGTACGGGTCGATGCTGACCATGAAGTCCAGGTCCGCCAGGGCGCGGTCGAGGTCGGCGCCGCCTGGAGTGCTCAGGACCGGGTTGCCGGCGACGGTGACCAGCGCGCGGATCTGGCCGGGGCCGGGCGTGAGGATCTCCTCGGCCAGGGCCGCGTTGGGCAGTTCACCGTCGAATTCCGGCAGGTGACGCACGCGGGAGTGGAAGCGGCCGTGGTGCACCTGCCCGGCCCGGGCGCCGGTCAGCAGGTCGAAGGCCGGGCGGGGGAACATCACGCCGCCTTCCCGGTCGAGGTTGCCGGTCACGAGGTTCAGGGTGTTCAGCAGCCACTGGCACAGGCCGCCGAACGCCTGGACGCTCAGCCCGATCCGGCCGTATGCCGCGGCGCGGGGGGCGTGGGCGAACGCGCGGGCGAGGTCGCGGGTGGTGGCGGCGGGGACGCCGGTGGCGGCCTCGGTCGCTTCCGGGGTGTAGGGGGCGGCGGCAGCGGGCAGGTCGTCCAGCCCGTCGGTGAGGTCGGCGAGGCGGCCGGGCCGGGCCAGGCCTTCACTGAGGATCACGTTCAGCAGGGCCAGCAGGAACAGGGCGTCGGTGCCGGGCCGGATGGGGTGGTAGTCCGTGGCGTGCGCGGCGCTCTCGGTGCGGCGCGGGTCGAGCAGCACGACGCGTCCGCCGCGGTCGCGGATGGCGCGCAGGCGGTCGCGCATGCCGGGCGCGGTCATGATGCTGCCGTTACTCGCCAGGGGGTTGGCGCCCAGCATCAGCAGGAAGTCGGTGCGGTCCAGGTCGGGAATGGGCAGCAGCAGGGGGTGCCCGAACATCTCCGCGGCGGCGTAGTGGTGCGGCAGCTGGTCGGTGCTGGTGGCGCTGAAGCGGGTGCGGGTGCCCAGGGCCTTGAGGAACGCCCCGGCGGTCAGCAGGGTGCCGCTGTTGTGGACGCTGGGATTGCCCTGGAAGGTGGCGACGCTGTCGGCGCCGTGCGCGGTCTGCACGTCCTGCAGGCGACGGGCGACGAGGTCCAGCGCGTCGTCCCAGGAGATCGGGTGCCAGCGGTCGCCGTCGCGGCGCAGCGGCGTCTTCAGGCGGTCCGGGTCAGCGTGCAGGTCGACCAGCGCGCTGCCCTTGGGGCAGATGTGCCCGTGGGAGAGGGGATCGAGGGGGTCGCCGCGCAGGTCCGTGACGTGGCCGCCCTGCACGGTGATCTGCAGGCCGCAGATGGCTTCGCAGAGGTTGCAGGCGCGGTAATACGTGCCGTCACGGGGGGGAACTGGGGGGCTGAGCGTCATGCGGGCACCTCCGAATCGTTGAACCGGGTTTAGATTCGGGCAGTATGACACGCGCGCCGGTCCGCCCGGCGCGCAGATCAGGCCGCTGCTGGCGCGGCAGGAGTGATGGGTGGACACCCGTCCGACACTGGATGAACATTCACTGAAGCCTTCATGTCGGTCAGACATTAGAAACAGGTGACGGAAATGGGTTCACACTGAGCCATGTCCCCCTCACCGGAATCCCAGGCTTGGCCCGTGGCGACCGGCGACCTGCTGGCGGCCCTCATCCTGGACAGCCGCACGCACACGGTGCTGGGCTGCACCGACTCCATGAGCCAGTTCCTGAACGTCCCGCTGATCCCCGGCCAGCCGGTTCCGGCCGGGCTGCTGCGCGGCCATCCCGGGGATTCCCTGCCGGCGCAGGTGACGCTGCACGGGCGGCGCGGCCCGCTGCCCTGTCAGGTAACCCCGGTCGGCGGGTGGCCGCACGCGTCGCTGCTGTGCCCGGACCACCAACTCAGCCGCTCGGTTCTGGACCACATCCCGCTGGACGTGGCAGTCCTGAACGCCAGTGGCCAGTACCTGTACGTCAACGAAGCTGCCATCCGCGACCCGCAGGTCCGGCGCGGCATCATCGGCCTGACCGACCGTGAGTACATGACCTGGCGCGGTCATCCGCTGGACCGCGCCGCCGAACGCGAGCGGCTGTTCCAGCAGGCGGCGAGCAGCGGGGCGGTCGTGGAGTTCACCGAGGTGTATCCCGGGGAGACCGCACCGCAGTACCTCAAGCGCACCTACCGCCCGGTCTTCGATCAGACCGGCGCGCTGCAGATGATGGTGGGCTTCGGCGAGGACCGCTCCGGCGGGCATGAACTGGCCGAGCAGATGAGCCTGCTGCGCACCATGGTCGACACGTCCGTCGATCCGCTGCTGGTGCTGAACGCCCAGCCCGGGCCCGGACACCTGCGGGTGAAGTACACCAACCCGGCGATGCTGGACCTGCTGCGCCAGCACGGCCTGGACACGCTGCCCGACGCGCCCATGCCCGAGTGGCCCATGGCCGAGGGCAACGGCATGAACATCCTGGCGCTGCTCGCGCAGCTCGCCCAGCTGCCCCTCGGCTCGACCTACCGCGACGTCCTGTTCCTGCCCGAGGCGCAGCAGTGGCTGGAAGTGCACGTCAATGCCATCCTGGATCTCGCCGGGGCGCGCACGCACTGGGCGATCAGCCTGCGGGACGTGACCACGCAGCGCCGCACGGAGCTGTGGCAGGAACGCGTCGCCCGCGCCCACGGGCTGGCTCTGTCCGGCGCCACGCTCAGCGCGTCGCTGGGGCCGCTGCTGCAGGAGGTGGACCACTGGGAGGTCGGCTGGCAGATCGGCGCGGTCATCGCCAGCGAGCCGCCGCTGGTGGTGGGTCAGCTGCCCGGCGACCTCCAGCAGCTGCTGAGTCACCTGCCGCCCGGCACGCTGGACTGCCACTGGCGGGACCTCGACCCGCAGCAGTCGGCCGGGGCGGTCAGCATTCCGGATCTGCAGGCCAGTGCGGCGGGCGCGCCGCTGCACCGGCTGCTGCGCCCCCTGACGCGCAGCCTGATCGAACTGCCGCTGTACGGGCAGGACGGCCAGTTGCTGGGGGCGTTCATGGCGGTGCACGCCGCGCCGCACGCGTGGGCGGCCTCGGTGGCCGAGACGCTGCACACCCTGAGCACCACCGGCGCGATCCTGGCCGAGCAGCACCTGACCCGGGAGCGGCTTGAACGGCTCGCGTACCATGATCCGCTGACGCGGCTGCTCAACCGCGCGGCCCTGACCGACCGCGCCGTGACGGCCCTGCGCCAGCCGTCCGCGCTGGCACTGGGCCTGATGGACCTCAACCGCTTCCGGTTCCTGAACGACGGGTTCGGTCACCCGGTCGGGGATCAGCTGCTGCGTGAACTGGCCCGGCGCCTGCGGGCCCTGGCCGACCGGCACGCCCTGCTGGCCCTGGCCCGCATGGGCGGCGACGAGTTCGGCCTGCTGGCCCGACCGGAGCAGATCGAGCGCATCACGGCCGACCTGCAGGCGGTGTTCGAGCAGCCGTTCGAGGTGCACGGCGCGCCGCTGCTGCTCGAGGCGTCCATGGGCTGGAGTGTCGCGCCGGGCACCGCGCAGGACGCGCCGACGCTGCTGCAGCAGGCGGACGCCGCGCTGTACGAGGCCAAGCGCTCGCAGCGGTTCAGCCAGCGGTACACCCCGGCCCCGCCGGCCCCCATTCCGACCGTGACGATGGAAAGCGCCCTGCGCGAAAGCCTGCGCGACCATCACTTCCGGCTGGTGTACCAGCCGCAGGTGCACCTGAGCAGCGGCGTGCTGGTCGGCGCCGAGGCGCTGCTGCGCTGGACGCACCCGGCGCTGGGGCCGGTCATGCCCGATCAGTTCATTCCGGTCGCGGAGCTGGCCGGACTGATGCCGCGCCTGGGGGAATGGGTCATGCACGCCGCGTGCCAGGAGGCCGCCCGCTGGAGCAACACGCACCTGACGGTCAGCGTGAACGTGTCCAGTCGGCAGCTGAGCGACTCGGCCTTCAGTGACCGGGTGCGGCAGGCGCTGAGCAGCAGCGCCCTGCACCCGCAGCGGCTGGTGCTGGAGGTGACCGAGAGCGGCCTGATCGACAATCCCACCCGCGTGCGAGAGGTGCTGCAGGACCTGCGCACCCTGGGCGTCCGGGTCAGCATGGACGATTTCGGTACCGGGTACTCGTCGCTGTTCACGCTGCGGTCCCTGCCGGTCGACGAGCTGAAGATCGACCGGGCGTTCGTCCGGGACCTGGGGCAGGACACGCAGGCGGGCCGGGAGAGTCACGCGATCGTGTGCGCCAGCGTGCTGATGGCCCGCGCCCTGCACATCGAGCTGCTGGCCGAAGGCGTCGAGACGGCCGGACAGGCCGACGCGCTGCGCGAGGCCGGCTGCGACCTCGGTCAGGGGTGGCTGTACGCCCGGGCGCTGGAACCGGCCGAGTTCGACCGGTTCGAGCAGGGGTGGCCCGCGCGGCTGATCGCGCCGCGCGCCGGGGCCCCGGTCTCCGGGTCCCTGTCCGGCTGAGCGGCCACGTGGTCCGGGGCGCGCGCCGGTCCAGTTCAGTGCTCGCCGGCAGTGCGGAAACGTGCTAAGACACGGGGGTGACGGTCTCCCAGCACTCCACGGCAGTTCTGCGCGGTCAGCTGCTGCTGCCCGAAGGTCTCGTTCCCGGCGCGGTGCACGTCCAGGACGGACGGATCACGGACCTCGTGCCGGACGTCCAGGCGCCCGCCGACCGCCTGATCCTGCCGGGCTTCGTGGACACCCACGTGCACGGTGGGGGCGGCGGGGACACCATGGACGGCGCCGCCGGGCTGGCCACACTGGCGCGCCTGCATGCCCGCTGCGGGACGACCACGCTGCTGCCGACCACCATCACCAACCCCTGGGAGCGGGTGCTGGACGCCCTGCGGGCGGTGGCGGAGGTCATGCGCGCCCCCGTGCCCGGCGGGGCGGACCTGCCTGGCGCGCACCTGGAGGGCCCGTTCATCAGTCCGCAGCGGCTGGGCGCGCAGCCGCCCTTCACGCTGGACCCCACGTCCGAGCGGCTGGAGGAGATCCTGGCGCTGGGCGTGGTGCGCGCCGTGACGCTCGCGCCGGAACTGCCGGGCGCGATGGCCGCCGCCGTGCGGTTCGCCCGGGCGGGGGTCCGGGTGGGCGTGGGGCACACCCGCGCGGACGCGGACACCGTGAGCGCGCTGCTGGCGGTCGTGCAGGCCAGCGGGGGAGAGGTGGCCGCGACGCACCTGTTCAACGCGATGGGCGGCGTGGAGGGCCGCGTTCCCGGGCCTGCCGGCGCCCTGATGAGCCACCCGCAGGCGACGCTGGAGGTGATCCTGGACGGCGTGCACGTGCACGACACGGCGTTCCGGCTGGCGCGGGCGGCGGCGCCGGAGCGGGTGATGCTGATCACGGACGCCATGCGGGCCGCCGGTCTGGGCGACGGGCAGAGCGAGCTGGGCGGGCAGGCGGTCACGGTGCGGGGCGCGCACGCCACGCTGCCCGACGGCACGCTGGCCGGCAGCGTCCTGACGATGGACGAGGCGCTGCGGCGCGCGGTGGCGGCGGGCGTGCCGCTGCCCGAGGCGAGCCGCATGGCCAGTCTCACGCCGGCCCGGTCGGTGGGCCTGCGGGACCGTGGAGAGCTGCGGGTCGGTCTGCGCGCGGACCTCGTGACGCTGGACGCTGCGCTCACCGTGCAGGACGTGTGGGTGGCGGGGCAGCCGGTCGCGCCCGTGCTGGCCTGAACCGCTGGCGCAGGTGCGCTCAGGCGGGAGCGGGCTCGTCGGGGTCGGCGTCGCCGGCCGGCGTGGGCAGCTGTCCGCCGGTGAAGCGTTTGGTGAGCCAGCGGTCGAAGCGGGCGAGGTTGTCCGCCTGCCGCTCGTAGGCGTCGTGCACGGTGCGCAGCTTGACCTGCAGCGCCTGGAGGCGCGCGTCGTCGATGGGGATGTCCGCACGGGTCCAGTTGCGGTGGTACACGCCACTGATGTCATGTGTGGCGCGGCGCAGCGTGACGGCGTCGCGGGCTTCCTCCAGGGTGAAGCCCAGGGCGCGCAGGTCGATCAGGTCGCGCAGCAGCCGCAGGGCGTAGGGGCCGTACAGGGCGCGGCCCGACGCGGTGACCTGGTCGGGGGTCAGGAGGCCCAGTTCGGCGTAGTGCATGACGGTGCGGCGGGTGACCTGCGCGGCGCGGGCGAGTTCGGCGGTGGTGTAGTAGGTGGGGCTGGGGATGGTCACGGCGTGACGATCACTTTACCGGTCACGCGCCGCTCCAGCAGGTCCCGCATGGCCTGCGGCGCCTCCTGCAGGGTGTACGCGCGGCTGATCTCGGGCTTCAGGGTGCCGCTCTGGACCCACTCGGCCAGCTGGGTGAGGTGGCGGGCGTTGCCGCGCGGGTCGCGCCGGGCGTACTCGCCCCAGAAGACGCCCACGATGGAGGCACCCTTGAGCAGCGGAAGGTTCAATGGCAGCCTTGGGATCTCACCGCCCGCGAAGCCGATCACGAGGTACCGTCCGCCCCACGCGATGGCGCGGAAGGCGCTCTCGGCCCAGCGGTCCCCGACGGGGTCGAGGATGACGTCCACGCCCTTCTTGCCGGTCAGCTCGCCCACGGCTGCCTTCAGGTCGGTGTCTGTGTAGTTGATGACCTCGTCCGCGCCGTGTGCCCGCGCGAGGTCGAGTTTCTCCTGGGTGCTGGCGGCGGCGATCACGCGCGCCCCGAGGGCCTTGCCGATCATGACGGCGGCCAGGCCGACGCCCCCGGCGGCGCCCAGGACCAGCAGGGTCTCCCCGGCTTTCAGCTGCCCGCGGCCGATCAGGGCGTGCATGGCGGTCCCGTAGGCGAGCGGGAGGGTCGCGGCGACGTTCAGGTCGAGGTCGTCCGGGAGGGGCAGCGTGGCGGCGGCGGGGGCGATCAGGTGCGTGGCGAACGCCCCGGTGCCGGTGAACGCGGCGACGCGCTGGCCCACCTGAAGGTGCGTGACGCCCTCGCCGACGGCCTCGACGGTCCCGGCGGCCTCCGCGCCGGGCGTGAAGGGAAGGGGTGGGCGCACCTGGTATTTGCCCTGGACCATCAGGGCGTCGGGGTAGTTCACGCTGGCGGCCTGCACGCGGATCAGGACCTCGCCGGGGCCGGGGCCAGGAGTGGGCTGCTCGGTGACGGTCAGGGTTTCGGGTTCGTCGAAGGCGGTGCAGGTCAGGGCGCGCATGGTGGGTCCTCCCGGGGTGGAATGCGCCCATCTTAACGCGGGCGTTCAAAGTTGACGTTCACGTTCACTCCCCGTACGCTCGGGAGGTTCCCGCCCCCCACCTCTCCCCCATTCCCACAAGGAGGCCCGCGCATGCCCCCAGTCCTGAACCGCCGCGACCTGAGTTTCCAGCTGTTCGAGGTGCTCCCCACCGCCGAGCTGACGGCCCGCCCCCGCTTCGCCGAGCACAGCCGCGAGGTGTACGAGGACGTCCTGAAGGTCGCCTACTCCGTCGCGGAACGCTACTTCGCGAACCACGCCCGCGAGGCCGACCTACATGAGCCGCATGTGGTGGACGGCAAGGTGGTGCTGCCCGCCGCGATGCGTGAGGCCGTGCGCGCCTTCCGCGACGCGGGCTTCTTCAGCGCCCACCACGACGAGGACCTCGGCGGTCTGCAACTGCCGTGGGTGGTCATGCAGGCCGTGCAGGCGCACTTCCAGGCGGCGAACGTCGCCACGAGCGGCTACCCGTTCCTGACCATCGGGAACGCCAACCTGCAGCGGGTGTTCGCGTCCCCCGAGCAGCAGCGGCGTTACATGCTCCCGCTGCTGGAGGGCCGCTGGTTCGGCACGATGGCCCTCAGTGAACCGCACGCCGGGTCGGGCCTCGCGGACATCACGACGACCGCCACGCCGCGCGGGGACGGCACGTACGCCATCACCGGCACGAAGATGTGGATCAGCGGCGGCGAGCACGAACTCAGCGAGAACATCGTGCACCTCGTGCTGGCGCGCATCGCGGGCGGCCCGGCGGGTGTGAAGGGAATCAGCCTCTTCCTGGTGCCGCGCTACCGCGTGAATGAGGACGGCACGCCGGGCGAGAGCAATCACGTCGTCCTGGCGGGCCTGAACCACAAGATGGGCTACCGGGGCACCACGAACACCCTCCTGAACTTCGGTGAGGGCGGCGAGACGATCGGCGAACTGGTCGGCGAGCCGGGGCGCGGCCTGGCGCAGATGTTCCACATGATGAACGAGGCCCGCATCGGCGTCGGGATGGGCGCCGTGATGCTGGGCACCGCCGGGTACATGGAGAGCCTCGCGTACGCCCGCGAGCGCCGCCAGGGCCGCCACGCCAGCCAGAAGGACCCCGCCGCGCCCCCCGTGCCGATCATCGAACACGCCGACGTGCGCCGCCTGCTGCTGCGGCAGAAGGTGTTCGTGGAGGGAGGACTGGCGCTGGGCCTGTACGCCAGCCTGCTCGTGGACGACACCCAGACCGGCCCCGAGGAAGGGCGCGCCGACGCCGGACTGCTGCTGGACCTGCTGACGCCCATCGTGAAGAGCTGGCCCAGCAAGTACAGCCAGGAGGCCCTGAGCGACGCCATTCAGGTCATGGGGGGCGCCGGGTACACGCGGGACTTCAACGTCGAGATGTACTACCGCGACAACCGCCTGAACCCCATCCACGAGGGCACCGAGGGCATCCAGGGCAACGACCTGCTGGGCCGCAAACTGACCCAGGCGGGCGGGCGGGGCCTGAGCATTCTGCTGGGGCGCATGCAGGCCGACCTGCAGGCCAGCGAGGGACTCGACGGCCTGGACGAGATCCGCGCCGCCCTGAGGCAGGCCACCACGTGGAACACCCAGGCTCTCGGGACGCTGCTGCCCCGCGCCGCCGAACTCGGCCCGGACCTGTTCCTCGCCAACGCGAACAGCGCCCTGGAGATGCTGGGGCACACCGTCGTCGGCTGGATGTGGCTGCGGCAGGCGACCGCCGCCGCGCGCGCCCTGCCCACGGCCCGCGCCGACGCGGACTTCTACCACGGCAAGCTGCACGCCGCGCGCTTCTTCGCCACGCACGAACTCCCGAAAGTCCGCGCGCACGCCGACCTGCTCGCCAGCGCCGACCGCACCACCACCGACATGCAGGCCGGGTGGTTCTGACCGCGGTGTTCAGGGAGACTGAGGGGTTTTCGCAGTCTTCCTGAAACGAGCAGAGCGAGTCCCCGCCGACATCAGCGATTGGCAGTGGAGTGGAAGGGCGTGTTGTTGGCCCTTGAATGGGAGTGAAAACCGCTGTGAGCGCTCAGCGGGTCAGCGCGAACACGGCGTCCATGAAGTCCGGCCAGTCGCTCCCGGCGCGGGCAGCGCCGATCTGGTCGGCGGCGATCAGCCGCGCGGCGACCAGATCGGCCTCCGCGTCCACCACGAGGGACTGGCCCAGCCAGCCGTCGTGACACCAGCCCCGGCGCGGGCCGGGGTCCTCGTGCAGCCAGCGGGTCCCGGCGGGCACCTGCGTAGGATCGAATCCCACCTCACGCAGCTGGGCGTGAAAGGCGTGGCGCGGGTGTGTCCCGCGCAGAGCGGTCAGGGCAGTGATCTGTCCGGGGCTGGCCTGCGCGTCCCGCAGGTGCTGCACGTGCGCGTCCATGACGGTGTACGTCGCCTGCGGGTGCCACGTCCACCACAGCAGGCCCATGCGTACGGTCAGCGGCGTGGCGGGGCGGGTACTGGCGTGAATCCAGTCCGGGGAGATCAGGTCCGCGCCGCCGCGCAGCGTCAGGTGTCCCAGCCGGGCGAGGTCCCGCGCGTGCAGGCGTAGACCGCTCATGCCGTGCGGCGTACCCGCCGCGCCACGCGCCCAGCTGAAGTCGTGGATGCCCAGCGGGCCGAACAGTTCCGCGCGGGCGAAGTCGTCGACGTGCTGTCCGGTCGCGCGGCGCAGCACGCCGCAGATCAGGTTCACCGCCTTGTTGTTGTAGCTGAACGCCGTTCCCGGCGCGTGCTGGAATTCCGCGCAGAGGGCCAGCTGCACGAAGTCGGGGCTGGGGGAGATCTCCTGGGGCGCGGCAGGCACGTTCTGCAGGCCGCTGGTGTGGGTCATGAGATGACGCAGCGTGACCTGCGCCCGGCGGCCCTGCCGCCACTCGGGGTAGAACTCCGCGACGGGCACGTCCGCGCCCGGCAGGTGCCCGAGCGTCACGGCGCGGCCCACGAGGAGGCTGAGGACGGCCTTCGTGACGCTCATGGTCTCGACCGGGTCGCGCGACCCGCCGGTGTCGTCCACGAGCGTGTGCCCGCCCTGCAGGACGCACAGGGCGCTGGAGTGGGTGCGGCGGGCCTGATCGATCAGCGGGTCCAGGTTCAGGGAGGGGATCACGTTCCGACGCTCCCGCGTTCCAACGTGATCGGCAAGACCTGGGATCATGCTGGCGTGAACCGTGCCGACCTGCTGTTCGATCCCCAGCACTGCGCGCTGCTGGCCCGCTGTCACGAGGGGCCGCGCAGCGTGACCGAACTGGCGGACCTGACCGGAACGAAACCGAACACCACGTACCGCCGCGTTCAGCGCCTGCTGGCGGCGGACCTGCTGACCGTCGCGGGTGTCGAGCGCCGCGCGGGCCGCAGCGTGCGCCGCTACGCCCCGGCGCACGCGACGGTGGATGTGCCGTTCCGGGACTCGCCTTACCCGTCTTTCGCGGCGTACCTGCACGAGCGGCTGGGCCGGACCCTGCGCGCGAACCTGAACCGCAGCTTCACGCGGCTGGATCTGCCGGAACACGACCTGCACCTGCGCTTTTTCTTCGAGCATGGGGTGTTGCAGGTCGATCCGGTCCTGCGGGGCCAGAGTGTGGCGGACACCTACGCGCAGGTGTTCGCCGCCGCACAGACCGTGACGCGCTGGGTGCCGCTGAAACTCACGCCGGATGAACTCACGCAGTTGCGGGCCGACCTGGACACCCTGACGCGCCGGTACTTCCGTCCCTTCCAGGACGGCGACATACCGACCGGCGCGCTGGGCCTGTTCCTGCTGCCCGGCTGAGCCGGAGTGAAGGTGGACCACTGAAACGACCAGCCCCCAGGATGACGTCCTGCCCGGCGGTTCACCTGCTCGGCCCTGAGGACACCCCTCCCGACCTGTGGTGCGGCGAGGCAGGCTCCGGGTTCGGATTTCGTCCGCCGCGCACACCCCTCTGGAGGCGATCCGTGGAGCCGCTTTCACGTCTGGCCCCCGGTTCGCTCTCACTCTGCGGCGCAGTGCTGCGAGTCAGTTCGGTTGGACCGGTGTGGTCCACCGTTCCGGGTTCGCCTCACTGGGGTGTCCCGTTCTGGGATCAACGGCACACCCCGGCGCTGCTGGGACAGGCGCGGCCTCAGGCGGCTCGCCTCAGCGGCGTGAGCAGTCTCCCGGCGTGAGGCTGACGGCGACTCTCACAGCACACTGCGGAGGCACCGAGCGGAGCGACCATCTGAGTCGGGCAGAAGTGGAGCCCAGGGGCGCGGTGTGGGTCCTGGGTGGGACTGAACACCTGTGTCAGTGGTGGACGAGTGGGTCGCTGACCGATTCGCGTGCGATCAGTAGGGTCGGGACGGTGATGTGCCGCGCGGGTTTCTGGCCTTCGATGGCGTCGAGGAGGGCGTCGAGGGACTGGCGGGCCACCTCGGCGTAGTTGTGGTTGACGCTGGTGAGGGGTGGAGTGACGACCTGCGCGACGAAGATGTCGTCGAAGCCGACGATGGACAGGTCGCGGGGGACGTTCAGGCCGCGTTCGTGCGCGACGGCCAGCGCGCCGGCGGCGACGAGGTCGTTCACGCACAGGCAGGCGGTGGGAGGGGTGCCGGCGGCCAGCAGGGCACTCATGGCGGTCCGGCCGGCTTCGATGGTCAGGCCGGTCAGCTGAATCCAGTGATTCGGGACGCCGGGGTGGCGTTCGCGGTACAGGTCGAGTTTCTCGAGGCTGGTGGTGACGTCGAGCTGTCCGCCGAGGAACGCGACGTGGGTGTGTCCGTGGCGGCGCAGCAGGTCGAGGAGGGTGCGGGTGCCGCCGATCTCGTCCGAGCGGACGCTGGAGGCCAGGGGCGCGCCGGGGACGTCACCGTTGACCGCGACGATGGGGAGGCGTTCGGCGATGTCGTTCAGGGTGCGCAGCGCTTCGGGGTCGGGGGCGGGGTCGTTGGCGAGTCCGCCGAGGTACAGCAGGCCGTCGACCTGCCGCTCAGTGAGGGCGTGCAGGTAGGTGAGTTCCATGTCGCGGGTGCTAACGGTGTTGCCGAGGATCATGGTGTAGCCGCGTTCGAAGGCGCCGATCTCCAGTTGTAAGAAGAGCTGGCTGAAGAAGGGGTTGCCGATGTCCGGGAGGATGCAGCCGATGGTCTTGGAGCGGTGGTGGTAGAGGGTCTGGGCGATGCGGTTGGGCCTGAAGCGCAGTTCGCGCATGGCCTGTTCGACGCGTTCGCGCAGGACCTCGTTGACGGTGTTGTGGCCGTTGAGGACGCGGGAGACGGTGGCGACGGACACCTGCGCGCGCTGGGCGATGTCGTAGATGGTTGGGGCTTTTTTGCGAATGGTGTTCCCCCCTTGCGAAACCGGTTACTCAAATGTATGCTCCGGATGTACCTCAAGTAAACCCGTCCACACGGACACCGGTGCAGACCGACGCACCTGCGCGACCTCCCCACACTCTGCACTCTGCCCACCACCATCATTCAGAAACCGGTTACCGCACTGTTGACCCGTCCTGCGAACCATCCATCCGGTTCCTCACCCCGTCCCACCCAGGAGACGCCATGAAGAAACTTGCACTGCTCACCGCCCTTGCCCTCGCGGGCACCACCTCCGCCCAGAGCCTCTCGGGCACCGTGACCATCTGGTCCTGGGACGCCGCCGCCAAGGCGCTGCAGAGCACCGTTCCCAGCTTCAACAAGAAGTACCCCAACGTGAAGGTCAACGTCGTCGACCTGGGCAACCAGAACGTCTACGACCGCGGTCTGGCCGGCTGCGCCGCGGGCGGCGTGGACATGCCCGACGTGTACTCCATCGAGAACAACGAGGCCGAAGTGTTCTGGGCGCGCTTCCCCGACTGCTTCACCGACCTGAACACCCTGGGCGCGAACAAATACGCCAAGAGCTTCCCCGCCTTCAAGTGGACCGAACTGACCGTCGGCAACAAACGCTACGCGATGCCCTGGGATTCCGGCCCCGTCGTGATCTTCTACCGCCGTGACCTGTACCAGCAGGCCGGCATCAACGCCGCCAGCATCAAGACCTGGGACGACTTCCTGGCGGCCGGCAAGAAACTCAACACCAAGTTCGGCGGCAAGGTCAAGATGGGCGCCATCGGCAACGGCCAGGACGACGAGTGGTTCCGCATGCTCGCCAACCAAAACAACTGCTTCTACTTCGACAACAACGCCACGCAGATCACCATCGCCAAGAGCGGCTGCGTGCAGGCCCTGGACACCGTCAAGAAGCTCCTGAGCAACGACGTCGTCATGACCACCGACTGGGGCGGCCAGATCACCGCCTTCAAGGCCAACCGCCTGGCGAGCGCCATGTTCGGCGCGTGGTACGAGGGCACCATCCGCACAAACGCCGCGGACCAGAAGGGCAAGTGGGGCGTGTACCCCATGCCCGCCAGCCGCCCCGGCGGCGTGCGCGCCAGCAACCTGGGCGGCAGCGCCCTGGCCATCCCCAGCAGCAGCAAGAACCAGGCCGCCGCGTACGCCTTCCTGGAAAACGCCCTGGCCACCACGAACGGTCAGGTCACCATGCTCAAGAGCCAGGGTCTGGTCCCCAGCCTCCTGACCGCCAGCAAGGACGCCTACGTCAACCAGAAGCAGCCATACTGGGGCAACCAGACGGTCTGGAAGACCATCCTCGACACGCTGGGCGACGTGCCCGCCGCGCGCGGCACCCAGTACTTCCAGGATGCCCGTCAGGTCATGATCGTCGTGCAGGCCGACTACGTGAAGGGCAAGTACAAGACCGCGCAGGACGCCCTGAACGACGCCGCGAAGAAGATCAGCGCCGCCACCGGCCTGCCCATCGCGAAGTGACCCCCGGGCGGGCGGCCCGGTGACGTGCCGCCCGCCGGTTTCATCTTCACCCGCACCCATCAGGGCCGGATGCGCGCCGCCACTCCCGGCGCGGCACGCATCCGGCCCCACCCTGTTTCAGAGAGGTTCCCATGACCACCGTCAACCCCGCGCCACCGCCGCGCCGCCGCGCCCGCGTGCCCCTGGCCCCGTACCTGTTCATCCTGCCGTACCTGCTGATCTTCGCGACGTTCTGGGCGTGGCCGATCGTGAGTTCCTTCCTGATGAGCTTCAAGGACTCGCGCCTGGGCGCCGCGGCCGGGTACGGCGTGAGCAACTGGCAGCGCCTGCTGACCGACGAGTTCTTCCGCACCGCGCTGAAGAACACCGTGATCATCCTGGTCATCCAGGTGCCGCTGATGCTGACCCTGGCGACCACCCTGGCCGTGGCGCTGAACAGCCGCCTGCTGCGCGCGCGCGGACTGTTCCGCTTTGCGTTCTTCGCGCCGCTGGTCGTGGGGACCGTGGCGTACTCGGCGGTGTTCCGGCTGCTGTTCAACGGTGAGTTCGGCATCGTGAACCGCGCCCTGGCGGGCCTGGGCCTGCCCGAGGTGGACTGGCTGAACCAGCCGGCTCCCGCCATGGCCGTGATCATCCTGGCCATGACGTGGCGCTGGACCGGATACAACGCGATCATTCTGCTGGCCGGACTGCAGGGCATTCCCGAGGACGTGTACGAGGCGGCCGCCATCGACGGCGCGACGCCCTGGCAGCAGTTCTGGAAGATGACCCTGCCGCTGCTGCGGCCCACGCTGCTGTTCTGCGTGGTGCTGAGCGTGATCGGCACGCTGCAGCTGTTCACCGAACCCGCCCTGATCACCAACAGCGGGCCCGGTAACGCCACCATGACGCTGGGCACGTACCTGTACCAGCAGGGCTTCCGGTCGTTCAACTTCGGGTACGCCAGCGCCATCGCGTACGCGGTGGCGGCGCTGGCCGCCGTGTTCAGCTTCGCGCAGCTGCGCCTGTTCGGGAGGGACTCGTGACCGCCGTCAAACCCGCCCCCGCCGCGCGCCCCATGCGCAGCAAGGCCGCCCGTGACCGCGCGAGCGCCACGTGGCTGCACCTCGCGCTGATTCCGCTGGCGCTGCTGTTCCTCGCGCCGCTGTGGATGATGCTGGTGTTCTCCACCCACCCGGAAACCGCGATCTTCAGCCCCAACCCGCCCCTGTGGTTCGGCGGGGCGTTCAAGGAGAACTTCGACGGGCTGCAGGCGGACACGAACTTCCTGCGGGCGCTGGGGAACAGCACGGTGATCTCGGTGGCGTACACGCTGCTGAGCATGCTGCTGACCAGCCTGGCGGGCTTCGCGTTCGCGAAGTACAACTTCCCGGGCCGCAACATCCTGTTCGGGTTGATCCTGGCGACGCTGACCATCCCGACGTTCGTGACGATCATCCCGCAGTTCATCCTGGTCGCCCGCGACCTGAAGATGAGCAACACGTACTGGGCGGTGATCCTGCCGACCCTGGCGAACACCATCGGGATCTTCTACATGCGTCAGGCGTTCCAGACCGTCCCGGACGACCTGCTGGCCGCGGCGCGCATCGACGGCGCGAGCGAGGTGCGGATCTTCTGGCAGATCGCGCTGCCGGTCGTGCGGCCCGCGCTGGCGGCGCTGGCGATCCTGCTGTTCCTGGCGAGCTGGAACGACTACCTGTGGCCGCTGATCGTGCTGACGCAGAAGGACAGTTACACCATGCCGGTCGCGCTGGGGACCCTGGTGGGCCTGACGCGCGTGTCGTGGGGCGGGATCATGGTGGGCACCGCGATCGCCACCGTGCCGTTCCTGGCGCTGTTCCTGGCGCTGCAGCGGCACTTCGTGGCAGGCATCGCGGGCGGCGCGGTGAAGGACTGATGCCCCACTTCGATCTGGGCGCCCTGGCGTACGGCGCGGACTACAACCCCGAGCAGTGGCCGCGCGAGGTCTGGCGCGAGGACGTCCGCCTGATGCAGGAGGCGGGGGTGAACCTCGTGTCGCTGGGGATCTTCTCCTGGGCGCAGCTCGAACCGCGTGAAGGTCAGTTCGAGTTCGGCTGGCTGGACGAGATCATGGACCTGCTGCATGGGGGGGGCGTGCGGGTGAACCTCGCCACGGCGACCGCCTCTCCCCCACCGTGGCTGTCGCTGGCGTACCCGGACTCGCGCCCGGTGACGGTGGACGGCGTGCGGCTGGAAGTCGGCGCGCGGCAGCTGTACTGCCCCAGCGACCCGCACTACCGCGCGCTGAGCGTCCGGCTGGCCCGCGCGGTCGCCGAGCGTTACGGTCAGCACCCGGCGCTGCGGCTGTGGCACGTGAACAACGAGTACGGCTGCCACATCGACCAGTGCTACTGCGCGCAGTGCGCCGCGCGGTTCCGCGAGTGGCTGCGCGCCCGCTATGGGACGCTGATTGAGCTGAACCGCGCCTGGGGCACCGCTTTCTGGTCGCAGCGCTACGGCGACTGGGCCGAGGTGCAGCCGCCCCGCCGCGCGCCCAGCTTCCCGAACCCCAGCCAGGGTCTGGACTGGCGGCGTTTTTCCAGCGACAACATCCTGGACCTGCACCGTGCGGAGGTGGAGGTACTGCGCGCCGTGACGCCGGACGTGCCGGTCACCACGAACTTCCTGGGCTTCCTGCCGGGCCTGGACTACTTCCGCTGGGCGCAGGAGGAGGACGTCGCCGCCGTGGACGTCTACCCCGACCCGGCGGGTGCGGCCCCGCACCTGGAGGCGGGCATGGTGTTCGACCTGACCCGGTCCCTGCGCGGCGGGCAGCGCTGGCTGCTGATGGAGCAGGCGACGAGCGCCGTGAACTGGCGCGACCGCAACGCGCCCAAACGACCGGGCCTGATGCGCGCCCTGAGCCTGCAGGCCCTGGCGCGCGGCGCGGACGGCATCCAGTTCTTCCAGTGGCGGCAGTCCGTGGCGGGCGCCGAGAAGTACCACAGCGCCCTGGTCGGCCACGTCCCGCCCGAACGCTCCCGCGTGTGGCGGGAAGCGCGTGACCTCGGGCAGGAACTGAAAGGACTGGACTTCCTGCGCGGCGCCCGCGTGAAGGCCGACGTGGCGGTCATGTTCGACTGGAACTCCTGGTGGGCGCTGTCGCAGGCCAGCCAGCCCGCCGTGACGCCACTGCTGCCCGTGGTGGGCGCGTGGTACGCGGCGCTACGCTCGCTGGGCGTGAACGTGGACTTCGTCCACCCGGAAGCTGACCTGAGCGGCTACCGGGCCGTGACCCTCCCGCAGCAGTACCTCCTGATGCCGGACGCGGCGCAGGGGCTGCGGGCGTTCGTGGAGGGCGGCGGCACGCTGGTCATGGGGCCGTACAGCGGCGTCGTGGACGGCGACGACCACGTCGTGCCCGGCGGGTACCCGGGCCTCCTGCAGGACGTGCTGGGCGCCTGGGTGGAGGAATGGGCGCCCCTTCAGACCGCTGAAACGCGCGAGGTCCGCTGGGCCGACGGCCGCGTCACCCCCGTCCACGAGTGGACCGAGGTGCTGCACGCCGACGGCGCCGAGGTCCTCGCCACCTACGAGGGGGACTTCATCGCCGGGCAGCCCGCCGTGACCCGCCACCCCTTCGGGCAGGGCCACGCGTACTACCTGTCCACCCGCCCAGGCGCGGCGGCCCTGACGGACCTGCTGCGCGGCGCCCTGCACGGGGCAGGCGTGGCAACCGCCGACCTGCCGGACGGGCTGGACGTGACGATCAGCGACGTGCCGGACGGACGGCTGCTGCACCTGATCCACTTCGGGCCACAGCCGGTGACCGTGCAAATAGACGGCGCGGTGGACGCGCTCAGCGACGCGGCGACCTCCACGCTGACGCTGGCGCCCCTGGACACGGCCCTGCTGCGGGTGCCGGTCGACTTCACGCTCGACCGGCTGACGGCGCACTGACCGCGGGGTTTAGGGGCGCCGGGACCATCTCCTCGGTGCCCCTGAACCGGGCAGGGCGGAGTTTCGGCGGGCCACAGCGGTTGGACGCGATAGTGAGGAGCGTGCTGGTGGTCTCATGACGCTCCTGAACCCCGCGGTGAGCTGGACGGAGACGGCGCATTCCACACCAGACCGGCCGCCTCAGTTGGTGCTGAGGCGGCCGGTCTGGGTCGTGGTCAGGCGCTGCGGGACAGCTCGCCGCCGTGACGGCCGGAGGTGCGGGCGTCGTCCATGGCGCGGGCCAGCTGGCGCTGATGGACGGCGAGGCGCAGGTGGCGGTCGGCGAGGTCCATCATGGCGTCGTGGATGACCTGGGTGGGCGCCGCAGCGGCGTGGGCGCGCAGGGTGAATGCTTCGGAGTCGTTCAGTCGGGCAGCCTTCCGCAGGTGCTGCGCCGCGTCAGGGGAAAGGTCGAGCATACTGCCATGGTGTGCCTGTCGGGACCGAGCGCACGATGAGAAAATTCACACATGAGGCCAACCCCCGGTGGGGTGTAAACTTGACTAATCCGCTCGGTTTAACTAGGGTGGGCCGCATGTTGCGCCGCACGCTCCTCACCACCCTGGCCCTCGCCAGCGCCAGCCTCGCCGCTCAGGCGCCCACGCTGACCCTCACACACGACGAGGGCACCGCGACCGTACCCCTCCAGCCCAAACGCGTCGTCGCCCTCGACGAGGAAGCGCTCGGCTGGATCTACGCCCTGGGCGTCAGCCCGCGCCTCGTGGGCGTCGGCAGCGCCGTGCTCGGCCCCGGCGACCTGACGCCCGACGGCCGCATCAAGCCCGAACGCATCCGCGGCACCTTCCTCGCCCGCGGCGACCTCAGTGGCGCGAAATTCGTCGGCAACTGGACCCAGCCCAACCTCGAGACCATCCTGGCCCTCAAGCCCGACCTGATCGTGCGCGCCACCTGGCAGGGCAACGGCCACTACGCCCAGCTCAGCCGCATCGCCCCCACGGTGGGCTACAGCGAACAGGGCAGCGGCTACTGGAAAAAGGGCCTGCGGGACCTCGCCCGCGTCTTCGGCAAGCAGGAACAGGCCGAGAAGCTCATCCGGCAGGTCGCCGACACCAACCGCGCCGGCGCGCGCGCCCTTCAGGCCGCCGGGGTATTCCGGCGCTACCCCAGGGCGGTGGTGATCTCGCCCTTCAAGGGGGGCGGCACCTACCTGTACACCCGAACCCGCCTGATCGAGGACGTCCGCGCCCTGGGCTTCAAGGACGGCCTGAAAGGAGACGCGAACGTCCTGGGCGTCGGCGGGGTGATCAGCGACGAGGCGCTGCTCGGGCTGAGCAGGGACACGCTGGTGATCGTGTTCCCGCCCGGCGGGCAGTACAACGGCGCGCAGGACTTCCTGCAGAGTGCCGTGGGGCAGCGCCTGAAAGGCCAGACGGTGCTGTACACCCAGGAGGCGAACAGCCCCTGGGCCGGCCCGCTCGTCTCCCTGCGCGACAGCCCGGCGCTGACGAAGGCCATCCTCGAGACCCTGAAGTGACCGCCGCGCGCCTGACCCTCTGCTCGGACGTCTCCCGCAGCGCCGGCGAGGACCCGGTCGGCACCGCGCCCCACTGGGCCGAGGTGACCGTGCTGGAACTGGACGTGCCGGTGTGGACGCAGCTGCGCGCCGTGGACACCTGGACCCCCGCGCAGTCGGCCGTGTTCGCCGCGCTGCGCGAGAAGGTGGGGGCGAGTGGCGCGGGCTTCGGGCTGCTCATGAGCGCCCCCACCGCGCCGGGCGCGCCGCTGCGCGTGCGCCACTACGTGCGTGGGCCCGGCGGCTACCGGCGGCAGGACTACCGCTGCGACCTCCCGCAGGGCGAGTGGGCCCGCGGGCTGCACGACACCCTGATCGACCCGGCGCGGCTGCGGGACTGGCAGGCCGAACCGACCCCCACGCGCGGCGCGGACCTGCACGTCTGCACGCACGGCACCGTGGACGCCGCGTGCGGCCGCTACGGCGTGCCGGTCCACGCGGCCCTGCAGCGCGCCGGGGAACGCGCCTGGCGCACCGGGCATTTCGGCGGCCACCGCTTCGCCGCGACGGCCGTGGACCTCCCCTCCGGGCTGCTGTGGGCGCACCTGACCCCGGCGCTGGCCGTGCAGGTCGCGCGGCGCGAGGTCGCCCCGGCGCAGGTCGCCGGGCACCTGCGCGGCTACGCGGGGCTGCCCGCCCGCGCGCAGGTGCTGGACCGGGCGCTGCTCGTCCGTCACGGCTGGGCGTGGCTGCGCGCCGAGCGGGACGCGCAGGTGGAGGGCCAGACCGTCACCCTGACGGCCCGGTTCGGCGGACAGACCGTGGCGTACCGGGCGGCCGTCACCGACGCCGAGCCCCTGCTCCTGCCCGGCTCGAGCCATCAGCCGGAGCGCTCGCAGGTCCGGCAGTACGTCCTGGGCGACATCGACACCCTCCCGGCCCGCGCACCGGAGCTCCCGGCACTGTGACCCGCACCGCATTCGGTCCCGTTCCGCGGTCCAGAATCACCCCCGTGCCTGACGCCCGCCCCCAGCCCCACCCGCGCCGGAGCACCCCGTGACCCGCCCCCCGCTGCCCCGATGGCCGGTCCTCGCCGGGGCGCTGCTCGCCGCGCTGCTGGCCGGTCTGCTGTCCCTGGCGCTGGGCGCCACCGACATCCCCCTGCCCGAGGCCGCGCGGCTCCTGCTGCACCCGGACGACAGCGTGAACAGCCTGGTCGTGCACACGCTGCGGCTGCCGCGCACCCTGATCGCCCTGCTGGCCGGCGCGGCCCTGGCCGTGTCGGGCCTGCTGCTTCAGGGCGTGACCCGCAACCCGCTGGCCGACCCGGGCATCCTGGGGGTGGAGGCCGGCGGCGCCCTGGCCCTGCTGACCGTGGTGGTGTTCTACCCGGCCCTGCCGGCCGCGCTGTTCGTGCCGGCCGCGTTCCTGGGCGGCGCGCTGGCCGCCCTGGCCGCCTACGGCGCGGCGCAGTCCATCGGGATCACGCCGCTGCGGCTGGCGCTGGCTGGCGTGGCGGTCGCGTCCCTGGCCGGGGCCGCCACCCGCGCGCTGCAGCTGCTGTTCGAGGACCGCGCCCAGGGCGCCCTGTTCGCCCTGTCCGGCTCGCTGGCCGGGCGCACCTGGGACCAGCTGGCGCAGGTCGCGCCGTGGCTGCTCGCGGGCCTGACCGGCGCGCTGCTGCTGGCCGCGCGCGTGAACGTCCTGACCCTCGGGGAGGACGTGGCCCGCAGCCTGGGCGCCCGCACCGGACGGGACCGCGCGCTCGTCACCGCCCTGGCCGTGCTGCTGGCGGCCGGGTCGGTCAGCGTGGTCGGCCCGGTCGGGTTTGTGGGCCTGATCGTCCCGCACGCCGCGCGCGCCCTGGGCGGCGCGGACCACCGCGCCTCGCTGCCGCTGGCGGCCCTGCTGGGCGCGGCGTTCCTGCCGCTGGCGGACGTCGCGGCCCGCCTGATCGACCGCCCGGCCGAGACCCCGGTCGGCATCCTGGTCGCGGCCGCCGGCTCGCCCTTTTTCATCCTGCTCGCCCGCCGCGTCGGGCGTTCCTGAGACGGAGTCCCACCATGAACCGCTGCACTGCCCTGATCCTGACCACCCTGCTGTCCCCGCTCGCCGTGCCGGCCCACGCCGCGCCGGTGACCGTCCCACACGACCGCGGCACCCTGACCCTGCCCGCCCCCGCGCGGCGGGTCGTGGCGCTGGAATACTCCTTCGTGGACACCCTGCTCGCCCTGGGGGTGCGGCCCGTCGGCGCGGCCCTCGGCACCCAGGGCGGGGACCGGGGCGCTCCTCCCTACCTGCGGGGCCGCGTGGTGGGCGTCGTCACCACCGGCAGCCGGGCGCAGCCCAGCCTGGAGGGCGTCGCCGCGCTGCGCCCGGACCTGATCCTGGCCGACACTCTGGTGCACAGGGACGTGGCGCCCGCCCTGGGCCGCCTGGCCCCCACGGCGGTGTTCCCCAGTCGCCGCGCGGACCTGGAGCAGCTGAACGAGCAGACCCTGCTGATCGGCCGTCTGGTGGGCCGCGAGGCCGCCGCGCGGCAGCTGCTCGCCGACCAGAAGAGCCTCATCACCAAGGCCCGCGCCTTTGCCAGGAAGGGCGCCCCGGCGTTCGTGGCGGGGGTGGTCACGCCGACCTCGTTCACGGCGCACACGGCCGGAAGTTTCGCCGGCAGCTTCCTGGAAGCGGTGGGCCGCAGGAACCAGCTGCCCGTCAGGGACGGCCAGACGCAGTATGAACTGAGCCTCGAGGGCCTCGTGGCGCTGCAGCCACAGACGCTGGTGCTGTTCACCGCGCCCGACGAGACGCCCGTCACGGCGTCCTGGGCGAAAAACCCGCTGTGGCAGAAGCTGCCGGCCGTGAAACGCGGGCGGGTGTACACCTTCAACCGGGACGACTGGACCCGTGGGCGCGGCCCGACCGCCCTGAAGCTGATGCTCGCGCAGACCATCGAAAGCCGCTTCCTGCAGGACGCCGCGCCCGGCAGCGCCTTCAAGTACGGCCCGTGAGCGTACTCGCCCCGCCCGCCCGCTTCACTGCCCGCCGCGCCCTGATCGTCGGCGCGGCGCTGCTGGCCGCGTGCGCCGCGCTGGCCCTGCTCGCCCTGGGCCTGGGCGCCGTCCCCACGCCCGCACGCGACGTGCTGGCCGCCCTGAGTGGCCGCGGCGACGACCTGACCCGGCAGCTCGTGCTCGACCTGCGCGCCCCGCGGGTGGGCGTGGCCCTCCTGTGCGGCGCGATGTTCGCCGCGAGCGGCACCATCCTGCAGGGCGTGATCCGCAACCCCCTGGCCTCCCCGGACCTGATCGGCGTGGGGGCCGGGGCAGGCCTGGCCGCGACCGTGTTCCTGCTCGCGTGGCCGGGCGCGCCCGCCGGGGGCCTGCCGTGGGCCGCCCTGGTAGGCGCGTGGGGCGGCTTCGGGCTGGTGCTGCTGCTCTCGCAGGAACGGGGCGGGGCGCTGCACCCGGTGCGGCTGGCCCTGATCGGCGTGGCGGTCGCGGCCGCGCTGGGCGCCGCGCAGCAGCTCGTGCTGGTCCGCGCCCCGGACGGACTGGGCAGCGCCCTGAGCTTCCTGACCGGCGCCGTGTACGGCGCCGACGCCGCCCGCCTGACCCGCGTGCTCCCCTGGGCGCTGATCCTGCTGCCCGCCGCCCTGCTCCTGAGCCGCACGCTGGACGTCCTGAACCTCGGCGAGGACGTCGCCACGGCCCTCGGGCAGCGCGTGACGCCCACCCGGCTGCTGAGCCTGTCGGTCGGCGTGGCCCTCGCCGGCGCGGCCGTGACAGGCGCGGGCATCCTGGGATTCGTGGGCCTGCTCGCTCCGCACGTGGCGCGGCTCCTCGTGGGCGCCCGGCACGCCCGGAGCCTGCCGGTCAGCATGCTGCTCGGCGCGCTGCTCGTCCTGGCCGCCGACACGCTGGGCCGCGCCCTGCTACCCCCCCTGGAGGTGCCCGCCGGGATCTTCACCACCCTGGTCGGCGCTCCCTACTTCCTGTACCTCCTGAGGCGGTCCGCATGAGTGAAGCCCGAACCCCCGACCCCCTGAGCACCCACGCGCTCACCCTCGCCTACGGCCAGAACGTGATCATTCCCGGCCTCGACCTGACGGTCGCCGGCGGGCAGGTCACGTCCATCATCGGCCCGAACGGCTGCGGCAAGAGCACGCTGCTGCGCGCGCTGGCCCGCCTGCTGCCCACCGGGGCCGGCCACATCGAACTGTACGGACAGGCGCTGCACGCCCTACCCAGCCGCGAGATCGCCCGCCGCCTCGCCATCCTCCCGCAGGGACCGACCGCGCCCGAGGGCCTGAGCGTGGAAGACCTCGTCTGGTTCGGCCGGCACCCCCACCAGGGCCGCTTCCCGGTCCGCCGCCCCGAGGACCGCGAGGCCGTCGCCTGGGCCCTCGACCAGACCGGCATGCGGGTCTTCGCCACCCGGCCGCTCGAGGCGCTCAGCGGCGGGCAGCGCCAGCGCGCCTGGATCGCCATGAGCCTCGCGCAGCAGACAGACATCCTGCTGCTGGACGAACCGACCACCTACCTCGACCCGGCCCACCAGCTCGAAGTCCTGCACCTCGCGCAGCGCCTGAACCGCGAGCAGGGCAAGACCGTCGTCATGGTCCTGCACGACCTCAACCAGGCCGTGCGCTACAGCGACCGCCTGATCGCGCTGCGCGAGGGCGAGGTGTACGCCCACGGCCCGGCCGGAGCAGTCCTGAACCACGACCTGCTGCGCGACGTCTTCGGTCTGAAAGCGCACCTGCTGCCCGACCCCGATACCGGCCGACCCCACGTCATCCCCTACGCACTCACCCGGTAAAGCGTCACCAACGCGACCGGGGCACCTGAAGTCAGGTGCCCCGGTTCGGTAGTGGAGCTCATTCTGCGCGTTGCTCGCGGTTCGGGTACAGGACGGGCAGGGTAATTAGGGGAATGGCGATGGCGGACAGGGCAAGGATCAGGGTCATACCGACAGTGTGCCGCGAACACCGGGAACCCTGATGACAACAGCGTTCAGCAGCCGTAGAGCGGACCTTCAGCCGACACCCAGGGAGTCTTCAGGTGACGCAAGGGTCAGCTATGGAGCGATGGGAAACCCGAGGCAGTTGGGGAATGCACGCCGCATCGGTGCGGCGCCTGGCGCCGACCCCCGCTGTGGATCACCGGGCGTCACACAGGCGCTGCCGGGTGTCAATCCACGTTGCGACTGTTGACTCTCAACGTGTAGAAATCAGCACTGGGTGTGTACACCAGTTTGCCGTTAACCGACTCTACCGTGCGCAGGCGCATGGTGACGTACTTCTTGACGGCGTCGTACTCGAAACCCGGATTCGACCCGACAACGGCCAAGTCGGTGATCACGTTCCGGCCGAGCACGGACGTGTAGGCACTGGTGGCATCCGGCAGTGGCTGCAGAGTGCCGCACGATCCTGCCGCAACAACGGGTCTGCTGGGATTTTCCATTTGAATCTCAACGAGGGCCTGCGCGGCACCGTCCAGGCTGGTCAGCGTACTGGTCTTCAACGAGACGTCCAGGTCGGCCCGGGGAACGTAGCGGTAGATGTTCAGGGTCCAGCCGACGATTCGGCCCGGCTCAGTGGCGGGTGTTGTGCCGCAGGCCTGCGCGCCGCGGCTGTCTTCCACGACTGGGAGCACCAGCGCGATGCAAGGGGAGGTTCCTCCCAGGTCACAACTCTTCAAGGTGTTGGCCGCGGTCCCGTCGGGAAGTGACGTGCCGTCCGGAACGATTCGACTCGCGGCGCGCAGGCGGTCGCCCAGGTAACCGGAGATGTCGTTGACCGTCTGGAGACGCTGGGCGAGGCCGTTCTGGCTGGCGGCGAATACTGTGGTGCTCTGCTGAAAACTGAAGACCGCCGCTGTCAGGATGGCCAGGATAGCCATGCCGACCAGCAGTTCGATGATGGTGAAGCCCTGGTGCCGCGTCATGATTTTCCCAGGTCCGGATTGGCGATGGTCAGCGTGAAGGTCGTGGCGCGGCCGGACACGGTGCACCTGAGGGTGACGGTGCGACTCAGTTTGACCCCGGCGGTCACGGTGCTGAGCCGTTCACTTTCCTGGGTGGTGCATGACAGGCCATTTTGATTGTTGCCGGGCACGGTGACTCCGGAGATACTGCTGTTGAAATTGTTTTTCAGTTCCGCGCGGACCTGCTCGAAGTACGCTCGCCCGGCGAGGACCACGGTCTGATCCTGCCTGGAGTTCTGGTTGAGTTTGGCCACGCCGGGCAGGATGGCTCCGATGGACATCAGGACGATCCCCAGAATGGCAATGGCGACCAGCAGTTCCACGATGGTGAAGCCCGGAGTCCTGTTCATTTCACGACCACTTTGCCCATGAGGCTGACGACGCTGACGGTGCGGAAGAGATTGGTGTTGCGGGTCGACCGGACGATGATGTTGACGGGCGTGACGGCGACCTTGCTGCCGGTGGCCGGCTGAATGGAGCCGAACGGAGGTTGAAAGGACAGGCTGGTACCGGCATCGATTGTTGCCGATGGCAGGGGAATGGTCACGCCGCGGCTGACGATGCTGGTGCTGTTGGCGGTCGTCGAGATGGTCTGGACTGTTCCTTTACGCGCGGCGCTGCGGGTCGTCTGGATTTCGGTTGCGACCAGGGAGGCCGCCCGCTCGAGTTCGGTTCTGGTGATCCAGGCCAGGTACGAGGGCGCTGCGACGGCCGCCAGAATGCCGATGATCCCGATGACGATCAGGATTTCCATCAGGGTGAAGGCCTGGTCGCGGTTCATCGCTGCCGCCACGTCCCCTGTTCCAGGCTGAGGCTGTACTTCCCGCTTCCGGCGGTGATGTCGAACAGGACCTCGGGATCGTACTGAACCTTGCGGCCGGTGCCGCTGAAGTCCGTGTCATTGTTGATATCACTGCCAGTGACTTTCATGCCGGTGCTGTCGAGGACGCTGCCCTCCACCACGATGGCGCCGCACAGGCCCAGGTTGCCCTGAATGTTCAGGTTGCCCCGGACGTAGATCACGCCTTTCATGTCGCATTCGTCGGCCTGGTTCTGGTTGATGGTCAGGTCGCCGTCCACGATGAGGATGCCGTTGCCACTCAGTTTCTGGCTGTTCAGGTTGACCGACCCGCCTGTGTTGGTGAGCCACGTCAGGCCGTTCAGGTTGGCTGCTTCCCGGTTGAAGTTCGCTTCGGGAATCACCTTGGCCATGGTGCGCAGTTCGGCAGGGGTCATGCCGAACGTCTTGATGAACAGCGCGTCGTCGGCCGGATTGAGCGCGTAGCTGGAACCGGAGGTTCCGGTCAGCAACCCGCCCACCAGGCCGCCGCCAACGTCCCGGATGCACTTATTGTTGCTGATCAGTTCCGTGGCGGTACAGTCGTTGAAGTCGCCACCGGTGACCACGGCATTCGTGGATTTCACGATGGACGTCCCTTCCGGAATGGTGGGAACGCTTGGCAGCCAGCCCGTGACGCTCACGGAGGTGCCCAGCGCAGTGGAGCTGCCGTCCGCACTTACTGTGGCGGTGTAGGTCACGTTACCGACCTTCACCGCGACCTGATCACCCGTGACGAACGTCTCGCTGGTCCGCAGCGTCAGTGAGTTGGAGGTGTTGCTGACCACGCCGTTCATGACGTAGTCCATCGGCTGCTGAGTGCTGGCGGTGTAGGGACTGAAACTCCCGCTGACGGACGGCACGTTCACGGCTTCCAGCGTCAGAGCGGTACCCGCGATGGCCGTCACCTTGAACGTCCCGAACTTCCCACTGGACACCGCACCTGCCGCGCTGTCGGCCAGCGGCAGGCGGACATAGTCGCCCACGCTGACGCGTGACATGTGCCGAAGCTGATCGGAGGTGCCGCCAACACTGACCTGGACCGAGGTGCCCCGACTGAGTGAGGTCACCGCCGTCGTCTTGGCACGCGCAAAATCGGTGTAGAGGCCGTCACTGTCCGTCAGCGGCAGATTAAGGACCGCGCCGCCAATCGAGGCGTTACCACCCACATCCACTCCCGGGTACGACAGCACGGCCGAGGGGATGTTCAGTTTCTTCAGGTCCAGTTTCTTGGACTTGTACTGCTGAATGATCCGGGTGTTGGAGCCGCCGCTGACGGAACTCGCCTCGACATCCATGGTGACGATGTTGCTGCCGTCCAACTGAATGCCGGCCAGTTTCAGCGTAACGCCGCCATAGCCGGGGTAGGTCGCCAGCCACTGTCTGGTCGTGCAGGCCAGTTGCTGCGTGGCGTTGCTGTCCACGCAGGATTCCGGCACACTCCCAAGAAACTGGCCGTTGTCCTGCGCCCAGACCAGGAAGTCGGCCAGGGCACTCTCGCCCTGAAGGGCAGATTGAAAGGTTCTGGTGTCGTCCGCTCCGGTTTTTCGGCTTCCCAGGGCCAGTTGCGTGGTGACGGTGACGACGCCCATCAGGAGGACAGCCGTCATGAGGACGGTGATCAGTGCGGTGCCACGTTCGCGGTTGGTGTACATGGAGGCTCCTCGGGTCAGCAACCCTGCACGGCCATGCTTCCACTCTCCAGGGGGCGGCACCATCCCCCGAAACGGTGCCTCGCGTGAGATATTCCCTTCCTCAGGCGGGAAGTGCCCCCGTTCGGGTGGCCAGGGTGTTGCCCACGGCCTGCCGGAGGCCCTGGATGTCGAAGCCACTGTGGCGGGTGGGGTGGACGCGGTTGGTCAGGAGCACCCAGGCGTGGCCGCGGGGCGGGTCGATCCAGAGACCGGTGCCGGTGAAGCCGGTGTGGCCGACGGCGTGGGGGCTGCAGAGGCTACCGCCGCTCCAGCCCGGGCAGGCGGACACGAACGCCAGGGTGCGTTCCGGGACCTGGGTGTTCAGGGCGAGGCGCTGCGCGGCCGGGGAGAGCCAGCCGCCGCGCAGGAGGCCCTCGGCCTGGTCGAGCATGCCGGTCAGGGTGCCGAACAGGCCGGCGTGGCCCGCGACGCCGCCGAGCGCGGCCGCGTTCTCATCGTGGGTTTCGCCGATCAGGAGTCGTTCGCGCCAGGTGCACTGTTCGGTGGCCACGGTCTGGTCCGGCGGGGGCGTGAACGTCAGGCCGGGGTCCACGGGGAAGGTGTGCAGGGGCTGCTGACGCAGTCGTTCCAGCACGCGGCCCAGCAGGACGTAGCCGAGGTCGGAGTAGCGGACCTCGCCGGGTGGGCCGACCTCCCAGGGTTCCTGGAGGAACCGGGCGCGGATGGTGGATGCGTCACCCCAGGTGTACAGGCGCGTCCAGGCGCCAAGGCCGGCGGTGTGGGTGAGGAGCTGCCGGAGGGTCCGGTCGCGCAGCGAGGTGCTCTGCATCCAGGCGAGGTCGGGGAGCCATCTGCCGAGCGGGTCGTCCAGGTCGCACAGGCCGTCTTCGGTGGCGCGCAGGATGGCGCGGGCGGTCAGGAGGGGCTTGGTGAGGCTGGCCAGATCCCACCATTCGTGGCCGGTGAGGGCGGGGCCGCCGTGCTGGGTGTGGCCGACGTGGAGGGTGGCGCGCTGCCCGTCGGCGGTGACGACGCCGAGCGCGGCGGCGGAGGGGCCGCCGGGGCGGGCGGCGGCGTGCAGGAGGGCGGCCGTCCGCTCGGGGATGAGGGGCGCGGTCATGGGCGGTCCAGGGCGGCGCGGGCGTGGCCGTCGGCGGCGTCGAGTCGGGCGCGGGCATCGGCGGCGGTCACGCCGAGTCGCAGGGCGACGATCGCGGTTTTCACGTGGCCACCCGCGTCGCGCAGGGCGGCGCGGGCCTGGTGATCGTCGCAGTGGGCGCCGTGCTGCACGAGGCGCACGGCGCGCATTTCGAGTTTGGCGTTGGTGGCTTTCAGGTCCACCATCAGGTTGCCGTACACCTTGCCGAGCTGCACCATCAGGGCGCTGGAGAGGGTGTTCAGAGCGATTTTCTGGGCGGTGCCGGCTTTCAGGCGGGTCGAACCACTGATGAGTTCCGGGCCGGTGTCGAGCAGCACGGGGCAGTCGGCGCCGGTCAGGAGGGGCGTGCCGGGGTTGTTCGCCAGGCCGATGATCAGGGCGCCGGCGGTGCGGGCGGCGCTCATGGCGCCGAGGACCCAGGGCGTGGTGCCGCTGGCGGCGACGGCGATCAGGACGTCGTGCGGGCCAGGTGTCGCGGCCAGCAGCACGGCGTGGCCAGCAGCGTGGTCGTCCTCGGCGCCCTCGACGGCCTGCCGGATGGCCCGCTCGCCTCCGGCGATCAGAGGCACGGCCCGCTCGGGTGGCCAGGAGAAGGTGGGGGTGAGTTCGGTGGCGTCCAGCACGCCGAGCCGCCCGCTGGTTCCGGCACCGGCGTACAGGAGGCGCCCGCCGCGCTGCAGGCGGGGCAGCGCGGCTTCCGCGGCGGCGCTGAGGGCCGGGGCGGCGCGGCGGGCGGCGTCCACGGCGGTCCATTGATCGTCGAGCAGCGCGGTGGTGAGGTCCAGTGGGCTGAGCAGGTCCAGGTCCGGGTGGGCGGCGTGCAGGGACTCGGTCTTCAGGGTGGTGGGGGCCGGGAGGCCCGCGTCGGGCGTCGGGCCGGTCGGCGCGCTGAGTTCGGGGGAACCTGGGTCGGGGGGGTGGGAGGGGTTCGGCTGGGTCATGGCGCTCCGGGGGCGGGGGTCCACTTGCCGGCGCGGGTGGCGTGGGTGGCGCCGGTGGTGTGGGCGAGGGTGTTGGGCCAGCCCTGCGCGTGCGCGTAGCCCAGGAACGCGAAGGCGGCCGCCTCGCGGGTGGCGTCGGTGAAGCCGTGGGCATCCCAGCCGAGGTCCGCGAAGGTCCGCATGGGCGGGTGAGGGAGGGCGCGGGTGAGGGCGGCGGTCAGGGCGGGGTTGCGGCTGCCTCCGCCGGCGATCACGATCTCGTCGGGAGGGGTTGTCAGCCACTGCAGGCTGAGTGCGACGGTGCGGGCGGTGAGTTCGGTGGCGGTGGCGGCCAGGTCCGGCAGGGTCAGCGGGGCGGGCTGGGGGAGCCGGTCGAGGGTCCAGACTTCACGCCCGGTGGCTTTGGGGGGTGGGGCGTGCAGTTCGGGGTGGGCGAGCCACGCCGCCAGGGTGGGTTCGTGGACCTGCCCGGCGCGGGCCAGGGCGCCGTTCTCGTCGCAGGGGAGGTCCGCGCGGGCGGCGATCTCGTCGAGCAGGCAGTTGGCGGGTCCGGTGTCGAAGGCCTGCACGCGGGCGGGGTCGGTGCCGGGCAGCAGGGTCAGGTTGGCGAGCCCGCCGAGGTTCAGCAGCAGTCGGGTGACGCCGGGCTGCGCGAACAGCGCCCAGTCCGCGTAGGGCACGAGGGGAGCGCCGACGCCCCCGGCGGCGAGGTCGGCGGGCCGGAAGTCGGCCACGACGGGTTTCCCGGTGGCCTGGGCGATCAGGGCGGCCTCGCCGAGTTGCAGGGTGGCGGGGCGGGTCCAGCCGCGCGTGGGGTCGGGGCGGGGGTGGTGCTGCACGGTCTGGCCGTGGCTGGCGATCAGGTCGGCGCGCGCGGCGAGGGGCGCGGCGGCCTGCGCGAAGGTGTCGCCGACGGCCCAGTGCAGCTGGGCGAGGTCGCTGGGGGTGCCCTCGTTGCGGATGGCGCGCAGCACCGCGGCGCGCAGGTCGGGGGGGTAGGGTGTGGTGGTGTGCGCGAGGACGCGGCCGCGCGGCTGTCCGGTCCACGCGGGCAGGTGCAGGGGCTGGCCGGTGCCCAGGGCGGGCCAGTCGGGCAGTTCGAGCAGGACGGCGTCGATGGCGTCGGCGCTGGTGCCGCTCATGAGGCCCAGCACGCGCGGGGGGGTCACGCGCCGCCCTGGAGTTCCATGACGAAGTCGTAGCGGTCGCCGCGGTAGTGGGCGCGGGCGTACTCGATGGGGCGGCCGTCCGCGAGCCAGGACACGCGGTCGGTGGTGAGCAGCGCGGCGCCCACCGGGATGCCCAGGATGGGCGCGAGGGTCAGGTCGGCGTTCACGGCGCGCAGGTGGCGGATGGCGCGGGTGGGGCTCAGGCCGCGCGAGGCCAGCAGGGCGTACAGGCTGGCGTCCTGCACGTCGTCCGCGCCGAGCGGGCCGACGAGTCCGGCGGGGATGGTGGAGTCCTCGACGGCCAGGGGTTCGCCGTCGGCGGTGCGCAGGCGGCGCAGGCGGTACACGGTCTCGCTGGGGGACACGGCGAGACTCATGGCTTCCTGCGGGGTGGGGCGGGTGCGTTCGAAGCTGATGATGCGCGCGCCGGGCTGCTGGCCGCGGGAGCGGACGTCCTCGGAGAAGGAGGACAGCAGGCCGAGGGTCCGGGCGGGGAGGTCGCCGGGGCGGGGTGGGGGCGTGACGAAGGTCCCGCTGCCGTGGCGTCTGGTGAGCAGGCCCTGCTGGGCGAGCAGCGCGAGCGCCTGGCGGATGGTGACGCGGGACACGCCGAGGTGCGCGGCGAGGTCGCGTTCGGCGGGGAGTGCGCTACCGGGACGCAACTGTCCGCTGTCGATGCGCTGCGTCAGTCCCTGGGCGACCTGCACGTACACGGGGGTGGCGCTGGCGCTGTCGAGCGGGATGGTCCAGAGGGAGGACGGGGACAGCATCGTCATGAGCGTACCACTGCACAACCTCTTTGCAAGAGGGTTGCAAGTGGAAGCAGACTGGTATTAGGCTGTTTCGAATCAAGTCATCGCGTCCACCCCCGCCCCACCCGGAGGTCCCTATGCACGTACGCACCCTGACCCTGCTCACCCTCGCCCTGATCGGCACCGCCCACGCCGCCCCGAAGAAGGTCACCGGCTACGGCAGCCTGGGAATCGTCGGCGGCAAGAGCGGCGGCACCTACACCCTGCCGCTCGGCGACAGCCCCCAGAGCCTCTTCTACTACGGCGCCATCGACAACAACCTGGGCCTGATTTCCCAGCAGATGTTCGACGGCCTGGTGGAATTCAACCTCGCCACGTACAAGATCGAACCCGCCCTCGCCGAGAGCTGGACGATCACGGACGGCGGCACCGTGTACACCTTCAAGCTCCGGCAGGGCGTCAAGTGGAGCGACGGGCAGGCCTTCAACGCCGACGACGTGATCTTCACGTACCGGAACATGATCATGAACCCCGAGTCCCGCGCCGGGGACCCCGGGAACTTCAAGCTGGGTGGCCAGAACGTGACCATCAGCAAGGTCGACAGCATGACCGTCCGCTTCACGCTGCCCCGCCCCGCCCCCGCGTTCCTGCTGCAGCAGCGGTACTTCATCATGCCGCAGCACAAACTCGCCAAGTACGGCCAGGAGAGCGGCGCCAAACCCGGCGACATCAACAGCGCCTGGCCCACCAACGTCGCTGAGACCGAGGTGGTCGGCACCGGCCCCTTCAAGCTGGGCAACTACACCGCCGGGCAGAAGGTCACCCTGACCCGCAACCCCAACTACTGGAAGGTGGACGCCGCCGGGAAGCAGCTGCCGTACCTGGACCGGCTGGAGTTCCTGATCATCCGCGACCCGCAGGCGCAGGTGGCGCAGTTCCTCGCGGGGAACCTCGACCAGCTGAACGTCACGGGCGCGCAGTTCCCGGACCTGAAGCAGAAGGAAGTCGCGGGCGCCCCGTTCAAGGTCATGCGCTCCACGGCGCTGTTCGGCAGTCCGCCCTTCGTGGCGTACAACTTCGACGCGAAGAACGCCGCGCTGGCCAAGGTCTTCAGCGACGTGCGCTTCCGCCGCGCCATGCAGAGCGCCGTGAACCGCGAGCGCATCATCGACACGGTGTACAACGGCCTGGCCAGCCTCCCCGGCCACGGCGTCGCGCCCGTGAACAAGGCGTTCTACGCGAACACCACCCGTCAGCTCGGCACCTTCAGCCTGAACGACGCCAATGACGCGCTCGACGCCATGGGCCTCAAACGGCGCAACGCGGCGGGCATCCGCCTGCTGCCCAGCGGCCAGCCGCTCGAACTGGACCTGACCTACGGCACCGACAGCGCCGTGTACCCGTCCATCGCCACGATCCTCCAGAGTGACTTCGCGAAGGTGGGCGTGAAGGTGAACCTCAAGGGCATCCTCAGCAGCCGCCTGCTCGCCACCGGTCAAAGCGGCGACTGGGAGATGATCCTGCACGCCTTCGGCGATCAGCCCGACCCGGAACTGCGCCGACCCATCTGGCAGCCCGGCGGCAGCCTGTACTACTGGCACCGCGCGCCGCAACCCGCCAAGGACGGCGACCCGGCCAACACCGCCAGGATGGCGAGCTGGGAGAAGGAGATCTACGAGATCTTCAACAAGGCCGCCGTGGAACCCAACGCCGCCACCCGCAAGGCGCTGTACACCCGCTGGCAGCTGATCTTCGCGCAGAACCTGCCGGTCACGCCCATCGCCAAACCGGAGAACATCGGCGCAATCAGCACCAGGTACGGCAACTACGTGTACAACCTCGGCGTGATTCCCGGGTACAACCCGGTTCCGCTGATCTACCAGAAGTAAGGGCCGTGGGGGTGGCGTGCGGGTGACCGGCCGTGAGGGGCCTGACCTGCACCCACCCCCTCGCCTTGAATTCCCGGAGGTTTCCATGCGTCCCACTCCCCACGTCCTACTCCCCACTCCCCCGCAATGCTGACGTACACCGTCCGGCGCATTCTGGGCATGATTCCCACGCTGCTGCTGATCAGCGTGGTGTGCTTCGCCGTGATTCAGCTGCAGCCCGGCAGCTTCCTCGACCAGTACCGCGAGGATCCGCGCGTCACCCCGGAGGCCCTGCAGGCCATGACCCGGCAGCTGGGCCTGGACCAGCCGGTGTGGGTGCAGTACCTGAACTGGGTGAAGGGCATCGTGCTGCACGGCGATTTCGGGTACTCGTTCGCGAACAGCCGCCCGGTCAGCAGCCTGATCTGGGAGCGGCTGGGCTGGACGGTGTTCCTGGCAGTGCTGACCCTGCTGGTGTCGTGGGTGATCGCGGTGCCGCTGGGCATCTACACGGCGCTGCACCGGCACGGAAAGCGCAGCGCGGCGCTGAACTTCCTGGGGTACCTGAGTCTGGCCACGCCGGACTTCCTGGTGGCGCTGCTGCTGATCGCCCTCGTCCTGCGGACCGGCGGGACGAACGTCGGCGGCCTGTTCAGCCCGGACATGATTGACGCGCCCTGGAGTGCCGCGCGGGTCGCAGACCTGCTGGCGCACCTGTGGATTCCCATGATCGCCATCGGTCTGGAGGGCGTCGCGGGCCTGATGCGGCAGATGCGCGCCTCGATGCTGGACGTGCTGTCGCAGGACTTCATCCGCACCGCGCGCGCCAAGGGCGCCACCGGGCGGCGGGTGCTGTGGGGGCACGCGGTCCGGAACGCCGTGAACCCGCTGATCAGCCTCGCGGGCCTGAGCCTGCCCAGCCTGATCAGCGGAACGATCATCGCCAGCATCGTCCTGAACCTGCCCACCATCGGCCCGTACCTGTACGACGCGCTGCTGAACAAGGACCAGTTCGTCGCCATGACCCTGCTGATGTTCAGCGCGCTCCTGCTGCTCGTCGGGAACCTGCTGAGCGACCTGGCGCTGGCGTGGGCCGACCCGCGCGTGAGGTTCGAATGACCGCCGCGCCCACCCCCGCCCGGGCAGCGGCGCGGGTGACGCCGTTCCAGCTGGCCCTGCGGCGCTTCCGCCGCTCGCGCGCCGGGGTGCTGAGCGCCTGGGTGCTCGCGGCGCTGTACCTGATGGCCCTAGTGTCGGGGTTCCTCGCGCCGTACTCCATCACCGCGCAGCACGAGGACTACCCGTACCAGCGGCCGCAGGCGGTGCACGTGATGCACGACGGGAGGCTCATGCGGCCGTTCGTGTACGGCTTCAGGCAGACCCGCGATCCCGTGACCTTCGCGCGCACGTTCAGCGAGGACACCACGCGGCCCCTGCCGATCCTGTTCCTCGTTCGGGGCGACGATCCGGCCGAGAGCCGCTACTCGCTGCTGGGCGTCTTCCAGAGCCAGTGGCATCTGTTCGGCGTGCGGGACGGATACTACTTCCCGCTGGGCACCGACCGGTTCGGGCGGGACCTGCTGTCGCGCATGCTGGTCGGCTCGCAGGTCAGCCTCACGGTCGGATTGATCGGCATCCTGATCAGTTTCAGTATCGGCATCGTGCTGGGCGGCGTCAGCGGCTACTTCGGCGGGTGGGTGGACAACGTCATCCAGCGCCTCGTGGAGGTGCTGCTGTCATTCCCGAGGCTGCCGATCCTGCTGGCGCTGAGCACCATCATTCCCGCGAAGTGGCCCAGTACGTGGGTGTACCTGGGCATCGTGGCGGTCCTCGCGCTGATCGGCTGGGCGGGGCTGGCGCGCGTGGTGCGTGGGCAGGTGATGGGGGCACGCGGCCTGGATTACGTGCAGGCGGCCCGAGCGATCGGCGCGCGGGACCTGCGGGTGATCCTGCGGCACATCATGCCGAACCTGAGTTCGTTCCTGATCGTGACGGCCACGCTGGCCCTGCCCGGGTACATCCTGGGCGAGAGCGCCCTGAGCTTCCTGGGGCTGGGCATCAAGGAGCCGATGACCAGCTGGGGCCTGCTGCTCAAGGACGCACAGAATTTCGAGACGCTCAGCCTGCACCCCTGGCTGCTGCTGCCGGGCGTGCTGATCGTGATCAGCGTGCTGGCCTTCAACTTCGTGGGGGACGCGCTGCGCGACGCGGCGGACACGCAGAGCCGGTAGCGGGCGCCTTGACATGCGGGGGCGGCGGGACTACGCTGCCCCCACATTCATTTCGCCGTCGAAATACCTGAGCGTGCCCGGAGGTCCAGCTTGCCGCACCCGACCATCACCCAGCTCAACACCCTGACCGAAGAGGCGTTCACCGCCCACTTCGCGCGGGTGCTGGAGCACTCCCCCCACTACGCCGCGCAGGTCGCGCGCGGCCGCCCCTACGCCATCGCCGAGGACCTCGCTGCCGCCTTCGCCCACGCGGCCCGCAGCGGCACGCCCGACGAACAACGCGCCCTGATCCGCGCCCACCCGGACCTCGCCGGAAAGGCCGCCCTGGCCGGGGAACTCACGCCCGAAAGTGCAGGCGAGCAGGCCAGCGCCGGACTCGACCGCCTGAGCCCCGACGAGTACGCCGAATTCCACCAGCTCAACGCCGCTTACCACGCCCGCTTCGGCCTGCCGTACGTGGTGTGCGTCCGCGAGCACGACAAGGCCAGCATCTTCGAAGGCGCCCGCCGCCGCCTGCACCACACCCCCGACCAGGAAATCGACACCGCCCTGCACGAGATCGGCCGGATCGCCCGCCTGCGCGTCCTCGACCTCGTCTCCCCCACCCCGGAGGCTCCCATGCCCGTGAAGGTCAGACTCGGCGACAACAACTACGGCAAGGCCGACGTGCGCCTGTTCAAGGTGTTCCGCGACCAGCCGCGACACGAGATCAAGGACGTGCAGGTCCGCGTCGCCATGACCGGCGACTTCGACGCCGCCCACACCCACGGCGACAACACGGACCTCGTCGCGACCGACACCGTCCGCAACACCATCTACGCCCTGGCCCGCGACGGCCTGACCGGCAGCGTCGAGGCGTTCGGCAAGCACCTCATCCGGCACTTCGTGAATCACGGGCCGCGCGTCACCGGCGCCCGCGCCACCTTCGTGGAACACACCTGGGACCGCATGCCCACGGGCGGCGTCCCGCACGACCACGCGTTCGTCCGGCAGATGCCGAAGCACACCGCCACCGTCACCGGCGACGGCCAGCACTTCACGGTCGAGAGCGGCATCGACGAGCTGTACATCCTGAAAACCACCCAGAGCGGCTGGGCCGGATTCCACCGCGACCAGTTCACGACCCTGCCGGACACCACCGACCGCATCCTGGCGACCACCGTCACCGCCCGCTGGACCTACCGCACCGACGAGCCCGACTACGACGCGATCTGGGCGGAGGTCTACCAGACCTTGATGGACGTGTTCCCGGACCACTACTCGCACAGCATGCAGCACACCCTCTACCGCCTGGGCGAGGCGGTCCTCACCCGCTGCGAGGACATCGACCGGATCTTCTTCTCCTTCCCCAACCGGCACCACATCCTCTATCCGCTCGACCGCTTCGGCATGACCAACCCCGGTGTGATCTTCCATGCCGACGCGGAACCGTACGGCGTCATCGAGGGCTGGGTGGAACGGGCGTGAGCGGCGCGGGCCTCAGCACCCACGTGCTCGACACGGCGCGCGGCCGTCCCGCCGCCCACATTCCCGTCCAGCTTCACCGGATCGACGGCGCGGCGCGGACCCTGCTCACCCGGGCGACCACCAACACCGACGGCCGCACGGACGAGCCGCTCATCCCACGCGGGCAGCTGCGCACCGGCACGTACGAGCTGACCTTCCACGTCGCCGCCCACTTCAAGGACCTGACCACCCCGACGGGCACAAGCCAAGCCGAGCCGTTCCTGGACGAGATCACCCTGCGGTTCACGGTCGCGGATGCCACGGCGCACTATCACGTTCCACTTCTGGTCAGCCCGTGGTCCTACAGCACCTACCGCGGCTCCTGAACCCGGCATGCGCGACCGCTTCCTCACGCAGCTCCAGACCGACTGGCAGGCCGTCCGACCCGATCTGAACGTGGAGGCCATGGTTCAGGTCCTCACCCTGACGCGCCTCGGCCACCACCTCCAGGAACGGCTCGACTCACTGCTGGCTGAGCACAGTCTGAATGCGGCCGGATGGGATCTGCTGCTGGCCCTGTACCGCAGCGCCCCGCCCGAAGGTCTCCAGCCGGGTCAACTCATCCAGGTGTGTGCGGTCCGCGGGCCGGCCATCTCCAACCGCGTCACTCGGCTGGAGGAGCGCGGCCTTATCCAGCGGACGTACAGCCCCGAGGATCGGCGGACCGTTCGCGTCCACCTGACCGACCTCGGGCGGAGCACCGTCGAGGATCTCCTGCCCTCGTTCCTCCTTGTTGAGGGTCAACTGCTCAGCCCGCTCGACGCTGAAGAGCTCAGTGAATTGACGCGACTCGCCGGTCGACTCCTCTCGTCCCTGGAAGCCTTCGACACCATGCACGAGTTCACGAAATAAAAAAGCCCCCCACTTCTTTCGAGGTGGGGGGTGAGTGTGGAGCGGGAGACGAGATTCGAACTCGCGACATCTACCTTGGCAAGGTAGTGCTCTACCAGCTGAGCTACTCCCGCAGTTCGCGCCGCATGCGGCGCGGTCTGTGCGCGTCACTCGTGAGTGACAGTGGTGGTATAGAAAAAACCCCCGCGCTGACCGACTTTTCCGGGACCCTGCGGTCCGAGTATCAT